>CAYNFI010000001.1:0-99514 GCA_964396445.1 uncultured Candidatus Bathyarchaeia archaeon
CGTCCCTGGACATGCTCCCTTGTTTTCCGACCGATCCGACCGATCTCATCAGCGACAAGCACCCGCCGGCTTAGTTTTACGACGCCAGAATCACTTAAGTCAACGTTGTAATCTCTAAAGGCTTCATCAAAGTCCCCATGCCCCCTCCAAGTCTTAGAAACAACCGTAGGCTTCAAAATCCATCTCACCGCCACTAAAGCTAACCTTCACCTGCAAAGGATACGCGGCGAAGCTTTAAGCTTTGATACGCTTCATACCCTGAAGCTTACCAAACAAAGGATGCGGCTGGCTTATCATCCTCACTGTTACTCATCCAATGTTACTTCGTAGGAGCGTCTGGAAAGCTGTATGCATTCTCCTTTAACCGTGACTTCAACGTACTCAAGCTTTTCTGCCAACGTATAAACCGTAACCAACATACGATGAAAACTTAAGCGCCGCTTTCAACATGTCTTTCCTGAAAAATGTATCTCTAATAGTAGGATTTAAAAGACTTTGACGGAGAGCGGATAGGTATCTCCGAAAACCATCAACTTGGATGTGACTGGTGAAGCTTACCAACTCATTCATCGCGTAAACACTTGAAGACACGTCTACGAACCCAGCCTCCCTGAAGAGCGCCCTCCATTCATCCTCCTGCAACGGTTGCGTGACGATACCCATCGACTCCGTTAGGAAGTTACGTAAACCCGTAGGAGGCGGCTTCAAACATGTTAACTCATTGTCACCGAAGACGCCGCCGGGTTTCAAAACCCGGTACACTTCGGAAAACACTCTTCTCCGGTCCCAGACATGAACCAGCACAGATTCAACGACTACAACACTGAAAGCATCCGAGGGGAAGGGAAGTTCACAGGCATCTCCGCGAACAATTGTCACCTTATCGCTAACACCTTGTTCTTTAACCCTACTCTTCGTTTGCCCTAGAATCTTAGAGTTGACGTCTAACGCGGAAACGGCAACCCGGTATACTTTTGCCAAGACACATGAGGTATAACCCGTTCCACATCCGATATCCAGTACGCTCTGATCTGGAGTAACCTTGCATAATTCTATTAACCGCTGCGTAGCAGGGATGCCTCCCTGGTGCTCAGTGATCCCTATCTTTTCCCAGATATCAGAGGGGGTAAATCTTTTCTTTTCCAAGATTGCTTCCGATTTCTCCATCTGCTGCATCTTTAGCCACCATATAAATTAATAAGTTAACACCTTAAACATTACGTCTTATAACAGCTTACTGGTAAAAACACAGGTTTACACCTTGTAAACCTCGATCTCGGAAAGGCTTATATTCCTGTAAAGTTAAATCAAGCACATTCCATCAAAATCCGAGGTTGCAACTTTAATGATGGGAGTCGGAGAGACGCAAAAAGAGGCTAAACTTTCATATAGAAAGCTTATTGAAAGCCTCATACCCATTGAGGAGCCTTTAAACGATGAAAAAGGATTCGTAGAAACACGTGAAGAAGCCACCTGTGAAGACGAATTATTAGAAGCCTTAAATTAACACGTGATCAAGCGTTCTCAAGTATCTCCAAAATACTCGCTCCCACTTCCCTTCCACTAACGCATCTTACGAAGCCGCATCTACACTGAATATACGCTACGCAAGTATGTCACATACTATGGTTGAGTGATTACTACGATAGCTTAACCGTCTTAGGTAAAAGTTATAATGAGCAAAACTAAATACTACGGATTCGAAGTGAGTAAGTTGACTGTTCCTTCTTCAATGCAGCAAATAACGGTGTTCACGAGTCCGAAAAAAACTTTCCTAGGCTTCAACTCCCTATCTGCGATAAGCGGGGAAATCGCGGCTTTGAACAGTGAAAAGCTTTTGATCGTTACGGACCCCGGTATGGTTAAGCTAGGCTACGTGGACAGAATCCAGGGTTTACTCCGCAACGTAACAGTAGAGGTTTATGACCGGTGTACGCGGGAACCCTCTTTAAGCAACTTAGAAGAGCTGGCGAGTAAAGTTAGGGAGCGCAACTACGATGCGGTGTTAGGAATAGGTGGAGGAAGCGCCATGGACTCAGCTAAGATAGCATCGTTCACGGTTACGAACCCCGAGCCCATATCGAATTATACAGGCGAGGATAAGATTCAGAGGAAGGGGTTGCCGCTTATCTGCGTACCAACCACCAGCGGAACAGGCAGCGAGGTGACAAGATTCACCGTTATCGCGTATGAGAGAACTAAGAGAGCCATTGCGAGCAATTTTATAATACCCGACATCGCCGTAGTCGACCCGATGCTCACAGTTTCAATGCCTCCCAAGCTCACCGCGTATACGGGGATAGATGCGTTAGCTCACGCCGTAGAAGCCATGATCTCCCTATGGGCGACGCCTTTCACAGATGCCTTAGCCCTCGCGGCTATAAAATGGATCTTCCAGTACCTGAAAAAAGCCACCTTTAACGGTTACGACTTGGAAGCACGGTACCACATGTCCGTAGCCGCCACAACAGCCGGTCTATCCTTTAACAACCCGAGAATCGTGTTAGCCCATTCCATAGGTCAAACGATAGGGCCTACCTACAATATACCACACGGTTTAGCCGTAGCATTAGCCCTACCTTACACCCTCGACTTCTACTTACCTACCTCAGTGGGAAAGATGGCTGCGATAAGCCAGGTAGCCGGAGTCTATGACCGTGAAAAAACGGATGAAGGGAACGCTAAAGCTTTGATAAAGAAGCTCCTCCAATTATATCAAGAGCTTGGAGTACCTCTATCCCTTAAAGGGTTTGGAGTACCTTTCGATGCGTTAGAAAAGATGGCTGAGGACACAGTGACCATGCAGCCCAGACGAAACAGCCCAATCCAATTTACCAAGGAAAACCTACTGAAGGTTTATGAAAAAACTTGGAAAGGAGAAGTGTGACTTAAATACTCGTTTTATGTCTTCTTAAATTATTTCATAACTCTAAGAGAGTTTTCACAGTCTTAATTTCAACCTTCTTAATGAAAGAAGGTTAAGATTTCCCTGTGACCCGTAGCCCGAAATTATGACGCCTTATAATCGTAAAGGAGCGAGCCCTCATGTTCAATGACTGGGTTTAGCAGGCTGAGCTTTTCCTCGAAGGTTAAAAAACAGGCTTTTTTTCGAATAGATGTTCAAAATATTTTTATCTAAGTAGTCAATAGTGCATGCGAGGGGATATTCGATGAACAGGGAGGAGGTTATGGAGCGGGTTAAAGGCGACGGCGTAGCCTTCATAGACTTAATGTTCACAGACATTCTGGGGCAGTTAAAGAGCGTGACCATATCGCCTAGAGAGCTTGAAGACAGCCTTAAACACGGGAAGTGGTTCGACGGATCCTCCATAGAAGGATTCACGCGCATCCATGAAAGCGATATGGTACTAGTCCCAGATGTTTCAACATACGTGATCCTCCCATGGCTCAGGGATGGAAAGCGGGCGGCGAGGATCATATGCGACGTGAAGGAACCCGGTATGACGCCCTTTGAAGGAGACCCACGGTATATACTTAAACGCCTCGTCGCAAAGGCTTCAGAGATGGGTTACGTGTATAAAACAGGTCCTGAAATCGAGTTCTTCCTCCTCAAGGAGAACAGGGTGTACCACGACACAGCCAGCTACTTCGACTTCAGCCCAAGGGACCTGGCAACCGATATTAGAGCCGTGATCACCACAACCCTCGAGGAGATGGGTATCCATGTGGAGATGAGTCACCATGAATGCGCGCCGAGTCAACACGAGATCGATACTGAGTACCTCGACGCCTTAAACAGCGCGGATAACGTGATGACGGTGAAGCAGGCGATTAAAACCGTTGCCTTCAACCGAGGCCTCTACGCAACCTTCATGCCTAAACCCATGTACGGTGTAAACGGAAGCGGAATGCACACGCATCAGTCCATCTTCGACAAAGCTGGGCAAAACCTCTTCTACGACCCAAAGGACGCGTATAAGCTGTCGAAGCTCGCATACCACTTCATGGCTGGGCAGCTTAACTACATAAGGGAGATAACGGCGGTTCTATGCCCAACCGTGAACAGCTTTAAACGCCTCGTCCGGGGATACGAAGCCCCGGTTTACATATGCTGGGGACAGAGAAACCGCTCCGCGTTAATCCGAGTTCCAACCTACAGTAGGGGTAGGGAAAAGTCCACGCGGCTTGAACTCAGATGCCCAGACCCAAGCTGCAACCCATACTTGGCTTTAGCCGTTATGCTCGCAGCGGGGCTTAAGGGAATAGAGGAGGGAATGAAAACGCCTCAACCCGTTGAGGAAGACGTTTACGAATTCGACGACCAGAAACTCGCCAGGTTTTACATCAAAACCTTACCCGCAGACCTCGGAGAGGCCGTAGAGGAGTTTGAGAAAAGCCGGTTCATGCTTGAAACCCTTGGAAAACACGTTTACACGAAGTACCTCGAGATCAAGAAGGCGGAGTGGAGTGAGTATCAAAGATACGTGACAGATTGGGAGCTTAAACGCTACGAGAACCTATGAAATCGCTTCCCCTACCTCTAAAGTGAATCGGTCAACTTCCTCCTCAAGGTTATAGTAATGGGGTGAAACACGGATTCCACCAGCCCGCGCTGAAACGATGAAGCCTTTAGCTTGAAGCCGTTTAACCAAGGCTTCAGGGTCACCGACCTTAAAGTTCACGATTCCAGAACGTGATTCAGGCTCTAAAGGACTCTGCACCACGGCGCCTATTTCCCTCAACCTCTCTATGAGATAGCCGGTTAAGGCGAGGACGCGTTCCTCGATCACCTCAACACTCCTTCTTAGGATAAGGTTGACAGCCGCGTGTGCCCCTATGAAGCCTATGATGCTCCCGGTGCCCGTTTCAAAACGCGTAGCGGTCTTCGCTAACTCTAGGCTCCTGTTTTCAAAGCTCCTTATAGCCTCAGGAGTTGCACTCGCCCACCCAGGGTAGGAAGGTTCAAGCTTCTCAACAAGTTCTTCTCTAACGTAGAGGAAGCCCGTTCCCAAGGGTGCCATAAGCCACTTGTAACCTCCACAGGCTAGAAAATCCACGTCTAAACGCTTCACATCAACCTTAAGGGCGCCCAGTGACTGGATGGCGTCAACGAGGATGTACGCGCCATGTTCATGAGCGACCTTTGAAAGCTCCTTTAAATCGTTTCGGAAACCGTTACCGTACTCAACATGGCTTATAGCTATGAGAGCCGTACGGTCGTCAACCGCCTGCTCCACATCCTCTAACGCTATCCTTCCACCGATGTTTTTAACAACCCTCAACTCAACACCTCTACTCCTCTTAAGGCTGAGAAAGGGGTAGACAACTGATGGAAACTCTAAGTCCGTTGTGACAACGTTACAACTCTTCGGGTAATCGATGGCGTGTGCAGCCGTGTTGATCCCCATGGATGTGTTAGGCATAAGGGCTACCTCATCGGGTTTAGCGTCGATGAGCGTGGCAAAGACTCTACGCGCCTCCTCCATCTCATCTAGCTTAAGATCCATTGTAGCCCATGCGCAGAGGTGTGCTTCCATAGCTTCCTTAACCTGTCTTGGACAAGGCGAGATCCCGGCGTGGTTAAGGAACACCTTCTCATCAACGATGGGGAAATCCATCCTAACCTCCAAGACATCCATGGGGAACCCTCCTTCCCCCATGTGTGCCTATGGTTTTTTAAGGCTTCTCATAACTTATATATTCAACCTTGATGGATTCATGATAGAGGGAAGCCCCGCGGTTAAAGGTGCTCCAGATGATTAAGCTTTTTCGCAGGAAGAAAGAGGAGGAGCCTAAGGAGGCTTCCATAGAAGAGGATGTAGCTAAACAAGGGCTTCCCGTCATGAAACCTCAGATAACCATAAGCCCAGATGAGGCTGAAAACGCTAGGAAGGAGCTGAGGCTTCTAGAGGTTGAGAGAGACATCGCCCAGTATGCGTTAACGAAGATCTATGAGGCTGAAGCGGGGGGTAAGATCTCCGAGGGGGAAAGGGACACCCTCGCCGGACGCTATAAGGACCAAGTAAAGACTTTAGAGGAGCGTATGTCCTTCAGCAGGATGCTCGTAGACCTAAGAGAGCTCGAGGTCGGTCAAAGCGAGCTTGTAAAGATGTTTTACGATAAATTCACGGAGCTTGATAAGAGGATTCACAACGTTCGAACGAGGCTTGGACATACACCCACACCGATGCCCGGTATAGCCCCACCCGAGGAAACGGCTGGAGCGAGACCAACGCCGCCACCCTCAGCGCAGAGACGTGTGAAGGGTGCTAAACCCCCTGAGAAGGAAGCTCCGCCGAGGACGCGGGCTGAGATGGAGCTTGAAAAGCTTCAGGAAGAGGTTAAGAAAGCCCTAGAAAAGCTTGAACAGATCGAGTTAGAAAGCTAAAGCTTGGAGACTTCGAAGCCATCCCTGCGTTTAACCCTTCTACGTAGATCATGCGATAGGAGTCTAAGCCTCACGAGGAACCTTTGCCTACGTGGGACAAACTCAGGTTTAAGCTTGGCAAGGTCGAGGAGTATATAGCATTTAAGAATGTGAAGAGACTCCCTGCTTCCCTTATCTAACCCATCCACGTAGCGGTCGTAGGCTTTAAAAAGCACCTTCAAAGCGTCTCCAACGCCTACATCCCCGTCCGATTCATCTGATAAAAACGCGGCTGACCATTGAAAAAGGACCCCTGCATAATTGTATCCGAGACGTCTACGCGCTACAGCGGCAACTTCATCCGCTAACTGCAGAAGCTCCGCCTTCCTCAAACCCACCGGCATCCCATTAAACCTATTACACTTAATAATCCTATAAAGAAGGATAAGAACTTACGTGAACCCCACGCTACAAACCTTCATCTTTCCCATAGTTGAATCACTCCGCATATTCTATTTTCCAAGGAGTTATCCTTCCTAAATGAAGGCGTCCATAGTTGAAAACCTCGATGTCAATGTGCAATGTAGCCTTCTCTCCGCCTTTCCCTACGTTACGATTATATCCTACGGAGCCTTAGATGGTTGGAGGAGAGTAAAATGGACCTTGTTAAAGTTCCAGGTAAGAACCAAAGGCATAAAGTCTTCATGTACACACTGAGCACATGTGGTTGGTGTAAACTGACAAAGGATTTCCTGAAAAACAATGAGTTTGAATACGGTTATGTGGATGTGGACCTTTGCAGCAAAGAAGATTGGGAGAAGATCCGACGAGATATTCTGAAACGGGGTGGAAGCCTTTCCTTCCCAGTAATAATCATAGACGACGAGGTCTTGATTAACGGTTTCAATAAAGCCCGTTTAAAGGAGGCTTTAAAGATTTGACGACGGTTGAAAGCGTGAAGAAGAGGGCTGAAAGTGACGCTAAAAACCGTGGCTACTTCCTAAACCCAGACCCTAATGTGCTTAGAACCCTCCTTGAAGGACTCAGACAGAACGAAGAGCGTTACGGTTACCCCACATGCCCCTGTAGACTTGCCTCCGGCAAACTTGAGTTCGACCGGGACATAGTATGTCCCTGCGACTACCGAGACCCAGATGTATTGGAGTATGGATACTGTTACTGCACGCTTTATGTTAGAAAAGACATGTCCGAAGGCGACACCGCGATGTCGCCTATTCCAGAGCGTAGACCCTTAAAAAAGCAGACGAGAGTCTACGATTTCGCTGCGGGAACGCTTACCGGTGAAAAGCCTTCCGACACCGCGACTCAGGTTGTTAAAGAAGCTTCAGGTATTAAGCTTAGGTTATGGTACTGCAAACAGTGTGGGTACGTAGTCTTCCGTGAAGACCCACCCTACATATGCCCAATATGTAGAGCTAAAAGAGAGATGTTCGCGGAGATAAGGCTGTATACGGATGTGCAAGGAGGCTGACACCGTCTACTTAATCTGCTTTCCCAGCGGATCTAAAGAGCCTCATCTTACCCCGTACCACGTTCTCTGTTTCAAGCCTCGCAGATGCTAGAACATCCATCACATCATTTTTCCCTGAATTGTTTCCCAAAGCCCCCTTCAACCCATTCAGATAAGCTCGTCTTAAAGCCTCGCCAACGTTGATCTTACACACACCTAACTCGACGGCTTTATGAACCGCATCATCTGGGATACCTGTCCCACCGTGTAGAACTAAGGGGACATCGGTTAAATCCCCTATCCTTTTAAGGCGGTTAAAGTCCAACCTTGCATACCTCTTGTATAAACCATGTACCGTGCCAACGGAGACGGCTAACGCATCGATCCCCGTTGTATCCACGAATCGACGGGCCTCATCTGGGTCAGTCATAGAGGCCTCCGATACCTCGACTGGTAACCCGTTTCCAGCTCTAGGAACTCTGCCTAACTCAGCTTCCACAGATACGCCAACCCCATGTGCAGCTTCAACAACCTTCCTCGTTAACTCGATGTTTGTTTCAAGGGGGAAAGCGGAACCGTCGAACATCACAGATGAGAAGCCGCAGCGGATACACTGCGTTACCAATTCAAGGTTTTGAGCATGGTCTAGGTGTAGGACTATGGGAACCGTTGCTTTCTCAGCAGCCTTCTTGGCGAAGGCAGCGTAGTATTCAAGACCAGCATAGTTCAATCCCGTTTGATTGATAAGAAGCACAGCTGGTGAACACTCACCTTCCGCCGCGTTTACAACTGATTGGACAAGCTCCAAGTTCCAAGCGTAGAAGCCTCCAACAGCGTATCCCTCACAGCGGGCTTTCCTCAACATGCCAGCCAAAGAGACAAGAGTCACTGTTAACCCTCTTTGAGCAAGGAACACCCTACGCTACGCTTTGCTTTACCAGGCCTTTACATACCCCCACTTCTCAACAGCCTTACCTAACTCAGGGTACTCGGCGACGGCTCGCTCCACCGGGATTCCCTGCAACGCGGCTTCAACGGCCTGCATCATAGCCCTCCCACCAGCCGTTGACCCATCCGGATGCCCGTGAATCCCGCCGCCTGCTAGGAAGAGCATGTCGTTGCCCATAACCTCCATGTTGGCCTTGATGTTGCCTGGATGATTCCCCGCAGAGGACACGGGCAGCGTAGGTTTTATACTACCCCATTCATCCCTCAACGCTGAAAGGCAGCGCATAGTATCCAAGGTGTCGTAGTAGAACTTGCCAGCGACGCTTCCCACGTGAAGCTGGTCCCCGCCGCACAGGCGTACAAGCTTCGACATGAGGGAGGAGTCAATTCCATGCTTGGGGTTTCGGGTGTAGGCTCCGTGACCGCAGCGGTGGACATGGATTGGTACGTTCACCGAGGGGTCTTCAGCTAGGGCTTGTACCCCGCCGTAACCCGTGTAGGCCATGCATACCATCAGGTGGTTCGCTCCAGCTCCTAAAACCTTCTCCGCTAACTCAACCAGTCTATGCGGAGCGGTGGTTATGTTAACGGCGTACAAAACCTTCTTCCCCGTCTCCTCCCTCGCTCTGTCTAAGGCTTCAGTGACTGCGACTACGCGGTCCATTAAGGGGCAGTACTTGGGATTAACGAGGGCTTCATCGTCTTTGATGAAGTCTATACCGGATTTCGCGGTTTCAAAAGCGAGCTGCGCATACGTCTTTGTGTCAAGTCCTATGTTAGGCTTAGTTATCGCGCCTATTAAGGGTCGTTCGGCGCCTTCAAGTCCCAGTAGTTTCCGTGTTCCCGCTACGCCGAATTTGGGTCCTGGGTATGCCTTAGTCCAATACTTGGGAAACGTTATGTCGATTAGCTTAACGTTGTCCAAGATCTTCATATCGTATAAATTACCCGCTATGTCTGAGAGGAGGCAGGTGATTCCTCCGACTTCAGGGTCGTAGTTGGAAGCTTCGTAGGCTATTTGAACGTAGCACGCACCTTCGGAGCCCATTATCCTCAGGATCTTCGCCCCGTACCGCTTCCTAAGCTCAAGGGTTTCGTACCCAACCACCGTCCATGTACCCGTTGAACACTCGATCGCGGTTTCCTCAGCCATCTTGGTTAAGGAAGCCTTCCCCTCAAGGTAGTAAAGGGCTATGATATGCGAATCGGGGTCGATGGATTCAGCGGTCTTATACATGACCCCTCTAAGAAGCTCTTCATCAACCTTCAATCCCTTAAACCTCCACTTCTCATTGAAAGGTCTCAGGTTTGTACTTAACTCTTTAGCCACGAGTAAGCGCTTATACTTCAAACTGTTTACGCTTTAATCCTTTCCCAGGCCGCTACCATAATATACCTTGGAGTCTGACATTCTCGTACCCAGAGTAGCTTGTCGTATATAGTTAACCATGCAGCACCGTTCCTCACTCAAGTCTTCCTGACTCCCACAAAGTAGTGATCATGCACTGTGGTTAAGCTATTTCACGACCTTCGTTATACGTTGGATGTTCGGGTCTGTGAACACATCCTTCTCATCCACGCTCTTCGTTGAGAACTCCGATACAACGGCGCCCTTAGCCCCTGACTGGAACCAATGAAGGGTGTCAGGCGTCAGTGTGTACTGTTGCCCCGGTTTTAGAACAACCTCATGCCATACAGTGTAGTACTTCTCCCGTCCTTTAGGAGGTACGCTGTGAGGTTTAGCCGTTTTATCCCCTGGAACGTATAGGTATACCGTACCCCAACGGCAGCGGAAGGTTTCCTCCTTACCTAAGCGCCCGTTGATCTCAGGGTGGCGATGCTCAGGGCAGGTTTGCCGCGGGAATAGAACAAGCTCCTTGGCACAGCATCTCTCTGTGTTAACGTATGTGAGAAGCTGCAGCCCTGTGTGGGCTAGTTCTCCTAAACCAAAGTCAGCCACCTCTATCCTCTCCCTCTCCTCTGGAGTAAGTACAATACCTGCTTTTTTAAAAAACGGTAAAGCCCTTCTCTGCGCTGCTTTATACTCTTCCTTCGTTAACATGGTTTTTATCCTCCTTAAACCACGCATTAACTTCTTTTAACCTTGAAGATAGTAGACCATAAAGGTTTAAACTTATAGGAATAACTGTAGAAGGTGGTACGGTTTCGCGTTCTCCCTTTTCCTTTACACAGTGATCAATCAATCTCGGAGTGGTTTACCCTCGGTTATCACTGTAACACGTGCGCGTGCATTGATGTTAGGTGAAGCTTCGCAGATGAAGCTCAGCTGATTGAGGCCTTCTTCGATAATAGGCACTTCACCTAATGGCATCACCTCCGATATTAGTTCTCCCTGTGGTCCATACAGTTTGCAGTCGGTGACTGAGTAGAATTCCAGATAGCAGCCGCTCTCCATCTCTACGGGAAAAACGACCGTCCTTCCGCCGATGGTAAAGGCGGGGTTCTTAAGCTTCGCCTGCATCAGAGGAATGGCTTTGATAGGGCTTAGAAAGCAGGTGACTGGCTTATCCACGGGGAGGTTGTTATACCAGAGACTGAGGGATTCAACATGCTTAAAGTTCACGCTTTCACGGTAGATATGATAGACCTGTTCACCGTAGGGCCATGTGTAGTCGTCGAAACGTTCCCCTTCTGGTTCGATCAACTCGAAGTAACGCCAACCTTTGAAGTCGATGATCACGTAGTGGTCGCCGATTCCTCCGGAGATATGCTTCGGGCTTTCCAATTGAAAATTCAACAATTCCCCTTGACCGTCGCCGTACACCCACACACCCAAAGCCTGTTTTTCGCTGAGGTTAAGGGGGGGTGTGAACCTCTTCCCTACCTTAGCCCATCCGGAATGCCGTGCGCGGCGACTGCGTAGACCGTGGTCTATGAGCGAGAATTTATCATCCATCTGTGTCTTTTCAGATACATTTTCTGAACACGTGTTTAAAGCGGCGTAACAGCCGCTGAAAGCCCAATCCCTCACTACATCTGAGGATGGCTTAATCTCGGCAGTAACGCCGCACTCGACGGCACGGTCGGTGAACTCACATGGGTCACTGAAGTCAGCCACTGTTAAACCTTCGGGTGTGTCATAATGCTGCGCTGACATCAACGCCTCGATGCGTAGACGCAGTGGCTGTCGTGCAAACCTGTTACTGATCTGCCAGACATCGCTCCATCCGTCGATGCCCTCCACCTTGTGCTTGATGTACTGGACAGGCTGGAACTGCCATTTCCCAGTAGGGTTTTGGATAAGCTTAAATTCATTGCCTGAGGCCCTCAACTTAGCCTTAACAGATTCTGGGAAGTAGTTTGCATGTCGCAACTCCTCGTACTTCTTCGTGATGAAGGCACTCCTTTGCAGGGCTGAGCTATTCAGTAGGCTCTGAGGGGTAATCCCCATCAGAGCGAAGCCGCTGTCGGTTGCGAGGCACTTACAGCAGAGGTATTCTATGTCATCGCTGAAGGTGGGCTCACCTTGTGCCCCTGACCATGTCTTGAAAGCCCACCAGCCCAGTTCTGCTGGCAGGAAGATGCGGCGGCACTCCTCGTTGGCGGCACAGTGGAGGTCTATGAATTTCTTGTGGCTGCGATTCGGATGGTCCCATGCACCCATACGTGAGCGTACGAACCAGAGATGATGGTGGAAGGTGCTCATCTCCATCAGCGCAGGTTTCTTCAGCCGCTTCCACAGTTCAAAGACATACTTGGAACCGTAGTGCCACCCATTCTCCGTCCCTCCGAGGATGTCTTCTCCATCGAGTGCATCTAGGTACATCATGTCGAATCCGCACTCGTTGAATGTCTCCGCGGTTTTCGCCGCAATCTCAGTAAGGAGCGTCGAGTCGCCATCGGGTGTAAAGAGCCCGAAGCACTCCTTGAGATGATGTACCTTCGCTCCACTAACGTGTGATGTGGCGCTAGTGCCGTAGGCTCCCCGCTGGCAGCCAGTGAAGGCGTACGGCGGTTCTTTGGATATACCGGAGTATGTGATAAGTTCGTCGTCTATCTGAAGCGTGACACTGTTACGTACGAAGAAGCCGGTGATAGTGGACATCTTCTCCGTCGATTCAACGATAGGCACGTAGGGAGCGTCCGGAGTAAGTGGCTTTGCTAAGGTAAACGTCGCGTCCTTGCCGAGACGGGGGTCAGGCAAGGGTGTCACCCAAGGACAGGTTTTTGCGATGAAGAACGCGTAGGTATGTAAGCCGGCGGCTATCCCAGCCGCGTGAAGTCTGTCAACGACGGCTTTCAGGCTTGCAAGTCCACGGGGATATGTCTGTTGGTTGGGTTGGCAGTCACCGAATCGGAAGGAAACGCCGCCGTGGAAATCTATCTGGTTCATCCCAAGGGTTTGAGCCAACTTGATCCAGTCGTCTACCGTTTCCTCGGAAAGGTCTTTGAAGTTGAAGAGGTAGGACCCTCTGTTAATCTCAGGCTCCATCGCCCAAGGGCCGCCGAGGGGGGAGTGCGGCAACTCCAGGGCATCGCTCACCACTTCTTTCATAACTTGGCGTAGCTCTTCCTGCGGGCACCCGATGAGGGCTGCCTTAGCTCCGGCGAAGCTAAATCTTGGATAGCATGAAGCGCGTAAACGGCTCTGTGCCCGAGGAAGATCCTCTACCTTCGTTTGAAGGTTCAAAGCCAGTATACAGCCGGCGAAAGGTTCTCTTGGTTTCCCCTGAAGCGTGAGGTGAAGGTTGGCGAAGACCAGTTCCTCCACACCTCCGCCGATGACGGAGAGAACCTCGATGACGAAGTAATGCCTCTGCGGTTTCACCGTTATGACAGCGCTGATCCCTGATCTACCAAATTGGACGGTTATCCGCCCGTTAGTAGTTGAGATCCGTGAGGCATCGTATTCCCGTCCCATCTTCTTCACACGGGCAAGGGGCATCTTAGGGGTTCGGAGGCAGTAGTCTACACCCGTCCGCTTGTCTATGAAGTGAAGATTCCTCCCGTTTCCATCGATGACATATTTCACGTAATCATTTTCGATTGAAAAGCTCACGCCTAGCTCATGCCTCCTCGTAAAACGCATCCTTAAAAAAGGTAGGATGGAGACTTCTTAAGGCTTTACGAGCTGACCTAAGCTGATCCATGAGCCAAGATCTTGACCTACGTACACTGAAGGAGTTTAAGGGTTAAGTTGTACGTGGAAGTCATCACCTTGCTCAGCCAGCAACTTCTCCACGTTCACTCTGCTAACCGATGTGGTTGTACCCTCAGCCATGCAGCAGACAGCACCTGCAGCGGCGGCGAAGGTTAGGGTTTCAACCCATTTTTCAACGGAGACCAACCGCGGCTTCCCTTCTTCAATCCTCGTTCTCAGGTGTTCCTCAACGAGTTTTAGGATGATCCCCGCGCAGAAGGCGTCTCCCGCTCCAGATGGGTCGACGACGTTAATCTTAAACGCTGGAAAAGCTATTCGGAAGGTCCTAGCCCTTGCGTAGCCCCCGCGTTCACCCAAGGTTACAAGGGTTACTCCAACCCCTGCTTGGATAAGGGTTTGAGACGCTGAGTATAGGTCAGTTTTTCCCGTGATGCTCTTGGCTTCATCGATGTTACAGTGAAAAAGGTCCATGTATTTGAAGGCTGGGAAGAGGAAGTCCCATCCCTTCTGATAAGGTTTCACAACGTCCACGAATGTGACGCATCCAAGACCCTTCGCCTCTTCCAAGGTTTCCGCTAATTTATCGTCGAAGGACCCGAGTAAACCAGTAGCGCCTACATAGAATAGGAAGGGTTTCTCCTCCCTAAGCCAAGCCTTCACAAGCCCCTGGTCTAGGTAGATGTTCGCACCGACGTCTACATGGAAACGCCGGTCTTCACCCTTCACAACGAGGATCATGTCTTTACATGTGCCAACGTTTTTAACAGTTTGGAGATGAGCCTCCACACTGTACTCCCTTAACACATTGGCGACGAAGGTTCCGAATGGATCATCGCCCACGGGCCCGGTGAGACTTACCTCCCCCTTGGGTAAACCTAGTTTAATGAGGTCTATGGAAACGTTGGCTGGGTGACCGCCAATACTGACATGGATACCTCTGGGAGTGTAGAGTAGCTCCCCCGGAGTGGCGACGGCAGGTAAACCTGCGGCGATGATGTCCGTGACGAGGATCCCACAGGTTGTTACGAGCATAGCCTAACTTCCATCCTTACATACACAACTGATCAGAGGCATCCTTGTATATTTATTGGTCTTTGTTTAGGGTTTAAACCTTCATGAAAATTGGTTTTATAAGTACATTAAAAATATTTAATGGTTGAGAATATAAGGAAGAGTTAAGTTTTTTTAAGGTAAATCCTTTTAAGAGCTTCAGGACGATGTGAGTGTTGACTGATTTCTCTATGTGGTAAAGGGTTGGCGGAATAGGCGAAGTGATTACTCTGGAGTTAAAGAGGGGAAAATCCCTAGTGGAAGAGTTAACGATAAGATTGAGTATAGATGCCCTATGCTTAGGTGAAGAGCTAACCGGTACTCTCCGCGTGAAATCGGAAGAAGACTTTGATGCGGAGGAGATGCATGTTTCCCTAACTCATCAAATTCGGGAGCAAGGAATCCCATCCAACGGAGTTTAACGATTATGCTATCCCGTGATAGGCTGTTTACCGCTCTCGGCAAAGGTCAACCTGATCGCGTTCCCATGGCTTTAGGATGTTTCCCCATGGCTCTGCCACAGATTGCGAACGATGATCCAGATGTGTATTTCCAAACAGATATCCGCTACATTAGTTTTCAACCCTTGCAAGAAGAGAGAGCGTTCCTTCATTATTTAGAAGGTCTACCGAAAAAGTTAAACATTGGTGAGTTGGCTACTCTGCGCACCTACTGGGAGTGGAGCTATCATCCTGAAACCCCGGGGGCTGAGCCTTTTGCAACAGCCCAAACTATAGAGGAGCTTGACCTTTCACTACTTCCTAAGATCACTGATCCCTCTCGCTACCAAGGCCTCTCTGAGAGAGTACGCACGTACCAAGGTGAGGGCTTGGCGGTTATGGGTGTTCCGCCTCACCTTGGGGGTGAGGTCTTCGAGACGGCTTGGCGACTCAGGGGTTTTCAACGACTCTTATTAGACTTGAGACGCAATCGAGAGTTTGCACACTACCTTTTTGATCAGATGACGGCCATGCTCATCCACAACGCTATAGTCCTAGCCCGTGCCGGTATAGATATCCTAGCTCTGGATGATGACCTTGGCACCCCTACATCCCTGATTATCGGCCCCCTTATGTGGCGGGAGTTTCTTAAACACCGTATGGCAAAGGTTATACAGTTTGTGAAAAAGGTAAAACCAGACATCTTTATTCTCTACCATAGCGACGGCTACATCGAACCTATTATCCCAGACCTCATCGAAATAGGGGTGGATGTCCTCAATCCAATCCAGCCCGATGTGATGGACCCAACAAGGTTGAAAGAGGAGTACGGTGATAAGCTGGCCTTCTGGGGGACGGTGGGCACCCAAACCCTCTGGGCATGGGGTAGGCCAAAGGATATAGAAGAAGAGGTTAAACTCCGGATAAAAACCGTCGGCTGTAAAGGGGGCTTCATTCTCTCCCCAGCCTACGACCTCGATCTACCAGAAATCCCGTTGGAAAACATAGTCACCTTCGTTGAAGCCTCGAAAAGATTTGGAAACTACTGATAAGATCTTAATACTTTATGCAAGCCTCTTGGAATAATCGACAGGGCAAAAAACTCCTTGAAAAAGTGAAGACTCAGCGAAAGACTAGATGAAAGTAAGAATAGAGAAGGAGAGGGGCGTTTGAGAAAAAAGAGGGGTTTACAGGGGGATATCGCTACTCAGCGCGCCAATGTTTATTAGAACCTCATGGACTTGAGTTAAGGGATACGTGAGGCAATCTCATGGCTCTTGGAAAGCTCGGCTCCTCTATCTATGAAGCTATCAGGAAGCTCATTAGAGCCCCGTCCTTAGATGAGATGGCTGTGAAGGAGTTGTGCAACGACATCGTGAGAGCTCTTCTCCAAGCGGATGTGAACGTTAAGCTCGTCATCGACCTCTCGAAGCGGATTGAGGAGAGAGCCCTCCGTGAAACGGTTCCACCCGGTATCTCAAGGAAAGAACATGTGGTGAAGGTTGTTTACGAGGAGATCACACGGCTCCTAGGAAGCGAGGCACAGGCTCAGCCTAGGGTTACAGCTGGTAGGTTAAATACCATGATGTTTGTGGGGATCCAAGGATCGGGGAAAACCACATCAGCCGTGAAGGTAGCCCGATTCTTCCAGAAACGAGGCTTTAAAACAGCTCTCATATGCGCCGACAACTATCGCCCAGGGGCCTACGCCCAGTTAAAACAGTTAGGGGAATCCGTTAGAATCCCCGTCTACGGCACCCCAGAGGAGAGAAGCGTTATAAAGGTGGTTAAAGATGGGCTTAGAAAGCTTAGCCAAGAGAAATTCGAGCTTATCATCATCGACACAGCTGGGAGGCATAAGGATGAGAAAGGGTTGATGGAGGAGATGCGGGCTCTCGCAGAAGCCATTAAACCCGATGAGGTCGTCCTCACCATCGATGGGACCATAGGGCAGCAAGCGGCTGCACAGGCACAAGCCTTCAACGAGGCTACAAAGCTCGGTTCAATCCTCGTGACGAAGCTCGACGGGACGGCCAAAGGCGGCGGCGCGTTATCCGCGGTCGCCGCTACCGGTGCACCTATCGAGTTCATAGGGGTAGGTGAAAAGCTTGAGGATATCGAGCGCTTCATCCCATCAAGGTTTGTCGGTAGGCTCCTAGGTATGGGAGACCTCCAGGGGCTCTTGGAAAGAGCTAAGGAAGCTGAGGTTGAGGTCTCTGAGAAAACGGCGAGGTCCATCCTCGCTGGTAAGTTCACGCTTAAAGACATGTACGATCAAATGGAAGCCGTGAAGAAGCTTGGTCCCTTGGAGCACGTGCTCTCCATGCTTCCAGGTGTATCCTATAAGATCCCTGAGGATATGATGGAAACGGCGAAGACGAAGCTTGACAAGTGGAAGGTGATCATCCAATCCATGACTGAAGAGGAGAAGGAGGACCCACGGGTTCTCAACGCCTCAAGGGTTCGCAGGATCGCTAGGGGTGCGGGTGTAAAAGAAGGCGATGTAAAGGAGATGGTTAAGCAGTACGAGAATTCGAAGAAGATGATAAAGGCTCTTAAGGGTAGGAGGATGCCTTTCCTAAGGGGTTTACCCTCCGCACGGGGAGAAATACCGAGGTAAACCTGAATTTACTTAGGAACAGGTGAAGGGGGTTACCGCTTTAAAGATCCTGGGCGTAGATGAAGCTGGGAGAGGCCCGGTTATAGGTCCTATGGTTATATGCGGGGTCTTAGCGAGGACGGAAGCGGTTAAAACCCTAGTCGAGCTTGGAGTAAGAGATTCAAAGGAGTTAACCCCGCATAGAAGGATGGAATTAAGGGCTAAGGTCGTGGAAGCCGCTGAAGCCGCGTATCTCATCGAGGTTTCTCCAAGGGAAATCGACGGAGCCGTTAGGTATAAGAGGTTGAATCGACTTGAAGCTGAAAAGATGGCTGAGATCATTGAAAAGCTTAACCCCGATGTGGCCTACGTGGACGCCCCAAGCGTTAGCCCAGGGAGTTTCCAAACCCTCCTTCAGAGATTCTTGAAGACCAACGTTAAGATCGTGGCTGAAAACTATGCGGATAAGAGGTATCCCATCGTAAGCGCGGCTTCGATCTTGGCGAAGACGCGGAGAGATGAAATCGTAGAGGGTTACCGTGCGGTATACGGGGATTTCGGCTCAGGCTATCCCTCAGATGAGGCGACGGTTAAGTTCTTGGAGACATATTATAGGACGCATGGAAGCTTCCCAGACATCGTTAGGCTACGGTGGGAAACGGGAAAGGAGATCCTAAAGAGGATTCTGCAGACACCGTTGACAAGGTTTACAGAAACAAAAGGAAACGCGTAGTATTAAGGAGAAATTTCCCATGGAGGGAGGAAAAGCACTCGTTGACTATCACGTCCATACACCCATGTGTGGGCACGCAGTCGGTGAACTAGAAGACTATGTGAAGGCTGCCCAAGCTCGGGGGTTACATGAAATAGGGTTTTCAGACCATTTAATCTTCCACATGGATAACCGAGACTACTCCATGCCCCTTAAACAGTTCCCATTGTACATTAAAGCCGTGGAGGCGGTTCAGAGGCGGTTTCCTAGATACCAGGTTAAGGTCGGGGTGGAAGTTGACTACTTCCAAGGAGAAAACGATGTGATCAAATCCACGTTTCAAGGTGAACCACTCGACTATGTTCTAGGCTCAGTCCACTGCATCAACGGATGGGTTTTCGACGATGAACGATACATATCGGAGTATAAGCGCCGAGACATCGATGAGCTCTACGAAGAATATTTTAAGCTTGTACAGGAAGCCGCTTTATCAGGGCTCTTCGACGTCATAGCCCACCCGGATGTCATAAAAAAATTCGGTTATAAACCGATAAGGGGTATAAAATCGCTCTATATAGAAACCGTTCAAGCCTTCAAAGAAGCGGGGATCTGCGTGGAAGTTAACACATCAGGGTTGAGGAAACCGGTGCATGAGATCTATCCCAGCGTGGAATTCCTCAAACTATGCTTTGAGAAGGGCCTTCCAGTCACACTAGGCTCAGACGCCCACAATCCTGATGAGGTTGGATGGTGCTTCGATAAAGCCGTCGATTTGCTGAGAAACGTGGGATACAGGGAGATCACCGTGTTCACTGGGAGGAAGAGGAAGGCGGTTATGCTGGAATAGCCTTAGAAAGTATGGGAGGAGTTCGCGTTTAAATCTGTTAAACCCCGTTATTAAGGAGGAAGAAAGATGCTCGTCGAGGTTTCTAAGGAACTGTTGAAGAGTTACCCACTATGCGACAGTTGCCTCGGTAGACAGTTCGCCATGCTCATCCATGGTACAACAAATGAGGCTAGAGGGAGAGCGGTTAAACTCATACTCGCCGCTGAAGGGCATAAGGAGGTCCTGGAGGGAAGGAAGAAGGATGGGGTCGCTCTTCTACGCATCCTAGCCGTTAACGGTATGCTAGGGGAGGCTAAGGATACCATTGAAAACCTCGGTTTAGAAGTGAGAGGAAACGGGAAGAAATGCTATCTCTGCAACGATACTATCGCTGGAGTTGATAAGGTAAGCGCGTCAGTTATGGAAGCCCTTAAGGATTATAGTTTTAGAAGCTTCCTCATCGGGGTTAAGGTCCCAAGCGGGGTTGAGGAGCGGGAGGATGAAGTTAGAAGCCTTGCGAGGGCGAAGTTCGGTGAGAGTATCAAGGGTGAGTTCAGCCGTAGGATAGGGAAGATTGTTGGTGAAACCCTAGGTAAACCCGTGGAGTTCAAGACGCCAGACATTCTCGTTGTGGTAAACCCCTTCACAGCGGAGCTTGAGGTAAACGTAAACCCGCTGTACGTATTCGGACGCTACTTGAAAATGAAGCGTGGAATTCCTCAAACCGCGAAACCTTGCCGAAGCTGCCGGGGAACTGGGTGCCAAGAATGCGGATGGACGGGAAAACAGCTTCGAGAATCTGTTGAAGACTTCATCGGGCAGCCCATCATGGAAGCCACAAAGGGGGAGCAAGTGCGGCTTCACGCAGCGGTGAGGGATGGAGTTGACACCTTAGTCCTTGGAAACGGACGTCCCTTCATCCTAGAAGTAAAGAGGCCTAGAGAAAGGTTGGTGGACTTAAAGGCATTAGAGAAGGAAGTCAACGTAAGAAACGCGGGGAAAATCGCTGTTAAAGACCTTAAGTTTTCGACGAAGGATGAAGTTAAGAAGGTTAAGCTGGTGGATAAGGTTAACGAAGCCTATAGAGCTCTCATAGAAATTGAGGCGGATGTTACCTTGGAGGAGCTTGACGCGTTGAGAAAGGCCTTGACGGTGCGTGAGGTGAGGCAGTTAACGGTTAAAGGGTTAGGGAAGGTTAAAAACCGGCTTGTGTACGGGGTTGAGATACAGGCGCAGAGCTCAAGGTTGATAGAGTTGAGGGTTAGCTGTCAAGGCGGCTTGTACATGAGGGGGTTCATCACTGGGGAGGGGAGTAGAGTTACGCCGAATATCAGGGAAATCCTTAATAAAAAGGTGGAATGCTTGGAATTAGATGTACACGTGCACACGGAGGAACCCTAATACGCCAAGCTCTAAAGGATTCCGCGCGGGAACCAGAAGCCTCCTCAGGAAACGGAGGGGAGATGAAAGTCTACAGGTTACACGCCTTCTAATCGATTACAAACCCGGTGACATGGTTGTATTAGACATAAACCCGAGCGCCCATAAGGGTATGCCCCATAGAAGGTACCAAGGTAAGGTTGGGGTGATCTTGGAGAGAAGGGGGAGGGCGTACACTGTTGAGACGCAGGTGGGGAAATCAACGAAAACCATTATAGTGAGACCTGAACATATAAGACCATTAAAGAAAGATCTTCCCTGAGGCGGAACCTTGTCGAGGAGAGTGAAGGAGGAGAAGGTGATCACTGTGGCTGAGGCAAGGGAGTTACTGAAGTCTTTTGAGCCTGAGCTTGACCAGTTTCAGAGGAGAACCTTGGACTATACGGAGAAATTCTCAAAAATCAACGCTTCTGCAGCTTCAGAACTCGTGAATAGGCTTGTCTCAGAGTTTGATGTGGAGAGGGATAGGGCGGTGCAGTTGGCTAACTGTATGCCTGAAAGTGTGGAGGAAGCCCGTGTGTTTTTCGCCGGCGGTAAAAGAAGGCTTATCACTACAGCGCAACTTACAGCTTTGCTTAAGCTTTTAGATGTATACAGGAAAAAATGAGAGCTTTCTATATTTGGTTACCATGTTTACCTAGGAAACATGGAGAGATACGTTTTGACTGAGGCATAGCATGCCTTAGGGAAGCTGTAGAAAGTTTGTATAGGGGGAACAGCTTTGGCTGAGAGTGGTATTTCAAGGAAGTACGAGGAATACGCCTTTGTCTTAGACTACCTCCCCCACGGTAGACCTAGCTTAGCCCAACGGATGTACAGAACCGCCGGCGTCGTTCAACTCCTTGGAGAGTTATACTTCACGTTACTTGAAGCCGCGTTAAGAGAAAACACAACCGTTGCGTTGGGGGAGAGGCTTTACATAGGGAGAGACCCTAGGTATAAGATCGCGTATATCATCGGTAGGGTTGACTACAAGGACCTAACGAGCTCCGCCCAAACAGAGCTTCCAATAGTCCTTGAGAAAGCTGTCAAAGCTCAGGAGAAACGGTTTATCGCGTTCTTCAACGGAGCCCAAGCCTTAACGCCGAGGATGCACGCCCTCGAACTTCTACCAGGAGTTGGTAAAAGGTACATGTGGATTATTCTAGGGCAACGGGAGAAAAAACCCTTCACGTCATTTGAGGAGCTTAAACAGAGAACAGGGATCCATGAACCAGTGAAGCTTGTTGGGAGAAGAATCCTAGAAGAGCTTAGTGAGGAGGAGCCTAAATATAGAATTTTTACGCGGGGTCCCTAAGTCTTAAGGGACATGGTAGGCGTGAGACTAAGACTAGAAAACGCTATCCTCCTTGGGAACTATGTGGTAAAAGCGATTATGGAACTTGGACAGAGCTTCACGGTAAGCAAAGCCGTGTTTTAAAACATGGAAAAAACACACATGTGTAACCGAAGAGGATGCAGTCGTAGACATTGGAATAATCGAAGGAGGAATCCTACACACTCAGTTGAACCCTAGATCTTTTCAGAGGGTGTTGAGAACTGCTCATTCGAGACATGCGACCCTTCTAAACAACCATGCTCGGTGAGCCTATAGACCTTAAAACTTGGGCGAGGAAGAGTTCCTCTGGAAGCATCCCCACGAACTCCGTTGTCTCGTTGATTACAACCTTTGGTACACCCATAACCCTGTACTTGTAGACAAGTTGGGGAAACTCGACGGCTTCAACCATATCTGCCTTGATAAAAGTGGTCTCTATGGCGAATTGATGTGCTAAGCGTACCATTCGCGGACAGTATGGGCATGTAGGTGTAACGAAGACTTGGATGTGTATAGGCTTGTTTAAGGTTTTTAAACGGTTCTTTGTCTCCTGTGACAAATGTGTGACCCCTGATGAAACATCGAGGATGTCCTCGATTAGGGATGCGAACTCGTAGCCTGAAGGTAGCCCGTAGAATCTTATGCCGTAATCCCTTTCACCGACGATTAACACCGCCGGGATCTTGTCGACCCCGTAATCATTAGCCTTATCTACGTCCTTGACAAAGTCATAGGATTCAAACATAATCTTATCGGAGAGCGAGGAAAGCTCATCAACCAGCTGCCGTGTTTCCTGGCAGAAACGACACTCGGTCTCCTGTGTGAAAACGATCAGCTTAACCTCGTTTAAAAGCTTCTCCTTAAACAACTCTTGTAATTGTGCCTTATCACTGCTAGGGATCAAAACCGTCCCTAACCTCTAAAACGTAATATCCACGTTGAGACTTAAAAAATTTCTTCCTGAAAGCCTAACCCCGCTGTATGCTTTAACCTTCAAGGATCATGTTTATACGGTCTTGTTCTACGTCTTCGAGGAGTGGAATGCCTGTGACTTTACTAGCCCTTTCAGTTAACGCTGCTATGTTCTCCCTGTTTAGGATGTTGAGCTTCCACACCCTCACACCCGCCATGAGTTGCCTCAGCCCTGTCTCTATTCTGTCGTGGTAGTATGTATATAATCCTATAGCCCCAGGTGGAAGCTTGTAGTAGTCGTTTCCAAAACGGTTCTTAAGCTCAGTGGCACAGATCAGAAACTGGTCTGCTTTGTTACCGTAACTCATTCTAAACTCCTCGGGGAGCTCGTTTCTAACCGCTAGTTCCGTGAAGTAAGTTGCTTTCATAACGGCTGTTATCGGAGCCCTAGCCATGGCTATAGTCTTCACATGCGGGCCGTCTCCAAGGTTGCTCAAGGCGATGCTTTTGAAGATCTGGGTTTCACTTATGAATCCCCCGGCCATCGCGATATCCGGGACGTATTTACCCCTCCTTCTCAGGACTTCTATACATTTCAGAACCTGTGTTTCCAGGAAAACCGTTGGTGTGCTACACTCCTGCATCATGGGCACAGGGCTCATACCAGTCCCGCCACCGGCACCGTCGAAGGTCACCGCATCGATCTTCGCCTCTGAAGCCATTTTCATCGTAAACGCCACGGCTTCAGGTCTGTAGGCTCCAGTCTTAAGGAACACGCGTTTTACACCTTGTTCCCTGAGTGAGTCAATGTCTTCGAGGAAGCCTTCCGAGGTGATCATCCCCACCCGGCTATGCCTCTCGAAAGACTTGAAGGCTCCAGCCTTAAAGGCTTCCACAACCGAAGCGTCTTCTGGGTCCGGTATAACGATGTACCCCCGCCTCTTCAACATCACGGCGTAGTCTAGGTCGTTAACTCTAACCTCGCCTCCAATGGCTTTCGCCCCTTGCCCCCACTTTCTCTCGATTATATCGACCTCTAGCTTCGATAAAGCGTAGAGATCAACGCCCATCCTCTGGTCTTCCACGTTCGTCTGAACGGCTATATCCCCGTGTTTACCGTCCCAGAACTCCCTGTACGTGTCAACCCTGAACTTTAGATCCTTGGAATACGTCACTTTTCCATCGGTAAATTGGGCGTCGGGGTCCATGCCGCACACGTTCTCGCCCACGGTCTGCATGGTGCCGGAAATCGCGCTGCCGACAGCTATTCCCCACCAATAGTTCTTGGCTACAGCCGTGGAGCCTAAAGCAGCTGTGATGACCGGTAGCTTGAGGGGGATACCACCTAAGACAGTTTCAATGTCTACCGCGGGGAATACGGCTTTGTCAGGGTCCGCCTCTATACCATACGCGCCGGTGAGTTCAGTTAGGATCTGGAAGTGAGACCATTCGAGCACAGGGTCCTTATTCGCTGCTTGGGTGCTTGTCCCAAATTGCTCAGGGATTGGGTAGAGGACTTCTCTACCCCTTAACGCGGATTTCCCGATTTCGCATAGGCTTAGGCACTCCTCTATACATATCGGGCACATACCACTCGTCGGGCATATATCCAACACCCGCGTTTCCGTTCCCGTAGTCGATTTAGCGTTTAGGTAGCTTTCAGGCATTTTTCCACCAGCCTAACCCTTACGTTGAGGGTTACCGTCTCCGCATGCGGAAAAGAGTGTACCTCATACGGTTACATTCGATAAGAAGGTTTTGAATACCTCCGAAAGTGCAGTATCTCGCGCATTCCTTGCACTGTTCGCATAATCTAAAATCCATTATCTGCGCTTCCCCGTTCACGACGAGGATGTTCCTTTTTCTACAGCTTACGGCGCAGATCCCGCAGCCTGAACAGATCATGCCTTCATTTATCTTTCTCATCTGTACAGTCCTATTCGTCTGGACCAGCATTGAATCACTTGAGCCAACACTTTTAGTGAGGGGGACTTATAAATTTTACGGCATATGGTTGCCGATTGCCGACGCTCTATATGCCTATCATACCACCTCTTATATATTCACCCAGCTAATATGAAACGGCTAAGAGCCTTAAAGAGACGGGTATTAATATGACATCATCGAATGAAAGTAGTAGGAAGGACATCGAGATCCTGAAGGCTCTAAGCGAACATGGACTACCTGTAGGCTCAACGGTGCTTAGAAGGGAGCTTCAGCGAAGAGGCTTCCTCCTAAGTGAAAGAACCATAAGGTATCACCTACGTCTGTTAGATGAGAGGGGTTTAACTGAGGGTCATGACCGCAGTGGGAGGACCATAACCCCCGCGGGTTTACAGGAGCTCAGCAGGGCCTTAGCGTATCAGAGGACGGGGTTCGTCCTCACCCGCTTCCTTTCAATGGCCTACGCCGTAACCTACAACCCCTCGACGGAGGAGGGAAAGGTTGTTGCAAACGTTTCCATAATCGATAAGACGCAGGTTGAGCAAACCCTCGACCTTGTAGGGGCGCTTCGGAAAGCTGAGCTGCTTCCAGCCCCGTATATCAAGGTTCTGGACGAGGAAGAGGAGTATGAGAGCATCTCTGTTCCTAAAGGAAAGATCGCGTTGTTCACAGTCTGCAACCTAACGATCGACGGTGTGCTTATACACGCAGGTATCCCGCTCCTCCTGAGCTATGGCGGACTCGTCCAGTTTCTACACCATAAACCCGTGCGCTTTGTAGAGCTTATCGCTTACGAAGGGACGACGATCCCACCCCTTGAAGTGTTTGTGTACAGGGACATGACCTCTATAAACAGGGTTCTTAGAACAGGTTCTGGAATGCTCCCAGCGAATTTAAGAGAAGCGCCAGCTGATGCTAAGGAGAGCACGGAAAGAATCATCTCCGGTTTAAAGGAGAAGGGGTGGGGAGGAATCCTCGCCTTCGGACAGCCGAATGAACCTATCCTAGGTGTCCCAGTGGGTATGGATAGGTTTGGGATCTCCATGATCGGAGGACTCATACCAGCCGCCGCCATAAGGGAGACCGGTGCCGCTGTTGACACATTCGCTCCTCATTTACTCATCCCAATCGAGGATATGAAGCGTATTTAAGACATTAAACAGACCCCGGCTGAATACATGTATATGTTTACGTTACATCCTAGGGTTTAATCTCTCGAGGCATTCACAGATGCGTAGATGAAGAACGTTTAATATATAGAGCCTCCGCCTCTTCTTTAGAGAGTAGGTTGTGGTACGTCGTATGGATGAGGTGGACCTTAAGATCGTAAGGGAGCTCGTGTCTGACGCTAGGCTTTCGTATAGGGAGGTTGCGAGGAGGACGGGATTAGCAGTAGGCACTGTAGCCGCTAGGGTTACTAACCTAGAGAAGGGGGGAGTAATTAAGGGGTATAGCGCTGTTTTGGACGCTGAAAAGCTCGGCTACGATGTGGTAGCGATTGTTGAAGTTGTGGTTTCGAAGGGTAAGCTCGTAGATGTTGAGGAAGAGGTTGCTAAAAACCCGAATGTTTATGGAGTTTACGATGTGACAGGCCCAAGCGATGCCATTCTAATAGCGAGATTTAAGACGAGGAAGGAGCTTAGCAAGTTTGTGAAAGCCCTACTAGCCATGGAGTACGTTGACAGAACAATAACACATGTCGCATTAGGGACTTTAAAAGAAGACTTTAGGGTGCCAGTACCTGCGCCGTAACCCGGAAGCCTTCCTTACATAGATGATCCTTAATAACCCACTTCGACACCTCATTGAGGGTGTGGATTAGGGGAGTAAATTGAGTTTTTCCTACTTACCAAAGGTTAAGGTTAAGGAATGCCGCTTATGCTGTATAAAATCGGAGTTGATCTCTGAAAGCCTCGGCGTCTGCGTTAGATGTGTGAAGGATAAACCTGACGACGCGCTACCCTACATAAGGGAAGCCCATAGAAGCGTAAGGGAACGCTTAGGGCTCCCTGAGGAACCACCGAAAAACCCAAACGGTATTCCATGCAACCTCTGCTCAAATATGTGCCATATGGGAGTAGGGGAAAAAGGCTTCTGTGGACTTAGGGAAAATACAAGGGGAAAAGTGACGGCAAAGGTGAAGCCAAACCTCGGTCTCCTCCACTACTACCTCGACCCACAGGTTACAAACTGCTGCGCCGCGTGGTTTTGCCCAGCTGGCACCGGCGCGGGTTTCCCAAAGTACGCATGTAGAAAAGGTCCGGAGCATGGATACTATAACTTAGCCATCTTCTTCTATGGATGCAACTTCGACTGCCTCTTCTGCCAGAATGCCTCCCATAAAAACTTGAGTTCCGCCTCCTCAGCCAACCTAGAAGATCTTGTAGACACGACCGTCGTTAATGAAAGGATCTCTTGTTGGTGCTTCTTCGGCGGTTCCCCTGAGCCTCAGCTTCCCTTCGCCATAAACGCTTCGAGGAAGGTGCTTGAAACCGTAGGATCTAGGAGAGTTCTTAGGATCTGCTTTGAATGGAATGGAGCTGGGAACCCGCGTTTGGTGAAGGAAGCCGCTGAACTCGCGTTGGTTAGCGGGGGCAACCTTAAGTTCGACTTGAAAACCTTCAATCCAAGCCTCAGCCACGCCTTAAGCGGAGTCTCGAATATGCGTACCTACGAAAACTTCAAGATGGTTTATGATGGTTTTTACAACCAACGTCCAGAGCTCCCCTTGCTCACAGCCACAACTTTAATGGTTCCAGGTTACGTAGACGAGGTGGAAGTTGACCAGATCGCTGGGTTCATAGCCACATTCAGCCCTAGTATTCCCTATAGCCTCCTTATCTTTCATCCGCATTTCATGATGAGGGACCTCCCAGTAACCCCTATAGAGCAAATCGAGCGATGCTTCAAAACAGCCAGAAAACACCTTAAAGAGGTTCATATAGGAAATTTACCCTTGGTCGGATATCGCTCCATGAACGAGTTTATGTTGAAGCTTGCCTAACATGTTATTCTTTAAAATTCCCCTTATGTGCTAAGCATGGAAAAAGATTAAAACGGTGTCACTAAAAATTGCATTGTAATACGTTATGATGCTTTAAGTTATCAGTCTAACCTGTTTACTATGTTTCTAGGTTTCTCACCGTTGAAGACCCGAACCACGTTCTCAGCGCAGAACTTCATCCCATCTTCGAAGAACTGCCGTGTCCAACAAGCTGTGTGAATTGAGAGCTGGGCGTTTTTTAATTTTAAAAGAGGGTTTTCCGGTTGCAGGGGTTCCTGTGTATAGACATCGATGACCGCGCCGCTAATCTTCCCCTTGTTTAAAGCTTTGTATAGGGCTTCCTCGTCAACGATTGGACCTCGTGCTGTGTTAACTAGGACTGTAGAGGGCTTCATTAACGCGAACTCCCTCCACCCGATCAGACCTCTCGTCTCCGCTGTTAGCGGAGTATGAATCGTGACCACATCTGATTCTTCCAAGAGTTTATTTAAATCCGTGAGAGTGACATCGAGCTCTCTAACTGTCATCTGGTTTACGTAAGGGTCGTAGGCTAACACCTTAACGTTGAAGGGTTTTAGAAGACGCACCACTTCACAACCGATCTTTCCTAGACCTATGACACCGACGACTTTCCCCTTAAGCCTCTCACCTATCAATATGGCGCGTTCACTCCACGCCGCTCTCCTAGCGGTGTCGTCCATCCTCATGAAACCCCTTAGGGCAGAGATGATGGCGCCAACCGTGTACTCTGCTACATCGACGGCGTTTAAGCCAGGCATAGTGCATACATAGATGCCTCTCTTAGCGCAGGCGTCTAATGCGATCGTGTCGTATCCAGCCCCAAACTTCTGCACAACCTTTAGTTTATCAGCATAGGCTAAGGATTCTTCCGTGAGGCGTGCATCCCCTATGATGATCGCGTCAAAAACCTTAAGCTTCTCCGATGGGATGACGGCGTAGAATACATCTGAAACCTCTGTGACGGCATAGCCTCCTAGTTCTTTTACCCCCACACACGCACGGGGAAGAGGCTCTGTTATCCAAACCCTCTTCATTCAAAACCCCTTGCTATGACTGTTTGACGTAAGTATAAAGGTTTAGATTTCTAAATAACACTTCACATAGGGGTTATTACAGGTCGATTAAAAGTGTGTGGCAGGAGTTGATATTGATCGATGTGTTAGAACGTTATGGTTTCATTAAAAATACAAGTTAATTATTTCTGGAATATTAGTCAGGAGATTAAAACGCGTTCAAGTGTTGGAAACGCATTCATTGTAGAATACGCTGAAGGCTCTATATGGCACCTGCCAAAAAAGAAAGCGGGTTAATAAGGAGGTCATAGTGGTACAAGGTAGGCTTTAAGATCAACGTTAACACTATGTTCGTTGAATCCGATCTGAAAGCCTTTAAAGATATATAAGGCAGGGACTCCGGAGCTACAGTGAAATTCTAGATGGGAAATGCTATTTAACCCTAGCTAGATCATGGTTTTTATAAGGCGCATTAAGGCTTGGGGGTCGAAGCTACGTCTCAGATAAGTGCTGTGGATAAGGATGCGCGGTTACGTAAAGCCTTAATGGCGGCTTTAAAATCTGGTTATCAGGTAGACCAGGGTGGCTTCGACCTCCTTAGTAATCTGCCTGAGATCGTTGACCTTGAGGCTGTTGTAAGCTGGGCTGTCGAGGAAAGTGTGAAAACAGGAAATCAATCATTTTGGCTTTCTAGGGAGGTTTTGGAAGAGGCGGTGAGACAGGTTGTTTCAAAAGCGGCGCCTAAACCTGCTGAGGCTGGGGTAAAGGTTACCAGAGGTTCAGCCATTGAAGTTGAGTCGAGGATCGAGGTTTTATCCGACCCTACGAACGAACTTGGGTCTGAGGCTTCGCTTGAAAACTTCATAGAGTATTTCCGAGATAGGTTTAGGAGAACAGAGCGCCTCTTACGGAAAAGGATGGATGCTAGAGACGCGGTTTCAATCGGGGATGCTTTAGAAGCTCCTCTACGTAGCTCCGTGAAAACTATTGGTATGGTCGCTGAGAAGATGGAGAGGAAGGGTGTTATCAGGATGCGGTTAGAGGGTCTGCAGTCAAGCATAGCCGCGATCGTTACCCCGTCAGCAGAACGTTCACTAATTGAGAAGGTGCAGAGGGTTTTTCTAGACCAGGTTGTCTGCGTGACAGGGTTGAAGGTTGAAGGCGACGCCCTCATATTGACGGAGATCACTTGGCCAGACCTCCCCGACCGGGTGCCTGCAAAGGCTGATGTTGAAGTTTGCGCCGCTTTATTATCCGACATGCATGTAGGCAGTAAAATGTTCCTTAGAAAGTTCTTCGATAGGTTCATCCAATGGTTAAAAGGCGATTTTGGAACAAGTGGATACAGGGATCTATCTGGTAAGGTTAAGTACCTTGTAATAGCCGGAGACCTTGCTGACGGGATAGGGGTTTACCCGGAGCAGGAACGTGAACTTAACATCTATAACATATATGAACAGTATAAAGTCGTAGCTGACTACATCGAACAGGTACCTGAACACATCGAGGTTATAGCCATACCTGGAAACCATGACGCTGTACGCCAAGCGTTACCGCAACCAGCCATTCTTAGAAAGTATGCTGCGCCTCTATACGAAGGCCGGGATGTCCATATGCTCGGCAACCCTTCAACCGTTAGGCTTCACGGGGTGACCGTTCTCATATACCATGGAAGGAGTTTAGACGATGTTGTCGCTTCTGTTCCAAACACGTCCTTTGAAAACCCGGATGGAGCTATGGAACTCTTATTAAAAGCGAGGCATCTGTCTCCTATTTACGGGCAGAGAACAGCTATCGCCCCTGAAAGAAGGGATTTCCTTCTGATTGAGGAGCCACCTGATATATTCCATGCAGGGCATATACATATCTTCAAGTATAGAAACTACCGTGGAACACTTATTGTAAACTCAGGCACCTGGCAGAGCCAAACAAGCTACCAGAGAAAAAACGGGTTAAACCCAACCCCAGCCCATATTCCGATTGTGAACCTCAAAACTCTGCAGGTAACCCCCCTAGACTTCACTCAAATAACTGTATAATCTAGAGGTGGGAAGGAATCGGCTATGATCTTCGCGATTCTTAGAGGCTCAGGAACCTTCCCGAAGAAAGTTGTATTCCGGATTAAACCACCCGCCGCCTCAGGCTGCATACCAGCAACCTCAAAGTAAAGCGTAAAACCAGTTGGTAGTTCAAGCCTTATCGGTGGACCTGCATGCTTGATCAAAAACATACGGTGTTCCCAATCTTGAAAATGGAGTTTAAGCGCGGCTTCAACAGCGATGGGATCTGGTTTAACATTGATAACGGTGATTACGGGGCGTTCAAACACGTTGTATAAACGTGTTACGTCGACTATGTTAAATCCTCCGTATGGAAGCCCGTGGAGAAGGATAACTTTCATAGACCTTCCCACTTTTTCCCCCATCTCAATGATACGAGAAGTCACGTCTAAACCATCGACATCGATCGCTGAGGCAATTACTCGGTTTATGAACGTGCCTGAAGTTAGAACTCCGATAATGGGGGCTTTTAACATTCTTTGCCCAGAAGGAGAGGTGAAGCACCCATCCTCAACGGTGAGAATCATCGGTTCTCGCAAGGGTTTAACTTCAGACATGGTTAGTGATTATGACGGGGCATTTAAACAATCTTTTGTAGGTAGTTAGGGGTATAGTTCAGGAGTGAGCTTAAGTGAATGTCGCCTCCAAGCTGGTTACTGGCAACAGATGGTGTTATGGCTAGTCGCACTTTTTTGGACCTACCATGCCTTCCAAGGCTTACGAGTTTTGCGTTTATCACTCCAAGAGTGTCTAACTCGTTTATTAAGCCGCTAACCCTGCGTTGTGTTAAAGGTTCAACGCTTACCTCACCACAGAGTTCACTGTAAACCTCATAGATGTCTCCGGTTAAAGAGTTGTTTACGTTGGCTCTGTGAAGTAGGAAGATGCTATAAAGGACAAGCCTCTGATGTAAGGGAAGTGAATTCAAAACTTCGCTAACCCTATCCTGCTCAATTTTTCGCTGAGCCTTCCTCACATATTCCTCAGTGACTATGTTGACTCTTTCACGCTCAGCAATCTCTGCAGCCGCCCGCAGGAGGTCGAGCGCCCTCCTTGCATCACCATGTTCAGTCGCAGCTAGAGCCGCACATAGGCGTAAGGCAGAATCGTGGAACCCGTTTTTAACAAAAGAGGCATGGGCCCGTTCGAGGAGTATATCGTACAACTCATCAGCTGTGTAGGGTTTGAATACGATCTCTTCCTCGCTGAGACTGCTTAAGACGCGGGGGTCTAAGAGATCCTTAAAATTGAGGTCGTTTGAGATACCTATAAGAACGACTTTACCAACATTAGATGTCTCATTTATTCGCGTTAATTCATAGAGTAGATTATCACCATGGTATTTAACGAGTATATCGACTTCGTCTAGGACCGCGACTAAGATACCGCCATGAGAGGTTAATCCTTGCTTGAAACGGTCGAAAACCTCGCCTGTAGCCAATCCTGTGAATGGGACGCGTATATGGACAGCATCGCATAGAGATGATAGGACTCTGTAATCTGTCCCTACAAGACGGCAGTTTACGTAACAGGCCTTAACAGGTACATGCACCTCATCACTTTTCCGAATGAGGTGACCTAATACGAAGTGTGTTACCGCTGTCTTACCGGTGCCAGGCTTCCCATATACGAAGATGTTAGAACATCTAACACTTTGAAGAACGGGTGCTAAGGTCCAACCGAGTCTTTGGATTTGTTCGTCACGGTGAGGAAGGTTTTCTGGGACATAATCAGGTCTTAAAACCTCACGGTTCATTAGAAGAGAGGAGTCTCTTAGAAAATGGTCGAATATCTCAGATAATTGTTGTTGAACCATACTGACCCTGGATAGATGCGTTAGTAACTCTAAGGACTAAGCCTCCTGCATAAAAGATTAACAATAAAAAAAATTCGATAATAGCCCTGAATTTTCTAATTAAAAACTTCAAAAGCCCCAGCCCCCTGTTTCCACTCCAACCGATACCTAAAATCATGGACAGTTGAAAAAATAAAACAGGTATAAAGGAAAAATTCGTGTTCATTGTAAACATTTTTCGAGCAGAGATTATTTATGTCTTAAAAATAATAAACAAGGCGGTTCCTATTCTGTTATAATAACAGAATAAGGCCCCATATTTTCCAATGATATGTTCCATAGGAAGTGAAGGGGTGGGAGTATCGTAAAATACTATACCTCTTAAGCGTTCATTCAATAGGCCCAAATGCTTTTGTGAATGACGTGAAGTTAGAAATCCTTGATTATGATAGTGTAACTGAAATCTGCGACTATTTAACATTTCGTAACAAGTTTTTTCACCAATTCAAGAACCCCTTTATTTCCACTCCACGATTTTCCCCGTTAAGATTCTATGCGCATATTCTGTTATAGCCTCTTTGTGAACCTGCGAATAGAGATCTAACCAAAATTCTAAGTTTTTCTCCATTTCTACTCCTTAAATTAGGCTTTTTAGTACACCGATCCCTTCACAATTTTTTTATTTCGCTAATAAAGTAACTGTGAAGTGAAAGGTGGCAGGATGGCGTCAAAACTGCGTTTTCAAGCCTCTGACACTCAGGGAAATAGATTCACAATCACCTTTGAAGGGAACGTTTCCCGGGAGAAAATTCTACAAGTCCTAGACCTTATGGAGCTCTTAGGCGGCATCTCCTCTAAAAACACGGTTCAGGAGGATTCCGGAAGCTTAGATGAATCTACCAAACTTGAAAGGGTACGTGCGCTACTTACGAAGAAATTTCCTATAGGCTGGTTCTCCTCCAAAGATGTCCAATCTGTTTACGAAGAAGTTTACAATGAACCCTTAGTTCTAAGTACTGTTTCAACATACCTTCAGAGATTATCAGGAGATAATTTTCTTTTGAAATCGGGTTCTAGAGCATTAAGACGGTATAAAATTAACAGGCTTCCACTTAGTAATGAAGGTCATGGGAAGCTTAGACCCTCCTATTTATAAAGCTTCGGATTCTTTCATTGACTCTGTAGATATATGGGAGTTTCTGCGAATCCCTTTCAACATATCCCTCTAAGTAAAGTTTCTTCATAAGCCGCGCTGTATGTTCACGTGTTTTCCCTAAAGCTTTCTCAATATCTCTTGAAGTTTTTGCACCTTGCCCCCCTAGAATAGTTAACACCTGTAACTCCGTCTGTGTTAAACGCGAAATAACCTCTTCTCCCCCAGCCAAGAGAGTCTGCACCCCCACCTTTTCCTCTATCATTGGCTGTGTAACCTCACCAGCCGCGTGGGCGTCATAGGCGGATTTCAAAATCATAAACTCCTTCTCCAACTCATCTATGCGTCTAAGTTTACTCCGATTTTCCTCCATTCTTAACACTTTACTCTCCAACTTTCTGAACTCTTCCCTCTGTGAAATACCTTGGCTTAACGCTTTCTTGCTCGCATCCAAGGATAGGGTAACCGCCTTCTCTAATCTCTCTAAAGGTAAACCCGTCCTACCCCGTTCACCCCTTAGTTTTTTAATAGAGGCGGAATGTTCTTCCAAGTACCGCCTTATTGACTCAATGGTTACGTCATACGTTTGCAGACGTCGGCTGTACGTGGCTAGAACATGTCTTAACATATTCCTTATCTCTTTATACTCCCCGCTAACACGCTGTAACTTCTGGGCATAGAGGACTAGCAACATGATTGACAGTAGCAAAAGCGCAGCCAATTCAATCAATGTAGTTGTTTCGATTTCTTTTACCCCCTGATCATATGCTTAACTCTTACGCTCAACCTCACTCCGTAAAAGATTAAGGATGACATCGATCTTTGTTATAATCCCTAACATTTTACTCCCTTCCATGACCAGAAGGGCTGAAGCCCCTCTTGACAACGTAAAAATAACATCCTCCACATCTGTGTTGGGTGGTATTGACGGAAAAACCTCTTCCATAACGTCTTGGACGGGGGTTTCAAAGAAACTACGTACATCCCTTACATGCGTAAGCCGTTTCAAAATAAGGGATTCCTGAATACTCCCCACAGGGTAACCATTTCTCATTATAGGCAACTGTGAGATATCATATCTCTTCATCAACTCAATCGCCGTCCTTATAGGATGAGAGGTCTCAACGTATACTACGGGGCCATGCATAACTTCACTAGCAATAGTTGCTTTAGGCCGTGAAGTGTTAATCGTATCAAGAATCCTTTTCAAAGTTGAAAGTCTAGGGTCAACAGTTCCCTTCTCGATCCGTGAGACAAGGGACTGGCTTAATCCCGCCCTACTAGCTAACTCTTTCTGCGTAAGGTTAGCTGCTAATCGCATTACCCTTAAACTGTGACCTGACGGTATCACATGTGACATTAAACGTATCCCAAATGATATGTCACATAGGATGAAGATAAGCATTGTTATTTAGATCTTAGGGTTCCTTAAGACTTGGATATCTCTAAACATCAAATATTTGCAGAACTCATAGGGCCTATAAAATATACATTATGACGCCCTTCTACCCGTTTAATTATCTTAAGCTATTAGTAGTTATGAATAAAGAGGATGGTGAGGAAATCTTATTGATGGTAGGTTTGGGTGTATTCTCCATGGATGAAAGGGGTTCATAACACCTCTGTAGAAAGATTTAAGAGTTGCATAGAATGGATACATTTTTGTAGACAGAGGGTATATATGGCTGAATGGGAACATGATCTTAAAGGTTGGTTGAATTCTGTTCTAGATGACCAAATGGTTAAAATATTATTAAGCGAGAGCTCTTTAACCAGAAGACAGTTCGAGGGACTTCTAATCGACATTTTGAGCGAAGAAATAGTACAGAAAAGAATAATATACACGGAAAAAGCAAAAATACTACCAAAAAGCGTTACAAGGGGCGCATATAACAGGATACTCACCCAGGCGAGGAGGAACGTGGTAAAAGCTTTTTTTACTTTATACCTCTTAGGTTACTTAGGTTTATTAGACCTAACACAGTTAAACGATTACATACACTTCGGAAACGAGATTAAGGATTACATAGACGCGTATAAAAAAAATGAGAGAAAGGGAGGGGAAGAGATTAATGAGAAGGTTTTAAAAGCCATTCATAAAGAACTTCTAGATAAAACAAACATGTTGGCTAAACCGTCTTCACTAAAACCCTTAAGCAAGCTGTGATATGTGATGTATAAAAAGTTAAATTACCTTACATGTGACGCATAAAAACCATGGATGATAACACTAAGTAACATTATTTGTGATACGTGATATCACTTACCCTTATATTTCTCAAGTGTTTGATAACGTTCGAGTAACGACGGCGGAGCTGCCTCGAAGTGTTGAGACGAACCTACTTACTCACAGTCACTGCTATCTTAACCCTCACCATCATAAGCTTAGGCTCCGGGGTCTCCGCTCAACTTGAGAAAAATTTTATAGATATCTACGGTACGGTTTATGATGTGAATGGAAAAATTATATCAAACGCGACCGTGATAGTGTTTGACTGGGCTACACTCAACCACACAGTTCGTCAAACCGATTCATCTGGGTACTATTCTATCTCTGTAAAGGGGGTAGAACCATGGGGTAGACACCAATACATCATCTATGTTTATCATAGAGACCCCCGAACAGGAGCGATAGACTATATTCCCGCCGTGTATCCTGAGAACATCTATGCCCCGGAAAACCGCGTCACAGAGTCTAGGGAGGTTTCTTTCAGGTTACATCCCGGCGCCACAGTCAACTTAACTGGCGGGGAACCTGGTGTAGAAGTTTGGAATATTATAAGCTTGGGGAGGCCTTTATGGTATACTTTCGAAGTTGTTATACCTCAACCTAACTGGACAAAGCCAGTGTTGGGTGTACCCTACATCAGCGTATACGGGAACGCTCCTTATAGGTACGAACTTGCACCTGATGTGCGATTTATTCCACTAGGCCTTTTTAACAAGAGTTTCAGGGAGCAAGGCTCAGTAAACGTCATTGTTCCAGCTGGAGTTCAAGTTAAGATAATGGGAAAGGCGGAGATAGTCAATAAGCGAACGCAAACACGTGAGCCTATCAGCTTTTTCATCGATTTAAATGGGCAACCCTTCAACCTTTCCCAAGGGGAGTTGATAACGATCGATGTACGCACTTACTCCTATATGTCCAGCGTACAAGCGTTGAAAACACTCGTGGCGGATATCGAAAAGCGTTTAGTTGAAGCAGAATACGTCGGCTTCTTCGCTGGAGCTGAAAGAGAAGACCTTCAGGCTATTTCAGAGACGATAGTTAGAGCGGAGTTAACGCTTAAGGGAGGTACTAGTGAAGATCTAAAAGAGGTACGTTTCAAACTCCTTGAGGCAGCATACGCAAATATTGAGAACCTTGAAAGACGCATTAATGATATGTACCTCCTCGCGCAGTCTCATTCCATCTTCTTCCCCCCATTCTTCGCCGTCTTCATGGTCGTCTTCGCCTCATTCCTCTTCGAAAACAATAGGAAAAAGATCATTACCTCACTCATTCTCTACCCCTTAGTGGTCGCCGCGCTTTTCTACATCTACCCTGGGTTCACACTTGTTCTTAAGACTATAGTTAACCTAAACCTCTTAGTCACGCAGATACCTGTTCGCGGTGACCTGTTATTCTCAAGCGTTACAATCCTATCCATCGTACTCACCTTAGCCATTTTCTTCCTGTTTCCAAGGATCTACAAGGAGCCTATAGTTGAGGGAAAAGCTCCACTTCGAAACGTTGTCCCAGTCATCTTCTCTATAGGTAAGAGAAACGTTAAACGAAGGAAGCTTCGAAGCGCCTTCTGCATACTGTCCATAATGATCCTTGTCCTAGGCTTCACAGCCCTAACCTCTTTCTCCCGTGTTTGGGGCATAGTAGTTGAAGGACCCACAACAACAACGGCGTCGGTTAACGGAGTCCTTCTACAGAGACCTGTTCCTGATAAGACTTCTATAGGTTTCTTCGACTTACTTGAAGCTGAATCCCTTAAAGACTACGGGGCGGGCATAATCGTACCTAAGGTTGAGAACCAACCATCAGACCGACCGGTTCTTTACATCAACTACTCCCGTGGACAGGTTTGGGAGATCTACGGGGTCGCTGGTGTTATCCCAAGCTACGAGGACCGTGGTGTAACCCAGATAAGTAGTTACATCACTGGTGCAACCAACGTTTCCCAAGGAATTGCCCTTAGCAGAACGCTAGCGGATATACTAGGTGTTTCAGTGGGCGGCTCCTTACAGGTTTTAAATGAGAACGGCAAATTCTATGGAAGCCTTAAGATCATAGGCTTCCTCGACGATTCCTTCTTTAGACTAAACGATATCAATGGGCTTCCCTTTACCCCGGCTAAGTTCAGAGGCGCCGATGTCGTTAGAACTAATGAAACTGAAACCCTGGTCTTCACTTGGACAGACATAGACCAGATGAGGGCGTTTCTCAACCCCGACAGTCGACCTAGTGAAAGACTTGGGATCTCAAGGATCTTCGTTTTCCTAACAGACATCACAGGGGGGAAGCTGGGGGACTTCGGGAATAGGATGGCGTTGAAGGGTTATATGGCATGGGTTTTTGAATCTGGGAAGCTTACGAAGTATTACACGGGTGAGAAGTTCGAGGTAAAAGGGGTTGAACAGTTCCTGATCCCCTTCATCCTCGTCGTTTTAAACGTGATGATGGTTATGATGAACCTCCTCTTTGAGCGTAACCGGGAGCTACCTCTACTCTCCACACTAGGCCTCAACCCCGCGCACATCGCGAGCCTTTTCCTCGCCGAGTCCATCGTCATGGGCTTCATAGGTGGAGGGCTAGGCTACCTACTGGGATTAGGGTCCTATCGCTTGATGACGTTGCTGGGTCCCACTGGCCAGATCGGGGTTAGAGAAAAGCTTGAGTGGTATTGGGGCGTTATCGGTATAGGCATCGCTCTTCTCGTAACCGTTGTCTCAGCAATCAGACCGGCTACGCGGGCGGCTATGATGGCCACCCCCTCCATGGTTAAGAAGGTTAAGCTGACTGAACCTGAGCAAAGAGAGAGGGAGAAGGAGTTGTTCAAGGTGTACACAGGGCGGGTTTACAGCATGCCGATAAGGGTTCATGAGAAGGAAGCCCCCTTCTTCTTCTCCTACCTCTTGGATAGATTAAGGGAATTGTCAGGGCTCCACTATGAGAGAGTTGAAGACCTTACTACCGATGAGCAGGTTATGACAGACGGCACGAGGATTATTAAGAACAGCTTCACCTACAGCTTCATCGAAGGTAGGAACCAGTACTCAACCATAAATGAATTAACGGCTACAAAGAAGCCGAAAACAGACTACTACTTCCTATCCTTCACCTCGAAACCCAAGGCACCTGGCATACCCGAACACGCCGTCGAAGTCACCGTAACCGTTATGAAGGATATACTCCTCGACTGGAACACGAGGAAGAGTCAGATAATGGGTCTACGCTAGGGCCCTCATAAGAGCATCACATTTTATAATCTATGGATATAATGTCTAACATCTAAGGGTTTATAATGAGTATGTAAAAACCTATTACAGGGGTAAAGAACTTGTCGAAACCAAGGATCTTATACACACCAATTCCCGAGCATACAGGCAAGGTCTTTAGTGGAGAGACTTTTAAACAATTGCTTGAAACCTTCGATGTTACACTAAACGAGAACGGAGTGAACTATACCATCTCTCAGGTTGCATATAAAATTAGGGGATATGATGGACTGATTACGGGTTGGGGGGCAGCACCGTTAACCGAAGAAGTGTTCAAAAACGCGGATAGACTCAGGATCATAACTCACTCCGCAGGATCGGTGAAATATATGCTCTCTAGGGAAGTTTTCGAAAGGTACATCGTACCGAAGGGTATATGCGTCTTCAGCGCCCGTGAATCCATCGCCTATAACGTAGCCGAATCTACGATAGGCTACCTTATAATGGGCTGCAGAAGGTTCATTGACCACGCCTTAGCTTTCAGGGAGCACGGCATCTGGCGTGACCCACGGGTTCAGGTAAATGGGCAGTTCCTCATGGGTAGCATAGTCGGCGTCATAGGGGCTAGCAAGGTCGGGCGTGAAGTTATCAGGTTGTTAAAAACCTTCGATGTAAGGATTTTATTATACGACCCGTATGTATCAGAGTCTGAGGCTGAGAGGCTCGGAGTTGAAAAAAACGAACTAAACGTTCTATTATCGAGAGCTGACTTCGTTACTTTGCACGCGCCTCTTACACCTGAAACTTATAGGATGATTGGGGAGAAAGAGCTTAAGCTCATAAAAGACGGAGCGCTCCTCGTAAACACCTCACGGGGAGGAGTGATCGACTATAAAGCCCTAATCCAAGAATGTACATCAAGTAGGATATACGTGGTATTAGATGTGACTGACCCCGAACCCTTACCCGCAGATAGCCCCCTCAGACATCTATCAAATGTGATCATCACCCCTCACATATCTGGGGCGGGTTACTATGGATACTTCAGGATAGGCGCGTCCACGTTAAAAGCGCTTCAAGACTTCTTTGCTGGAAAACCCGTCGAAGGCGCGGTTAAACTTGAAGAGTACGATATAATGGCTTAAGAGCTATAGAAACTGTCTACATTCAGCAACGGCGTATATAATTCACGTAAAAGGCGGGCTAAAATGGAAGGGAGATGAAAAAAGAGGGATGAGGTATTTTACCACCACGGCCGTACCTCTGGCGGCTCAACTTGAAGTAACGGCTTCAAGTACTGAATTGCTTGGCGTACACCTGAGTCTCGGCTCATAGTTGGGTCTTCATGCTCCACGGACATGACGTAGTTGTAGCCTATTTCAAGGAAGGCTGTGACTATTCGCCTCCACGGGATCTGTCCCCAGCCTATAGTTCTGAACCTTACAGGTCTTGCGATGCGTGACCAGCCTCCTGTTGCGAGGACACCTGTTCTTGAAACGGAGTGGGGAACGCATTCAACATCCTTTGCATGTACATGGAATATGCGGTCGCGGAGCTCGTATATGAATAGGGCTGGGTCCATCTGTTGCCAGAGAAGGTGGCTGGGGTCGTAGTTGAATCCTGCTGAAGGATGGTTTTCAACAACTTCCAGCAACTTCTTCGCGGTCTCCAAGTTGTAGTTCATCTCCTGTGGGTGGGTTTCATACGCGACCTTAACACCGTGAGCCTTTGCATGGTCGAGGATGGGAAGCCACCGCTCCTTGTAGACCTGCCAATAGCTTTCCCAGATCTTTTCATGAGCTGGGGGAAAGATGAACCACTTACCCCATTCAGGGCAGCCTGTGAAGCCGTTTACGACGGGAACCTCTAGGGCAGCCGCGGCTTCAATGGTCTTCTTCATCCGCTCTATTCCATACTGTACCTTCTCCTCAGGTGTGCCTTTAAACCAATCATCTGTGCTCTGGTCCAGCGGCCCCAGAATAAGCTGGCTTTCCAAGTGATTGCTCAAGGAAGAGATGATGAGCCTACGCTTCTCCACATTTTTCTTAAACTTTCCAGCCCCGCCTTTAAGGATAGCCTCTATATCAATATGGGTGCTTCCTTTCCAAGCTGCGAGTTCCACGGCTTCATAGCCCAGCCTTGAAACGAAGTCTAAAACATCGTTGAAGGGTTTATCGTTGAATAGCACGGTGAGAATTCCAACCTTCATTCTCAGTCACCAATACCTTTTAAACCTGCGGTGATCTAAGACTTCTAAGGAGACTATTTAAGGTTGATCGTCATTAGGGAAGATCAAAGTTGCTGTTAACTACTTCTAAGTCATTAAGGATCATGGTAAATCTTCATATTCACCAACCCTCTTATAAAGTGGGGCTGTCTATGGAGGTTAGGAAGGTTCAAGAAAGTGCTGGGACCTTATTCATATCCCTACCGAAAAACTGGGTAGTTAGGAACAACGTTTCGAAGGGCGCGCGTCTAACCGTGATCGAGCGTGGTGATGGAAGCCTAACGGTTACACCAGGTTACAAAATAGGGAAGGTGACTCAAACGGCTTCTGTTCAGCTTTCACCCTTTCTTGAACGGGAGATCACAAGTAAATACTGGCTTGGCTACGATGTGATCACCGTTGAATCCAAGGAGCGTTTAAGGCTTGAAGACCTTGAAAGGATTAAGGCGGTTGTAAGGAGGCTTATAGGCTTAGAGATTGTTGAGGAAGACGCTAGAACGGTTCAGCTACAATGCCTCCTCGAACCATCAGCCTTTCCTCCAGAGAAGATCCTTCGTAGGGAGTACCTGCTCGTGGCCAGTATGCAGAGGGATTTAGTTACATGCCTACTCGAAGTAGACCCCCACCTCGCCGAGACGATCATTGAAAGAGACGATGAAGTTGACCGTCTATATTTCCTACTCGTCCGTGTGTTAAGAACCTTGATCCAGCATCCTGCCCTCAGCGAGGAACTCCATTTCTCCCCCATAAACTGCCTGGACTACAGGCTTGTCGCCAGCTTCGTTGAATCCATAGCCGACCAGCTGGTTACAATAACCCAGCACCTACTACCTAGATTATCAACCATACCAGAGAATGTAAGAATAGAGTTTAAGGAAACATTCCCAGCCGTCCTCAAATTACATGAAGACGCCATCCACGCCTTCTTATCGAAAGACTATAAACTAGCTAACAACGTGAGGGAGTTAAGGGGTTCGATATTAAGGAGGGTAAAGGATACGGAGATACGTATCGCGCAACTTCCACTTGAGGAATTCATATACCTCGCAACGGTCTTATCCGCTCTAACTAAAACCGTGGATTACAGTGTCGACATAGCCGACATGGTTATCCCAAGTTGATGGAACACTCTCTCAAACCGAAAGAGTAAAGAGTATCTTACCCTTACAAGGTTGAGGATTAGACCATAAAGGCTTATATGTGAAACGCTTAATAAGGGTCGTCACATGAAGGTTGAAATCTACTATTATACCGTTACAGCTTGAAAAGTTAAAACGCGGGTTTGTAAACAAAGCTTATAAGGTTTAAACCTTCATGAATGAAAGAGGGAGTGAGAAGACATGGCTAAAGACCAAGCGATCGGTGCCTGTATGCTCTTAGCCAGCTTAATTGGAATAGTACTCTACTTCTGGCTCGTCTTTATTTCCATCTGGTGGGATATCATCATTAAACTCACCGCCTTCGCCGCTGTCGGAGGGATCCTCGTCATAATGGCTTGGATAGGTTGGACAATGGCTACAACGCCTCCGCCAAAACCCCTTGAGTTTGAGGAAACCAAACCTGAAACAGTTGAAACAGTTAAGACCGAGACTCCAACTCCTGAGAAGGAAGAGACGAAAGAGCAGTCACCGTAGCTCTAAGGGAAACCTTGTACGGTACAGAGGGAAAAAAGTTTTCGTGAAAACCTTTCTCTACACCGCTGAGGAATTAATGTACGAAAGGCTCAAAAGGGGATTAACGGAAATAAGTGTGGAGGGTTTAGGTTGGCGTTCAGGGTTAAGTTAGCTGATGCCACGGATTGGAGGAACATGCTAACAGCTGTTTCCGCTCTCGTGGATGAAGCTGTCTTCAACGCGGACTCTGAGGGTGTGAAGGTTAAAGCTATGGACCCAAGCCATGTGGCTTTAGTAGACCTTGAGTGGAAGAGTACAGCCTTCGAGGAATACGTATGCGACAAACCTGTAAGCGTGGGCATCAACCTTAGAGAGATGCTTAAACTTCTAAGGCGAACGGGAAGCGATGAGAGCTTAGACTTAAGCTTTGACGAAGAGGCAGCCAAGCTTGTTCTGAAGCTTTCAGGTAAGTATGTGAGAACATTCAGCATGTCAACTCTTGACTTGGTTGGAGAAGAGATTCCCTCGGTTAAAGTAGCCTTCAACGCTAAGGCACGGATTACAACAGCATGCCTCTCAAGAACCGTGGAGGACGCCGCAACTGTCAGCGATAATATAAAGTTTGAAGCCAAAGCTGAAGGGTTTAACATGAAAGCCTCTGGTGACCTAGGCAGCTTTACCGTAGAACTAAATAAGGAAACGGAAGCCCTTGTAGACCTACAGGTTAAGGAAGAATCTAGTGCTACGTACAGCCTCAACTTTCTATCGGAAATCGTGAAAGCAGCTTCCACCACATCTGAAACCGTGTCCATCGAATTTAGCAGTAACATACCTCTCAAACTTGACTTTGAACTACTTCAAGGGAAACTCCAGTACCTCATCGCTCCTTACATCGAATAACCCCGTAAAGACCTTCCCCACCGTCAACCCTAGTCCTAACCTCACGGTCTTTTTCCATATAGCTTCAGGGTTGAGAGTAAATCTTAATGGTTGACCGCGATGACTGTAGAAATTTATGAGGTCATCATCCTAGGTGGAGGTGTGGCTGGATTAACCGCTGGGCTCTACACCGCTCGGGCTGGTTTAAAAACTTTAGCAGTCGATAGGAAAGCACTTGGTGGACGCCTAAATGAGATCCCTGTGATCCTGAACTTTCCCGGTTTTCCCGAGGGCATACTAGGCTACGAGCTAAGCCAGAGGATGGTTGCGCACGCCCAAAGGTTTGGGGTTGAGCTTAGGTATCCTGAGGACGTAGTCGCCATAGAGTTCAAGGGAGAGCAGAAGCTTGTGCGAACACGGACACGTGTCTACCAGAGCGACGCGGTTATCGTGGCTACGGGCACTCAGAGGAGGAGGCTCCTAGTCCAGGGGGAAGCTGAGTACCTTGGAAGAGGGGTCTCATACTGCGCCGTTTGCGATGCACCCCTTATCAGGGATATGCGTGTAGCGGTTGTAGGGTATGGAGATGAAGCTGTTGATGACGTGTTGCTCGCATCAGATTTCGCAAACAGCGTTTTCCTCGTGTTCGACAGGGAGGAAATAGAAGCTGGCAAAGCTCTTAAGCTTAGGGTGAAAACAAACATAACCCTTCTCCCAAACAGTAAGGTTACGATGGTCGAGGGAGACGGTGTTGTGGTTAAAAGTATAAGGCTTTTAGACGTAAAAACAGGTACGGAGCGCAGTCTCCCCGTTGAAGGCGTATTCATCGCCCTTGGGGTAGTTCCCATGACGGAGTTAACCAAGAACGCTGGGGTTGAGGTTGATGAAAGGGGTTGCATTAAGGTTACTCGGCGTCAACACACTAACATCGAAGGTGTCTATGCGGCTGGGGACTGTACATGCGGCGGGATGCAGGTTGTCACAGCGGCTGGGGAAGGTGCTGTGGCTGGTATATCGGCGGTGGCGTACGTGAAGAAGCTTAAAAGAAAAATATAGTCTAAGAATTCTAAGGTAACCCTGTAGTATCTTCTCTGTTTCTACACACCCTTTCGACGCCACATAAGGTCTTCAAGGAGTTTCAGTAATCCAGGTCCAGCTCTTACGATGTCCGTGGAAGTAATTATTCCAACGAGTTGTCCCTTTCTTACGACAGGAAGCTTCTTAATCCCCTTATTTGCCATAAGCCTCCCAGCTTCTTCTATACTAACGTCGTACTCAATCGTGATGACGGGGCTTGACATCACCTGCCTCACGCTGATGGTTTCCGGGTCTAAACCAGGTTCAACGATCCTTCTTAGGATATCCCTCTCCGTAAGAATTCCTATAGGTTTCTTCACATCCACAACGACAACGGAGCCGATACTGAACTTGTTCATCTTCCCAACCGCTTCCTTAACCGTTGCCTCAGGCTTCACAGTCTTAACGGCAGGAATCATCACATCCCTAACGAGGAGAATCCCCGTCATAGGCTTCACCAGCCTACGCTTAAACCACTTGTCTCTTTTAACACTTCCTAAACTCAGTTTTAAAACTTACTAAACTACTTAAGTTAAGCCTATAAAGCGTTTACTTATTCATAGCCCACTGGGGGAAACCCGAATAGACCAGCAGCTAAACCAAATCGCAGATTTATAATGTGATCTATAGTTTATGGGAAAAAAGATATGGTTTAGTCCGTGAACGGGGCCTTATGCCTAGTAAACGCTGTGGCGGTTCATTCGACCTTTATCTCTTCACCCTTAGGCTTCTTCTCTTTGATCTTCGTTAGGACAACCTCTAGAACCCCATTTTTATACGATGATCTAGCATCTTTTGGATCAACCTTGGCGGGCAACTCGACTTCCTTATAGTATTTACGCTGCGGGGTGTCCACCGAGATTGTTAACACGTCCTCAGTTCCATGGAGTTTTATATCCGTCTTCTCAACGCCAGGCAACTCAGCGACAACCTTAACCTCTCCATCAGTGGATAGGGCGTCTACAAGGGGTTCACGCTCTTCCTTAACGTCGAGGCTTGGGCGTATAAGCCCCCGCGGTGTAGGCTTCAAGGATGGTCTCACGTTGCCGAACTCCCTTATTAACGGTTTACCGTCTGGACCGATAGTCATGGAGTAGCCGTAGACGAAGGGCCCCCACTCCTTTACGGTTGAGCCGTCCGGCAGCCTCTTTTCACGGATTAGGTCCTTGGGAACACGTCCTGCAAACTCTTCGAACTCCTTCCGGAAGAACTCTTCCATTTCTCTCATCAACTCATCAACGTCTTCGAAGAACCAGCTTCTGTATGGATAGCGCCTCTTTCTACTAAACCAACCTGGGAACTCTCCTTCTGACATGCAGGTATAACCCCATTAAAAGAATTTTCGAGCAGATATTTATATATTATGCTACTTGGTAGTACGGAAGTTTAAAAACCTTTACCGATTTACTGGAGTTTTTTAAACTATACTACGCTCGAATATAATGGCTTTGGGTCGGCTTATGATTTATATTCAGGCTCTCCACCCTAAATTCTAAGTAGAATTGGAAGGGTTTAACAAGGGGGTATCGGTTTCGGCGCTCTCAAGGTCAAACTTGGCTAAGTACCCTTTTACAGGGGAGGCTGCAAAGTATGTGGGAGCCTTGGGTTTAAACCTAGGGGACTTTGAGAGGTCAGAATACAAGGCGGTTTTAGATAGGGCTGTGGAAAGGGTGAGGGAAGCCATTCTCAACGGGGTTGTCACCTACAAGGACATCAGCTACGATGTGGAACTCTTATCTTTCCCAGTCGCGGTTGCCTTGGTTAAGGCTTTAGGAGACGCCTTCCTTAAACGTAGGTACGCTGTGTCAGAGGCGAAGAGGGTTGACAACCTTCTCAGCCAAGAGAATGACATGGGTAGGATAGCTCATATAGCCTTAAGCGCCCTAGATTGGAAGGTTGAGGTTTTACCCGCAGCCTCCGGGGAGTTCTACAACTTTTCAATTTTTTTCCCCGAGTACTTAAAGGTAGCCCCTCTGTTTCACGACGAGAAATGGAAGCTTGTCAACCGCCTTGTAAGAAATGGGAATGTCTACTTGACAAAGGATGAGATGGCGCGTTTAATCGCTGAGGGCGTTCGGATAAAAGTTGAGAAAAGGGTTGAGGGAAGCCTTGACATAGAGCCACCTCAATTTATTAAGGAGAGGCTTGTTGAGCTTGGGCGGCTTCTCGATGAGCGTAGACCCCATATCCACGCGGAAGAGCTTCCATCAATCGTAGTAACCGCTTCCTTCCCACCTTGTGTAAAAACCCTTTACAACGCTCTCCTCTCTGGGAAACACGTATCCCACATCGGGCGTTTCACTCTCACCTCCTTCCTCCTAAACGTCGGGATGAAACCTGAAGACGTGACGAAACTCTTTAAAAGCCTCGCGGATGCCGATGAGAGGATGACCCGTTATCAAGTTGAGCACATCGCGGGTAAACGTGGCTCCGGGACAAAGTATACACCTCCTAACTGTGAAACCCTTAAAACACATGGACTCTGCATAGAAGGCGGAGCCCTCTGTATGCGTGTAAGGCATCCCCTCACCTACTATAGAAGAAGGGTTAGGGCTACGAGTTCACGATAGGCAACTCCTTAACCAACCACTCTGGAAAACGGTTCCTGTTAATCATATCGGAGGGAGCTTTCTTACCATAGCGTATAAAGTTCATCTCCGTTAGGCAAAATGCTTTTCCTTCAATTTTCTAAGATTCGCCATCGCAAGTTATTTAGCCGTAGAGCGGAGAGTGAAGTTACACGTGTTCTTTAAAAGATTGTGGGGTGGTGAAAATTTGAAAACAAGTAAAAACCTCAATTCGAGGTGTGTCCGAGAGTTGGACGTAAAAGACGATGGTTATGCTTCTATTATTCTTAGAAAGGACCCTGTTCAAGGAGTGCTCTATCAATCTGGGTTAACCTTGTATGATGAAGCGCTTGTGAATGGTCGTTGGGTACCTCGCTACTGGTCAGCCTCCGGTTTTGTTGAACCTGAACGCAATTTGACCCGCGTGGTGGAGCTAACTCATCTTCCTCCAGCATTCTACCTTGAAGTTGATGGACAATGCTTAAACTTCGGATGGGAACTATGCGAAATGAATGAAAAAGAATCAGACGACGCTAGAACACGCTTTGCAGTCATCGATTTACGAAGCACAATCCGACCGGTCAACGTTGAGGTAAAGACTTTGGTTGATGGAACGGGTTTCATATCACGATGGCTCACTATAAAAAACATAGGTGAAAAACCTGCTGCCATAAGCCTTGTCGCACCCCTCTCAGGGCTCTTGATGAGTATACGGAACCCAGCGGCGGATTGGAGAGACCTTTTATCTGAACGTGATAGCGATCCTTTTTCACTTGGTTATTTCGCTGAACAGGTTTGGGGTAGGGAGGGAACATTTACTTGGCTGCCTATTCCCAGAACTCCCATAAGAATTGAGAGCCGAACAGGAAAATCCGGGCATGGAAACCCGTTCTTCATCATTAGAAATGAGGCGACGGGAGAGCATGCTGTAGGAGCAATTGAATGGTCGGGAAACTGGTCCGCGGAGTTCACGATTGATCATCGTGGACCAGGAAACGAGGCACACTTATATTTCAAAGCAGGTCCAATAAATCCAGGGCCTCTCCGAGTTTTAGCTCCTCATGAAAACGTGGATACCCCTAAGGTGCATCTCGGGTACATTTTTACAGATTTCGATGGTTGCGTGCAGGCATGGCATAATCACCTTAGAAAAAGTGTTCTAAGCAGGATGCCCGTTGGTCGCGAAGACCTCGTTGTCTACAATCACTGGGGTTACTGTACGCATGAAATGACGGAGGAGAAGTTGAAGTTTGAGATAGATGTAGCTGCTGAGATTGGAGCTGAAGTGTTCGTTGTTGACGCAGGTTGGTATGGGGATAAAGGTACAAACTGGTGGACTACAGTAGGAGACTGGGAATGTGGTAATCGGCTACCTAACGGTCTTGAACCAGTTTTCGCTTATGCCCGAGAGAAAGGACTTTTAAGCGGATTATGGTTAGATGCCGAAAGAATAGGCTCAGAGTCAAAGATCGTGAAAAAGCATCCTGAGTGGCTTCTGAAGCGGTATGGAAAGGTGACGGGCCAAGGGGATATCGACCTCACCAGCCCTGAGGCGGCTGAATGGTTTGAGAAACAACTTATAAAGGTGATCGAACGGTTTAAACTCGACCTTTTCCGCTTGGATTACAATACCATGCCACGGGAAGGAGGGCATATTCCCCGCGACGGTTACATGGAAAATTCGATGTGGCGGTACTACGAAACAGTGTATAATGTATATGACAGGATTAAGAGAAGGTTCCCAGATCTTATTCTTGAAAACTGTTCTGGTGGAGGAGGTCGTACAGACCTTGGTATGTTAAGTAGGTTTCATTATACGTGGATTACGGATTGGCAGATAGCTCCAAGATGCATACGCATACTTAATGGGATGAGCATAGTATTACCGCCTGAACGCATAGACCGCAATGCAGGCGTGGGGCAAAATGGGCACATACACGGAGATCTGGATTTCCAGATACGGAGCACGATGTTCAGCCATATGACATTAACTGGCATTTATCCAAATATCGCTGAGAGAAATCCTACCCATGTGGAAAAGATAAAGCATCATGTGAAAATTTATAAGGACTTCATACGACCACTCCTCTCGAAATGCCGCGTCTACCATCATACCCCGATTCTTAAAGGAGAGGAACCTAAACACTGGTGCGTACTTGAGTACGTATCCGAGGATTCCTCCCGCGCCGTCGTAGGGCTCTTCCGCCTCGATGGTACTGCAGCACCTGAATACAACCTTCACCTCCACGGCGTAGACCGTAGTAAAACTTACGAAGTAATATTTGATAACACAGGCCAAAAAGTTAAATTGGAAGGTGAAAAACTGGCAACACAAGGCATTCTTATACGTTTAGAAAGGGCACTGAGTTCAGAAATTTTGCTCTTAGAAGAGATAAGTTAGGCGCATCTACGTTAAAGTTGAACAGTGTGTCTTTCCTACTCTTTAACTCCTTCAGCTAAGACTTCAACCATTTTACACGTGTTCCCGCCACGGGAATACTAGGCTACTAAGACTTAGGCTACTGATTCACCACTTCACCGCATTCCCCGTACACACATTATGATGGTAATCACTTAACTTCTCAAACTCTAGACGCGGAAACACGAGGGTTTAGTCCTTGTGCTTTCACTATTTTTCAACGAGTTTTTCCAGAATCGTTAGGAGAAGGTCCTTTAAGGCGTCCTCAGGGTTTTCAAACTTTTTACCAACAACTTCCACGCATTCGTCTAAGGAGATGCGGTTTCCAAGCCAAGCATAGGCGATGAGGGCTTCAGCCGAGTTCCCTATAAAACGTCTATCAATCTTCCCAGGTAGAAAAGCCCTCAACCCAGCCCTCCTCATGGCTTCAGCTAAAACCCTGTTACTCACCTTAACCCCTGCAGGTACCCCTTTCCTCCGCGTTACCGCAAGGGAGTATATGAGATTCACTAGCACATCACCGAAGCTTGCAAGATTTCTATCTAGGAAAATCCGTGGTAAGGTATCATCTTTCATACGTGGAAGAAACCCTTCCTGACGTCAACCAGTTAGTTTTAGTTCCCCTACTTACGCGGTTCCTCATATGCTTTCTCGAAAAGTTCCCTGAACTCCCTAACATCCTTTACAACCCTTTCGGCTGCCTTGAATAAGGCTTCCTCAGGTTTTTCTCCACCCTTCGTCCTTACGTAGAATATGGCTGTGAGGACCAAAGGATGGGGGATCGTGTAACCCGCGAAGTCTACTCCCTCGTCTCTGAGGAGGGCTTCTTGTAGGGCGTTACAGAAGGTGTGGCCCTCCCCCTCAACCTCGATCCTCAGCTCATTCTCCGCCTTTTTCAAAACCTTCAGCTTCACGTTCTAACCTCCATAACAAGCTTTCTATTAATAACCCGACTTCACCCTAATCCTGAGCGATTTTCCTCTTCTCAAGGTTGCCGCAGCTTTGACACCTTAGGATACCCTTGTCCCTCATTAATTGCATCCCGCAGATTGAACAATAGGCTTGGAGGACGCCAAGGTTTCTTTCCATGGTAGAAAGATGGTATGTCATGTTCTTTAAGCTACTTACCCTCGCCCTTATCACGTCCCGTGGCTTATATGCCTCGTTAACCCTTCTCACGTATCGTAAACCTACCGTTAAGAGGTGGACAACTCCTTCGAATGGAGCGTTTAAAGGTTTATCATCGATCTTAACGATCTCAACGAAAGCTGCTTTATCCTGGGAAGTAACAACGTATGCGGTAACTACATCCCCAACTTTAGGAAGACAAGGCTTATCGTCGATCGGTTGAACATTGATGGTTCTATCCCTTGAATCCACGCGGGTTAATCCAACCCTCTCGGAATATATGGAGCCGTCGACCTCGTACACGCCTTCACCAACCGAGAATTCTTCAACTACACCAAGCCTTTCACCAGGAACCACCAGCTGCCCCACCCGCGTCTTCCCAGCCAAGCCCATGGGAACCCATCTCTTTCAAGCCGTCTATTATCTGCAAAGCCACATTTAAACCCTACAGGTACAACCACTGCAATCATGGTCGTAGATCTGATTGGTAATGTTCGGCTCTAACCTAACCCCTAAGTAAAGCGGGTAGATGTAGTGGTAACGTTTAATACAAAACACGTTTAACCTTTGTAACAGAGGAGTATCAACTTGGTTAAGTTAGCTATAAACGGTGGGGAACCTACTATAAAAAACCAGTTAGGTAAACCCTGGCCTATCTTTGATGAAAAAGATGAGAAGACTCTGTTGGAAGTTTTAAGAAGCGGGAAGTGGTGGCGTGGGGCCTATGAAAAACCCTCCGATTCCAAGGTTGGGCAGTTTGAAGACGCTTTCGCAGCTTATCAACACGCAAAATACGGTATAGCAGTGTCAAACGGGACGCAGGCTTTAGAATGTGCTCTTAAGGCTGCTAGTGTAAGTCCGGGGGACGAGGTTATCGTCCCCGCCCTCACGTTTGTGGCTACGGCAACCGCAGTTGCCTTAGTAAACGCGGTTCCTGTGTTTGCCGACATCGACCCGGCGAGCTACAACATCAGCCCGGACGCCGTTGAGGCAGCCATAACGGATAAGACGAAGGCAGTCATCCCAGTGCATAATGGAGGTTATCCATGCGACATGGATAGGATCATGGAGGTTACCTCTAAGCACGACCTAATCGTTGTAGAGGATTGTGCCCACGCCCACGGCTCTGAGTGGAGGGGACGGCGTGTAGGCTCCATAGGGCATTTCGGAGCCTTCAGCTTCCAGATGGGGAAAACGCTAACCTGCGGGGAAGGCGGAATCGTTTTAACGAACGCTCAAGATTTAGCTGAGAAGGCTTACTCCTTCATGCACATCGGGCGTATCTCTGGGCGACCTTTCTACGAGTTCCACCGCATCGCCTCAAACCTACGCATGACAGAGTTTCAGGCAGCCATCCTCTTAACCCAGCTTTCAAGGCTTGATGAGCAGGTTGAAACCCGTGAACGGAACACGGCTTACCTCGTTAAAGGACTTAAGGAGGTTGAAGGCGTTGAACCAATTAACCGCGACCCAAGGGTTACCCGATGGTGCTTTTACTACTGGAACTTCAAGTACCATGAAGAGAGCTTCGATGGAGTACCCAGAGATAGGTTCATCGAAGCCCTGAAGGCTGAAGGTGTTCCCTGCGGTGTCGGAGCTCATGGGCAGCCGATCTACCGTAACCCCCTATTCGAAAGGACAGATTGGAGCAAATGTCCCTTCCACCGTGAGGACCTAGACTATCGAAAGGTCTACTGCCCGGAGGCTGAAAGGATCTACCAACATGAAGCTTGCAGCTTCCCTCATAAAATCTTCCTTGGCGACTTCGATGATATGAACCTCATCATTGAAGCCATCAAGAAGATCCGAGCGCATACGGATGAGTTAAAGCAAGCCACGTAGACATAATAAGTAGAGAGTGTGACGACGGTTGCTGAGGGAGGAAATCTACTACTTCGAGGAACCCGGTCCTGAGAACACGGATCAATGCATCGAGTTGGCTAAGAAGAGGGTTACAGAGCTTGGTTTAAGGCATGTGGTTGTAGCCACAAGCACTGGAGAAACAGCCTTGAAAGTCAGGCGTGTCTTTGAAGGGATGAACACCAATATTGTGGCTGTAACTTTACATGCGGGGAGGTGGCTAGACTATGGACCACCCGACCACGCAAAGCTCGAAGAGCTTAGGAAAAGCCGCGTTCAAGTTCTCACAGGCACCCACGCCCTCATGGGAAGCGTGGATACAGCCATAAAGAAAAACTTCGGGGGGCTCCCTCCGACCGAAATCATCGCTCGAACACTATACTTCTTCGGCCAAGGGATGAAGGTCTGCGTGGAAATAACCCTCATGGCCGCTGACGCTGGATTAATCCCTCTCTTTGAGGAAGTCTTAGCCATTGCTGGGACAGATGTAGGCGCTGACACCGCCGTTGTGTTAAAATCAACTCCAACCGATAAGGTCTTCGAGCTGGAAGTCAGAGAAATCACTTGCATGCCACGCATCAAGAAAATGTAGGGGAAAGCACCTCTTCCTTTCCGCTTGGTCTTCGAGCTCCAATCAATTGATTCTATCCTGTGAAGAGATGGTTGATAGGCTGAATTCGCAGGAGGCTTTGAAGGTTTTGGTTATGTTGAAGGTTGGTGAGAAGGGAGATCATTACAGCATCAGTTTAAACGCTTTACCATAAAAAGACTTATATTTTAACGTGGAGAAACCTCGAAAGGTGTTTCGGATGGATGAAGTCGATCTCTGGAGTTTAAAGGAGGCCATTGAGAGGGAAGTTGAAAGAGCTAGGATGCAGGGATACTTCCCCTTAGATGTTGGAGACGCTTTGAAAAAAGCCACGGGTCTTCTCATAAAGTACAGGGGTACAAAGAGTTGGGAAAGAGGGTATTGGGGTAGGGCTCAAAACTATGATCTGGGATTCGATGTAGAAAGAGAAGGGCTTCTACTCCAAGCTAGGGAGGCCCTCCTCAGGGCGAAAGGAGCCGTTATCGCACTTAAACTCCCAACATGGGCTAAGGAGCTTCGCTATTACTACACGGATGTCCAGTGGGGCGCGGAAGCTGCGGGATCTCTAGACCCCCGTAGAGGAGTGGTTTTCATGTCTGGGAGGGAATGGGCTCTCAAGGGTTTCCCTGAAACCCAGGAAGGTCTATGGTATAGGTGTAACTGCCGGCCTACTGTGGATGGTGTAAGGATGATCGAAGGTTTTCACGGCGAAGGCAAGCGGGTTGGAACATACCTGAGCGGAGGTATGATGGCCGTCACCTACGCCTTGCTACCTGACTCTGAGGAGGATTGGACAGATGACTTCATGAGGGAGTACGCAGGTCACTACTGGCATGGTAAAATGGAGCGTTACTGGGGTGCTAGAGGGCCCTCATCAGATTGGCAGGATAGGCTCATACCCGACATGAGTTTCTCAAGGTGGATGATGCGCCAGCTTGAGTTCGCCCAGAGGGTGGGCTTTGACTTCATCCACCTTGACGAGGCCTTCGGAAGATATCCCGACGCCCATATGCTTTCGGAAAGGAATCCAAACTTCGTAGTCTGCCCCAACAACCTCGCACGCATGTACGTGGATGAGGAGGGTTGGCGCTTCGGTTGGACGGCTATGGGTGAGTCTCTAGGTCAGCCCTCCAGATGGGATGAGTTCTACAGCAGGATGAGGCGGCGGAGTTTGGAAGCCCGCAACATAACTTGGTGGGGGTGGCACGCATACACTCCCTTTGAGGAGGCTTACCAGAACCTCTCATACGCCACAACGCTGGCGAATAAAGGCACCGATGTCAGCCACAGCAACCCCTCAGACGAGTACATAGAGTTCTCTAGGAGGCTTAGCGACTACATATACAGCCCATACGTCGATGTCTACGTTTCACAGGATGTTGTCAAGTCGGTCGAAGCCCCTGAACACCTAAGGACCATAGTGAACCGAAGGGTTTTAGCCAGCGGGAAAGAGGAGCTTATCATACATCTCCTCAATACAAAACCCGATGTTCAATCAATAAAACAAGTGATGCTGGAGGTAGACCTATCAGGCTTCAAAGTGAAGTGGCCTCCTACAATTACTTTCGCCGCCCCAAAATTCGATGCGAAGGTTCTGGAGGTTGAGGTTGAAGGTCGTAGGATCAGGTTTGAGACTCCAGAGATCACGGTTTGGGGAATCATTGTAATCGGTGAATCCCTCTACCCACGCGTTGAGCTCCGCTTCAAGTCAAGGTCCAATGTTCCAGTATCCCACCCCTTGGATTACGGCTTCGTTCCCGGTGAGGAAATCGAGGTTGAAGCCAAGGTTGATGAGATAGTTACAGCCGAGTACTCAATGGACTTGCACCTGCCAGAGGGCTGGGAGTACAGAGAAGTCAACGTTAACGATGTGGAAAACCTACGTCTTTTCAAGGTTATACCCCTCTTCGCTGATAAGGATAAGGGGTACGCTGTCACACCGATTCTTAGGCAGTTTGGGGAGGCTATGCCCTCTTGGCCAGTTATCCTCCAAGCCAAGGATAAGATATGTTTTAAGCTTATCCCTCCCATGGCTGAGTCACCCGACATCAGAGCAGATTACGGGTTGGAAGTTAAGAACTACAGTAAAGCCGGAGCTGTCAAGTTCACGCTCAAGCCTCCAGAAGGCTGGAAGATGGGTAGGACGGAGTTCGAGATGGATATGGAAGCTGGAGAGACGAGGAGTGAAACCATCTCCATGGTTTCGCCAGACTATCATATAAGGTTCTGGGATCAGTTAGACGTTGACATTCCAATAGATTGGACATTCCAAGGCTTTAAGGGATCCAGCAACCTACGGGTCCGAGTCTTTCCAACCCGCTTCCACGTACACTCCAGAGGTGTGGATACGATGATTATGCACTCCTATCCGAACCTCTACTTCATAGATGACTTAGAGGAGGCTAAGTCAAGCCTCAAGAGAGGCGAATACGTGACCCTATGGCTTGTCAATCAGGACCCTGAAAAGCATGGCCCAGTGGTAGATGAGTTCGTGTCTATGGGAGGAGGCGTGGTATGGATGGGGCAGCCATTCCTAGGGGAGAACTGCCCGGTAACCCTAGATGAAATGGGCCTCGAATCTAAGACTATACGCTACTTAATGTTTCCAAATGAGCCTGAAGACCGGCTTTTAACTCCGGCTAAGAGGAAACGAACTGTATACGAGTCTGAGAAGGGCTTTAAGACTTTCAGAGTTAAGGTGAAGGATTGGGGTAAAGCCCTCGCCGTTTGGGGAAAGCCATCGGAAGGAGCCGCCATCGGGATTGAAGGGACACCAGCCCTCGTCGTTTCTAAGGACCCTAATAGGAGGGTTGTTTACATAGGCTCAGACCTTGAGGTAGAATCTGAGGAAGCCTACAGATTTGAGGACAGGAACCACCATGAAAGCCACTGGTACCAAACCTACATCTTCTACAGCCTACTGAATTGGGCGTCCGGAGCCTATAACCTGTAAACATTTTCTAGAAGGAAATTCACAGCTCTATTGAAGGAAGGGAACTCCCGATAGTGCGCTTTACCTGATTTTTTAACTTATCTCTGACGCGGTATGGGCGCGCGCAGGGGCTGCGCCTCGACAATAGATCGAATATCCGCTGGGATTTCCTCATACGGCACGAGAATCCTCTCCTCGCCTGGGGGGTCGTAGCCTAACATGATTACCTTGAAGTCCCTGCTACCCACATCGATCTCCATGTGCTTCTCACCCGGTTTGATCAATAGGAGGTCATGGGGTTTTACGATGTGAACCTCGTTTTCAACGAGGATCCGCATCTCTCCGGTGATACCGATGATCACATACTCTCTTTTAGTGTGATAGTGGTAAGGAGAGACTTTATTAAGGGAGCCATCAGGTGAACACTTCACCTCGTATACAGACCCCCAGAGCAACTTAGCACCCTGCCCCTTCAGGTCAAACGCTTCCTCCCCCATGTTGAAGTGGGTCACCAATAACATCACCAACCTGCAGCAGTCTAACGTAGAGATTACAGCGTTTAAAAGTTTTAAATCTATTAGTGTCCCATGGCTTCCACGATAAATATTTTTAAGGGGAAACGCTGCGAACTGGAGGAGCCTTAATAGAAAAGGGGCATAACCTTCTCAGCGAACAGTTTTATGCCTTCCTCTGAGGGATAATCGAGGAACCAAACGGTGAAAAGGTTTATGCCAATGTCCACGTACCGCCCGATCCTCTCAACAACCTCTTCAGGTGTCCCATAGAGGTTAGTGGCTTTAAAAGCCTCTAACGCTCTATCTTCACCCCAGGTTTTGAATACGTAGTTAGAGTTTAGGGTTTCAACCCTTCGGAGAATCGCCTTCAAACCATAATGATCCTTCGCGATGAGAACGTGACCATCCCAAGATTTAGCGATTTCATCGAACTGTCTACTTGTTTTACGGCAATGCATGCGCAATGCCTCCATTTTTCTCACCATGGTCTCAACAGAGCCTCCCCAGTTCCAGCCGTTCGCGTACTTTGCCACTGCTTTCAAGAGAAGTTTTTCGCCGCCTCCCCCTATCCATATTGGTGGGTGGGGTTTCTGGAGGGGTTTAGGCTCGCAGAGGGCTTCCCGCACCTCGTAAAACCTACCTTTGAAGCTGGGCTTCTCCTCAGTCCACATACGCTTGATAATCTCTAATCCCTCTTCCATCATGTGGATCCTCTGCGCTGCTGATTCCACAACGGGAAGCCCGTAGGACACGTTTTCCTTTATGTAGCCAGCTCCATACCCGAACTCTAATCTCCCCCCCGATACAACGTCGAATGTGGCAGACATCTTCGCAAGCATAGCGGGATACCTGAAGGTGTTGCAGAGCACGAGGGTTCCAAGCCTAATCTTTTCAGTAGCGGAAGCTAAAGCTGAAAGCACGGTCCAACATTCAAGGATCTCCTTATTCACACCTGAGATCACATGGTCGCAGAGCCAAACAGAGTCGAAGCCAAGCCTCTCGCAGAGCAGAACGGTTTCCTTTAAACTGGGATAGTCGATTTTTTCCCAGCAGGGAACATCGGAATGTGTGTTATAGGCACCAGCGAAGGTCGGCGCAGCCCATCCAAACCTGACCTTAACCAAACCCTATCCCCGCCGTTTTACTGTTAAATAAGCTACCAGTTAAATGTAGTTAAAGCTGTTAGGTACAGCAGAGTTATAGCATAGGAACGGGATTCCGTAAAACTGATAAACGTGAAATCATGTTTTTCCCGGAACTTTGAAGTGTACCTCCACTTGCTCAACACTGCAGGGATATACCCAGTCTTTCCCTTCCTTATACGCGTTCCGGACGAGCCGTCTTCCCTCCTTAAGGAGTACAGCCCAAACACCTAAGGTGACAATGCAGAGACCTGGCGGCAGGGAGTCATGGTGTTGACACATGGCTCCTCCGGGAGCATGTCCCGTCAGCATCTTCCATACAACCTCTAAGGAGAGGTTTCCCTTCGCCTCACTCACAGTACGTTGCATCCAATCGTAGCGTTTCCGGTAGTACTTAAAGCGAGGAGATGCGGTGTCGCAGAGCTTTTTCAGGTCTTCATTCTCGCATCCAGCGTAGGTTGAAAAGCCTACTCCAGCGTCATCTAAATCCCTTACAGCCATTTTTCTACGGGATTTTTCAACAACCCTGGCGTTTCCATGGACATCATAGACAACGGCGTTGCATGGACCCCAGAAGAGCCTATACCTTTGCAGCATCTCCACGGCTTCCTCAACTGTGGCGCAGTAGCGGAGAATCAGCTCGCCAACGTCGACGGGGAATATCTCTGGAGAGGGTTCTTCGTACTCGTAGAAGGCTCCTCCGCCTGTTACGAAGCCTGCGAACCCCTTCTCGTTAATCCCGCTTACACGGCTGTAACCTTTACCTCTGTATCTGATGAGGGTAGGCTTCTCTTCCACCACCTTTTTAGAGGGTGGAGTGAAGGCTTCATCCTCATACCATCCCGGCCAATCATCCCAGCCGCGTCCAAATATCGGACCATCCTCTGTGCGCGTGAAGATAATCTCCGTGCAGGCTTCAACACCCTCAGATGGAGGTCGATTGACCTGAGCGTAGTACATGATTTCCTTCCAATACTTCTCCAAGAGTACTTCCTTAAGTTCGATGCCCGCGGCTTCAGCGTAGCCTTTCACGTACCCGTCGATGTACTCATCCATTCCCTCAAGTTCAGGGTAGGTCTTGAGGTTCGGGAGCGTAGCCATCTTCTTTTGATGAAGCTTCTCAGCGTACCGTAAAGCGGCATCCCTCGTCCAGCTTCCAAGTTTTCCAAGAACTTCCTCGAGTGTTACCTTTCTCCGCTTTTCAATGGGCCAACAGGCATAGCTGTAACTCGTCCACCCCGCCCAATAAACGGGGTCCGTTAACCTCCCCCTTTTCCACCTGCCCTTTACCTCTAAGCCAGCTTTAAAACCATCTTCATAACCGGAAGACGTAATCTCTACGACCTTCAACCTCGAACACGGTCGATCATAGTTCCTAATACTTCATAAAAGCTTTTCAGTGCTCAACTGGAATAGGGAACTTAGAGTCTAAGGTATGGAACAGTTGAAAAAAGGAAGGGGATAGCCTAAAGCCCTCTATGACTTCGACTTCGAAACCTACGGTAACGCGGCTACTACTACGCGATTATACTCTTTAACCCCCTCTACTCGTTCATAAAGAATTGGGTAGCCATACCAGATACCTGTCACGGTAAAGCTCGATTTCCTCAAAAGGAATCCACTGGAAGCTTACCTTCCCGCTAAAAGGCGCGTATGGTTTCACGGGCTACGGTCAGGGAGACGAAGGAATGTCCCTTCGTTCCTTTGCTATTATCATGCAACTATTCTGTAAAGATGAACCTCTACAGGGTACTTCGGCTTCCTATGGAATTCAAACATCCTTGGAATATCGATCTGGGTTGTGAAGGTTGTGGTTATACTGGCTCCAAGCCCTCTCACAAACCTTCTGATGAAGGCATCTGTTTCGCTTTTATGAAGCGAGTAAACAACCTTTCCCAACCCTAAAGCCTTTCTTAGGAAGGCTCTGTCAGCGCCCCGCCGTTGCACTCCGAAGGGTGGGTTTTGGAGAACTGTGTCACAGCTCCCAGTTAAGGCTTGGATGTCGGCTGCAACCCAGTCGATGATATGGTTAACCATCACCTTCTCCGCGTTGCGTTTCGCCGTTGCTAAAGCAACTGGGTCGATGTCTACGCCTACAACGTGTTCGGCGCCGAGTACGGCGGCGCCTATGGCTAAACGCCCACTTCCACAGCCTAGGTCATAGACCACTTTAGCAACAATGTCATCGTATGTGTAAGCTGCGAGTGTGAGTATCCGTGCTGCTACGGTTTCAGTGAGTGTATACTGTTCAAAGTAGCTCTTAGGGGATGGATGTATCTCCAAGGAGCCTAGAAGTCTCTCAAGATCCTTGCGTCGCATAAGCTTCCTTAACATAGGCTTCCCACGTGTTTTCACCAAGCATGATAAGGGCTTCATCCGGGTTTAAAACAACTTTCCCGAGGGCTTGAACCCCGTCCACAGCTAATCGCGGGCATGCCATGTTTATGAATACCTCCACTTCCTCGAAGGATTGAAGTATGTCTGGGCTGACAATGTTAACAGATATGCGGAAGACATCCTTCCCCTGCCTTCTCAGCTTTTCAACCATGACTTCCCCTTCCCTAAGCCTCATCTGCCCTGGTTCAAGCCCTAGGATGACGCTGTAGACTTTGGCTTCCCTCGCCTTAACGATGGCTGCGTAACGTTGCCTCAAAACCTTTTTTACCTCTTCCTCTAGGTCCCTTGCCTGCCCTGTGAAGGGGTCTGCGGTTATCACAGGCTTTCCAGTCTTTAAGGCAGCTCCTAGGGGGTGGAATAAACCTCCACCGATGAAGAGGAAAACTTCAACCGCGTCTTTAACAGTTTGGGCTGCTGTGTAATCGCAGCCGATTACCTGTCCAGGATACTTTAGGTTTCCCGAAACATCACCGATATGTACAACCTTGCCGTGTTTCTCAAGGAAACCCTTCACATCATCGAGTTTGTGCACGTGTTGCAAGGTTGTTATCAAACCCACCCGTTCATACTTGGTCATCAAGGGTAAGCTTTTCTCTGCGACCCCTAAGACATCCACGTTAGACTTGGCCTCTACGTAAATGACTTTGAGTTCAGGGTTGGGAACGAGTTCCGTATGTCCTAGGTGGATGATAAGGTCTGCGTTTAAGGCTTCAGCCTCCTTTAAGGCTATGTTACAGGCTCCGAAGCACGGGTTACCTGATATGTAAACCGAGGATCCAACTCTTCTCTCCAATAACCTCGCGAGGGATAGGGCTTGGCTTCTTAAACCCTCGGGAGCTTGGATGAGAACCCTTCCAGCTCCCCGCGTTTTCTTCACTAACTCTTCTTCCTCAAGGTTGAACAGGTGGAAACAGCCTCTTACCTACGCTGGAAGACTAACTTCACTAACCCTTTGGAGTTCAAACCGGCAGGGTATAGGTATCTTACTTGCACCCCTCCTTAAGGCTTCCTTAACTAGGTCTTTCGCATCCTCGTTAACCTTGATGGTTATAATCTCCTGCCCGTTCTCCACCCTCGCCGCGGTAGCTACTGGTGCGCCGAAGGCTCTCTTCATACCCTTAGACAGCCTGTCCGCGTGAGGCCCCATCATCATCTTATGCTCCCTGAGAACTTGATGGGGGTAAACGTTCACTTTTAAGTAGTAACCCTTCTCACCGAGCTTATCTTGAAGAACCTTGTTCGCGGCGACCCTTGCCGCTTCGAGGGCGTTGTGGCGGATTTGAGCGTTGGCTAAGGCTATCAATGAGGCTGTATACGCATAGCTTACCCCTGGGTCGCCCATGGTGAACTTGCTGATCTTCGGAGGGGGAGCCCCATGTATATACTCCTTCCTACTGTAAGGTCTTCCCGCAACCCTCCGATAGTTCTTTCCCTTCATGCCCCACACCACACGCATAACCTAGGTTGGGTAATATAAACGTACCTTAAGGATCTGGTTGAACCTAGAGTACGTAGACCAAGCTTTCACGGGAGGAAAAGCGATAAATCGATGATGCGATCACAATAAAGTTGAGGAGGAGGCTAAGCGATGCGTCGAAGCGTGCTTTTCGCCATCGCGGGGGCACTCTTCATCATCTCAGGGATATTGTACACCTACATAGACCTAACCACGGATTTAGCGGAAACGGTTAGAACCGCGCAGGTTAAGGCTGGGAAGACGCTCTACCTCGTCCCACCCGCTGTCGAGGTTAACGTCGAGGTCACTATTACTAACCCCACCAATACACGGGTCATCATCGAATCGCTGGTCGCCGATGTCTTCTATGAAGACGTTCAGCTCGGTGCGCTCGGCGGTCAAGGTGTAAGCATTCAACCGCATGGAAACGCCTCGTTTAGAGGGAGTTTCAACCTCCCATCCAACCTGTGGTTTCGAACACCCTATACGATACGGGTAACCGGGAAAATCACCGCATCAGTGGGGATCCTCTCTCTGAAAATCACTCGTGAGTATCCCCTCGACATCCAACGAGCACAGACGAGCCCCTAGTCTACAGCGGTATAAACTCGAATCCTAACGTGGAATCCGTGTGTATATAAACGCGGTGTAGCGGCGTGGCGGGAAAGACGTTTATAAATAAGTCATGTCCAAGACGGTAGCTGCTCTTCTCTATCTATGGTGAAGTCTATGACGGCGGGGACGCCATCCCTAACCATCTTTGAAGCGTTCTTAAAAGCTTTCCTTATTTCACTGGGTCTCTCAACGTGCTCACCGTAACATTTGAAAGCCTCAGCTAATTTCACAAAATCCGGGTTAATTAGCTCCGTGGATATGAGCCTCCCGCCGTAGAAGCGTTTTTGATGATGCCTTATAGTCCCGAACGCGTTATCGTTCAGTATGCAAACTGTGACGGGGGTACACTGTTGAACAGCTGTAGCGAGCTCATACATCGTCATGACAAAACCTCCATCCCCCGCTACGGCTACGATGTCCTTCTCGGGCTTCGCGAGTTTACAGGCAATGGCTGCAGGGAGACCATACCCCATGGGTCCAAAGGAACCGGATTGAATCCAAGTCTTCGGCTCAAAGACGTTGAGGAACATGGAAGCCCACATCTTGTTATTCCCCGCGTCCACAGTGAACACCGTTCCACGGCTGAAGAAACGCCGGATTTCATTACATACCCGCTGAGGCTTCAATGGCGTTGCCTCCGAGTTCATGATAGCTTCATTGATGCTAAGCCACTCTTCCTTCGCCCTACTCAGCCAGAGAAGCCAAGGGAGCTCCTCGAATTTTCTCGAACCGCATAGGCTTTTCACCTCGGCGAGGATCCCCGTAAGCACAGCCTCAGCGTCTCCGGTGATTCCTAACTCCACAGGATAGTTCTTCCCGATTTCATCAGGGTTAACGTCTACTTGAATCATCCTCGTCCCAGCCCTGATGGCTGTCCAATGCCTTGTACTTAACGCTGCGAAGCGGCATCCCACAGCCAGGATAAAGTCAGCTTCAGCTAAAACTCTGTCAACGTAGCGGCGGGCGTGAACTCCCATCCTCCCAGCGGACAATGGATGGTCCTCGGGGATAACGCCTCTTCCGTTGAAGGTTGTGATGACAGGAGCCCCGATATACTCAGCTAAGGCAAGGACCTCCTTGCATGCACCGAGCCCTGAGTAGTGGGCTCCACCACCAGCCACGATCACCGGTCTCTCAGCTTTGACCAAGTGAGTGGCCGCTTTCCTAACCACATCCCTGCGCCCGGCAGCGACCTTGCCCGTAAGCATCTTTTGAAGCGGCTTTGTTTCAAACTCGACGAGTTCTCTCTGAACGTCTACAGGAATGTTAAGATGCACAGGTCCAGGTCTACCTGTTAAAGCCATCCTTAAGGCTTTCCTCGTAACTTCAACGGCGCGCTCAGGCTTAGTCAACATAACACTCCACTTCACGATGGGTTTGAAAACGGCTGCGTGGTCGAGTTCTTGGAAGGCTCCCTTACCGAGCTGCGGTTGGGGTTGCTGCCCTGTGAATGCAACCACGGGTGTACGGTCTGTCCAAGCCGTCGCGATTCCTGTGATGAGGTTTGTAGCCCCAGGTCCTCCAGTCCCATCGCAGATGCCGTGTTGACCCGTAATCTTGGCATAGGCGTCTGCCATATAAGCCGCGGCTTCCTCATGTCTCGTTAAAACATGCTTAATCTTTGAAGCGTAGATAGCATCGTAGATAGGACATGTCTGTGAACCTGGTAAGCCGAAGATGAGTTTTACCCCCGCTGCCTCCAACGTTCTAACAATGGCTTCAGCTACCGTGGACCTCATCGCGTCAATCTCACCACTTTACTCAAAGGACTCTACCGATCAAGGTTATCAAAGTTTTGAGGAAGTGAAGGGGACACTTTAACTAAAGGCGTTAATTGGGAAACATGTTTTTTAGCCTCCTTCCCATTATCCCTTAGAAAAGGTCGGTTGTATGCCTCTGCAAAACCCCTGGGGAGGCTTCCGCGAGGAATGCGAGGTTCTTATTAGAAGGGCTTTAAACAAGGGCCTTATGGGTTTGGAGGAAGCCAAGATAGTGCTTGAGAAACCCCCGTCTCCCGAACTTGGGGAGCTCAGCTCATCCCTATGCCTCAGTCTCGCGAGGCAGCGGCTGGTAAACCCCCTTAAAATGGCTGAGGACATTGTAAACGCTATGGACATGACGAGCGCCACATTCACTGCAGGGGTTAAAGTTGCGGAGCCAGGTTACATTAACTTCTACGTAAACCGCCCCCACCTCTTCAACGCAGTCTTAGAAGCTGTGTTTAAACTGGGTGAGGCTTGGGGCGCCGTTAATGTTGACCGACCGCTTAAAGTCATCGTTGAGCATACGAGTGTAAACCCGATACATCCAATCGATATTGGGCATGCAAGGAATACTTTTCTCGGAGATACGCTTGCCAGGCTCCTTGAAGCCAGGGGGCATACGGTTTCAAGGCGTTACTACGTGGATGATGTTGGAAGCCAGATGGCTACAATCGCCTACGGATACGAGAAGCTTGGAAAACCTAAGCCCACCGTGAAACCCGACGTCTTCATCGGCGTACTGTACACCGTAACGTCCTGTATCCTTGAAACACGGAGGCTTAGGAAACGGATTGAAAACCTTCAAGGACTGGGGGAGACAGAGAATGCTAGCCGCTTAAGGGCTGAGCTGGATGACTGGGTCGCCGTCGTAGCCGAGGTTCAAGCGAGATATCCTGAGCTTTTTAACACGCTTCTCTCTGAGGTGGAGAAGGAATCAGACCCTGAGGCTGCTGTGGCGGGGTTAAACAGGGATTATGAAGCGGGGAGGGAGTACGCTAAAAAACTTGTCAAGGAAGTCGCGGAGCTCTGCTTGGAAGGCTTTAGGGAAACCTTCAACAGAGTGGATGTGAAGTTCGATGGCTGGGACTGGGAAAGCGAGTTTACCTGGACGGGAAAGGTTGGTGAGGTTATCAGGAAGCTTAAGGCAACGCCCTACGTTTCCATTGTTGAAGGAGCCCTCGAATTAGACGCGGAGAAAGCTGTGACTTACCTAGATTTAAGGGAGTCTCTAGGGCTGCCTGAAAGGTACACGGTCCCCTCCCTAACCTTAACGAGAGCGGATGGAACAACGCTGTACACGGCGCGGGATATTGCCTACAGCCTCAAGAAGCTTGAAGACGCGGATATGGTGGTTAACGTCGTCGGGGCAGACCAGAAGTTAGCTCAGCTGCAGTTACGAATCGCACTCTGCATTCTAGGCTTGAAGGGAATGGCCGCGCGGCAACACCACTTCGCCTACGGGTTTGTAAGGTTCCCGGGTTTAAGGATGTCGAGTCGTCGAGGCAGGTACATCACCTTGGACAACGTATTGGATGAGGCTGTGAGCAAAGCCTTCGAAGAGGTTGTTAAACGTTCACCGCATTTACTTGATGAGGAGAAGAGAGCCATCGCAGGTGTTGTCGGTATCGGTGCGGTGAAGTACGCCATGGTATCCGTGGAGCCTATAAAGGAGGTTGTCTTCACATGGGACCGGGTTCTAGACTTTGAACGGAACAGCGCCCCCTTTATCCAGTACGCTCACGCAAGAGCCTGCAACATTCTCAAGAAGGCGGGGAAAACAGGGCTCAGCCTAGAAGGAACACGTGTGGAAGCCTTAAAGGATGATGTGGAGCAGGGGCTTCTACTCAGGGTTGCGTGGCTGCCGGAGATCCTCATGGAAGCGGCGGACAAGTTGCTACCGTATCTGGTGGCTGATTACGCCAACAACCTAGCCAACCTCTTCAACACGTTCTACGATAAGCTTCCCGTTCTCAAGGCGGAAAACACGGTGCTTAAAGATGCCCGGCTGGCTCTTGTGAGCGCTGTGAGGATAACTTTAAGAAACGCTATGAAGGTGTTAGGCATAGACACACCTGGAAGAATGTGATCCCCCGCTCACAGTTATACTCCTTGCAGGAATGCGTGGTTTGTCAAGGGTGCATCCTCTTAGGGGAGTAAGTTAACAGATAAATGCATGATTTAGCGCATAGATACCATGTGAAATTATTCTTGAAACCTCGCAATCATCAAGACCTCGTCCTCCCTGTAGAGGTCTTTTATAACGCACTCTGGTTTAGCGCCTAGGGTTTTCGCATAGAGTTTCTGAGCATCGTTCTCCGTCCCTGTGGAGACCTCGACGAGCTTCAGCTCGGAACCCCTTGCCTTAATACACCGCTTCATCTCCTCAAAGGAATCTTTAACCAACTTTGTACCAATCCCATTTCCTCTGTAGTCTTTGAGAACGCCTATCTGTTCAAGCTCCAAAACTGCCTGCTCCCTGAACCCACCCTTCTCCATCCAAAGGATGTAACCTAACACCACCCCTCCACACATGGCTACGAAGTACTGCATCCTTGGGTAGGCATGGAAGTTGCATTCAATCCACCTCTTCCCCCCTTCAGGATTCCTTAAACCACTGAAGCAGAGGGAGCCGATGCGCGCCACTTCTTGTACCTGCTCCTCTCTCATCGGCTTCACTGAAACCTTTCTTAGGTCTATTCCCGTCATAAGCCCTGACCACGGAGCCGAATTCTACGCGCTATTCACATATAAGTCTCCTTGAAGAGCCGTGTGTAGCCTTAAAAAATCCTCATCACCGTTGGGAAGCGTTTAGAGTCATGGACGTTATGAAAAAATTTATAACGTTTAAGTCGAGTTAAAAACGCATGGTCTTCCTCGTAGAAGAGACAGCTGACGGACAAAGGGCTTATGAATCGTTGCTCGTCAATCAACCCCAGCTTTTAAACGCTATCTCCAACTCGACAGCCCTAAGGATTTTAAAGGAGTTGTCTGAGGAACCCATGTGCGTCATGGATTTGGCGAGGAAAATAAGGGAGCATGAACAGAGGGTTTACTACCACGCGCGGAAGCTCGAAAAACTTGGTTTAATAAAAGTTGTGAGAACCGAGGCAAGGGGTGGAGCCCTAGCTAAGATATACTCGCCCATCTCATCCGTTGTTTCATTCAAGCTGTTTGAGAAAACCCCCATAAAAGATGTGAGGTCGAGAGCCGCTGAGGTTAAGTTTCTCAAACCCTTTATCCAAGATGGGAGGCTCAACTCCATCATCGTGGTGGGAAGCCCCGACCCCCATGGTAGGTATAAAGCACCGGCTTCAGACGGTTACTGCGCCATCGACTTATGCCTCTTCCTAGGACAGTTCTTAAACACCCTAACGATTCCATGCTATAAACTGGATACGCAGATTAGGGGAGATGACTTGGAGAGGAATATGCTGATCATAGGCGGTCCTAAGGCGAACATCATCTCTGATAGGATTAACAAGGTTTTACCGGTTTACTTCGACTACTCGGATGAACTCCTCGAATGGAGCATCGTTTCGAGTATTTCAAAGACAACGTACAGGGAGAAACACATTGGGGCAATCGCTAGGGTTCCAAGCCCTTTCCATGAGGGTAGGGAGGTACTTGTCCTAGCTGGGAAGGGCTTTAGGGGAACGAAGGCATCTGTACTAGCCTTCGTAAAGCACGTTAAGGATGTTATGAAGGGGAATTCCATCAACCCAAACGTTATCGCAAAGGTTGTTCAAGGCATAGACCTAGATTCTGACGGCATCGTAGATGAGGTTGAGTTCATAGAGTGAATGGGGGAATGTGAAGAAGGTATTCACAGCGAATCCTCGCTAGCTAAGGATGAGTGATGGGTTCCAAAATGTTCAGAGGCACAAGAATCTTACCTAAGGCTTAAACACCGTCTAGACCTTTCTGCAAAGAATTTACAGTAACCGAATAGCTTAATTGGCTGTAAGAGTTACTAAGTTATGCGGTGTTGATATATGCTTGCGAAGCAATATTTTGATAGAATCGACGTCATCCTACGCAAGTTATCTAAAGAGCAAGCTGACATGATTGTAAAGGCGGCGGAGATGATCGTTGACGCCGCGTTAACCGGGGGCAAGTTCTGGGTCTACGACAAGGGAAAGGCGGTTTCCTCCGAGGTCGTAGGCCGCGCTGGAGGGCTTCTAATGACTCAGCTCCTAACGGAACCGGATCCCTCCACGATCCAAAAAGGCGACGTGTTAGCGGTAAGCGCCGTTAAGAACAACGATCCTTCAGACACCGTCTTCGTTGAAAAGGCAAAGGCCAAGGGAGTAAAAACGATGGCTGTTCTACCGTTCAACAACCCGTCCGACGCCTCTGAAAACCTTCAGGAAAAGGTTGACTTAGCGGTTGACGACTACGCTGAATCAGGCGATGGATGTTTGGAAGTCGAAGGCTACGTTCGTAGGATATGTCCAACCACCGGCGTAACCAACGCAGCCATCATGTGGGCTGTATGCGCGGAGGTCGTGGACGAGCTAAGGCGGAGGGGTAAGGAAGCGCATATTTACAAAAGCGTCTACAGGGTTGGAAACGTTGAGTGGAACACAAGGATGCGTGATGAGTTTCTGAGAACAGGTTACTAGAGGAAGGGGTGAAAACAATGGGACTTGGATTGGAATACCTTACCTACGTTAGGAACGAGTTGCGTAAGGTTCTGATGGAGGAAGGTTGGAAAATCGAGAAAGTAGCTGAATTAGCGGTTGAAACGCTTGCCTCTGGTGGAACCTGCTGGCATACAGATATCGGGCATATGCCTGGTCTTGAAGTCAGGGTTGGACGTGAGGCAAGGCCGAACGTCTTCAAGCCGCTTCAAGGAGTCGATTGGGTACGCAAAGGCGACCTAGTCGTCTTCGGCGACCAGTTCGACGTGTCTGAGGGTTTTATAGAATGGGCTTTAGAGTTGAAAAAACGAGGCGCCACAGTGGTAGGCATAGGCGCCGCCATGGATAAGCATCGGAACGAGGTTTACATACGGCACGCGGGGGGGAAAAGCCTACCTGAAGTCGTGGATGTGTTCATAAACACCCAAGCACCAATGGGTGACGGGGCTCTAACTCAAGGCTTGAAGATCGGGTTCGGCGCGACAACAGGCGTACTGAACTGCACAATATACTGGGCGTTATGCGGGGAAATCGTGGAAGGCTTGGCGAAGAGAGCCTTCAAGCTTCCAGATATCAGTTGAACACCTCAGCCAAAGCCTACCATGTAATGGAAGTGTGAAAGCAGCCGAAGTTTGGGGATGTGAACGCCTTCCAAGAGCGTTCACGGCACCTGTAACGTTAACCCTCGGAGAACCTAAAAGCTTAAACCAAGGATCTCGATGGCTTCACTTTGCAAGCCTCAAGGAGTATGGTCTATGAAGCTGACGGAAAATATCCTTGAATTCAACGTTTACACGCGGGATGGCTTCATCTCCCGCAGAGCCGTAGGTGTAAAGAAGCTGTGCTTTGGACGCCACTGCAGTCGGGACATCGAGGCTACGCGGAAAAGCTTGGATGAGAAACGCTTTGAAGGCTACGCTGTACACGGTAACCCCAACATCTGTATGAAAAGCCGCTACCTCCTCACCGATGAGGAGGTTATAGAGGTTCAGGGGCGGCAAACATCCGGCGAAGTTGAGGTCGTCGCAGTCGTAGATAACGATGAGGTTTTAATCTCCGTCGGCAGCGACCACAACGACCGGTCTCTTGAGACCATGTGGACGGAGGCTTTGGGGAAGGTCTATGACATCGCTAAGTCGAAGCAGATGGTTCCAGCCGTGGTGGCGAAGGATGCATGGTTGTATGAAGACATCGAGGACCATTGGGACGGGCTGAATTTAAGAAGCTATGTAACCGTGGGCGGGAAAAGGATCCCATACCAAGACTTCCCGCTTTCAACCTTGGTTGACCTAGAATATCATTTCCAGACGAATCCATGGCTGAAAGAAAACGGCGTAGTCTTCTTCGGGGGTACTTATGGCACGCTTCCAACAGTTCCCCCCGAAATCTATCAGTTCCAACACTCGATTAAGGGTTTGGTGTTCCCGTCGGGCTTCAGCTTCGAAGTCCATGACCCAGTGTTGAAGCGAACGATCTCACATAGATACATGGTCCAATGCCTTGAAGAACCGGGCTCCCCGAGCCTTTGATCAAGTTTAAAAAACGTTTCTGAGGTTAACCAGATAAGGATACGAGGGATTCTTTAAATTAGCAACGTGGAATGTTACTTTAGATTTAAAGTCTTTGAAGCGTTCTCTTCCAATATTGCTTTAATAACTTGGTCTGGGACCTCGGGCAAGTTCGTGTTCTGAGTGTAGATGTTTAGCTTCCTCAACGCCTCAACCGTTGCCTCGAAGGTAATCAGAGGCCAATCTGAGCCAAACAGCAGTTTATCGGTTACGCCGTAATCAACCGCGGAAACCATTACGTTGTAGAATCTCCAGTGCTGCATACAGATTCCGGAGATATCTGCGTACACGTTTGGCTGCTTCCTTATCACAGCTAAGACTTCTATCTCCCAGGGAAAGCCCAGATGAGCGATGATCATCTTTAACTCTGGGAAAGCGATGGCTAACTCATCTACGCGCTTAGGCGCACTGTACTTTAAGGGAGCATCACTTAAGAACACAGGGCTTAAATGCCAAAGGATAGGGATCTGAAGTTCCTGAGCAACCTCAGCGATCGAGTAAACCACGCTATCATCCGGGTAGAATCTCTGCGTTATCGGGTAAAGCTTAATCCCCTTCAGCCCAAGCTCCTCCACACACCTCCTTATTTCCGCTGCCGCCTGCTCATTGAATGGGTTAACGGATGCAAAACCAATGACTTTATCCACATGAGCGTTCACGTATCCTGCTAACTCATCGTTGGGAACATCTATAACGTTGGGCCAGCAGAAAACAATGGCTTTATCCACCTTTCCCATAGCCTTATAATGCTTCTCCCAAGTTAGGTTTTCCAAGTTCCTTTTAAACTCAGATAGCCACTCGCCTCTAGCGGATAATACGGCTTCTCTCACACGGTCTGTGATGTGCTTATCTGTCCAAGCATGGGTGTGAACGTCAACGATCATGACCTCGTTTCTCAATGAGGTCGCATTTAAGCCTTAGCAAAGCTTCACAGCCGTATCTCCGAGGCTTAAACGCGCGTTTTCACAGGTCTTTTAAAAATACATATGGAGAATTGAAACCTTTCACCCATCACGGATAAGGGATGGCTTTAGGGTAAACGCATTCAATAAGCGAATTAACACCTCCTGAGACTGCTTACGTGAAGTGCATCAGGGTGTGGATCAATTATAAAAGTTAAGCCGTAGATCCAGCTGGTATGAGCCTACAAGCTATGAGGAAGCCGTCGAGGGAAAGGATGGTCTCTGCTTTAGCATTGGAAGAGCCAGATACAGTGCCTGTAGGCGACATCGGCGTCGACCCTCCCGTGGCTCAGGTCTTTCTCCGAAGGGAACCTGTCTACAGAAACACTAAGGCATCGCTGGAACTTGCCGCTGCTGGGAAGCTTGATGAACTTAAGGAAAGGGTTGTCAAGGACCACGTGGAGCTTCTTCACGATATCCTCAGGTTTGACTTCGTCCGCGTTATCCCTCCAAGCTTCACGCGTAGGACTAGGGTTCGGAGGGCTGGGGAGGACTTATGGGATGTAGACAGTAAACTATACAGGCTTCACCCTGTGGCAGGTGGGCTTTGGCTTAAGGAGAGGCCTCAACCAACCCTGGAGCTGTTGAGATGTGAGGTCGGAGAAGCGGAGGCAGCTCTTGAAACAATCGACTCCGACCCCCTTCAAGTACTTAAACAGGTCGCTGAGCAAGTAGGAGATGGAGGCCTCATCCTCTGCAACGTAGATCCCCAATGGATACCTTACGACGCTGCGAGGCTCGTCTGGTTTTACCGTTACCCAGCTGAGATGAAGAGGCTGATATCAGCTAAGGTGAGGTGGGCTGTAGCCCTAGGCCAAGCGATCCTAGACGCGGGTTCGGATGGCCTCTTAGATGCCTCCGATTACGCGAATAAAACTGGGCCCTTCATCTCCGTAGCGCATTTTAAGGAGTTCGTTGCACCAGCGCTTAAGTCTGTGATTGAAGCTACGCATAGGAGAGGCGGATACCATGTTCAGCACACGGATGGAAACGTGATGCCTCTACTTCCTCTGCTCTTGGAATGTGGCTTAGACGGTTTAAATCCCTTGGATACGACGAGCGGAATGAACCTAGGCGAGGTGAAGAAGAAGTATGGTGACCGTGTCTGCCTCCTTGGAAACGTTGACGGTGTCCACATCCTGCCTTACGGAAAAAGGTCAGAGGTCGTTGCGGAGACTAAGCGATGTCTCCGTGAAGGGGGACCAAGCGGAGGATATGTACTCACCTCCAGCCATTCAATCCATCACGGTGTCAAGCCTGAGAACCTCCTCGCAATGCTTGAGACAGGGTTTAAACTCGGGAAATACCCGAAACCCGGATACCCTTAAACGTTTAGCATTATGAGGTAGAAATCGGTTATCCCTGTATTTCAGTCGTTTGTGGAAGAAGCCTGAACTATTTCTGCGCGGTCGGTCCGCTTTCCGGAGATATAGCTTCTACTAAGGCTTTAAACTGCTTCTTCAAGGTCTTCATATCGTGACTTAGGTTGAAGTAGTCTGCGAAGGTTTCCGTGGTTCTGAGTAGTCTCGTCTTCCCAAGAGGCTCTGAAGTTATCAGCCCCATCTTTGCGAGGTGCTTCACATGTTCGTACACCTGACCGCCGCGTACCAAGGCTACATCTGACTGCGTGACTGGTTGGTTGAGGACGATGAATGAAAGGGTCTTCAATGGGCCCTCTGTGAGGAGGGGTTTTATGGATAACCTCCTGATGTTTGGGACGTAGACGGTTTTGATTTGGAGGACGAAGCGTCTATCTGAAAGCTCTAGGAGCTCCAAGGCTCCATCCCTTCCTCTATAATTGTCTAGAACTTTTCTCGCAAGCTCGTAGACTCTCTTCTTGGAGGTTATACCGGTTACTGAGCATAGGGTTTCAAGCTCTAAGGGTCTTCCAGCGGCGTAGAGGGCTGCCTCGACTAAAGCCAACTTGGTTTTCTCATCCTCTTCTGGAACACCCTCCGTTTGGCTCATGTAACAACCTCCGCAGGCATGGAAATATAGATCTCTTCGACTCCCTCCTCCTGCCATAAAGAGATTTTTTTCTGAGAGGCGAGGAAGAGCAGGGCGATGAATGTCTGGATCGCCACCCTTCTCTCCATCCCAGCCACAACCTTCGAGTATGGAACAAGGCTTTCAGTTGTCAGTAAGTCGACGAGCTTGGTGTGTAGAAGCTGGATCTGTTCCTCAATCTGTACCATGAAGGGGTCTAGGGTTGGCAGGGGGAAGGGAGTGAGGGTTTCAGGTATTGGTTGAATAACGGTTCTAGCTTGGGCTTCCCCAGGGATCCCTACAAGAATGTCCCTTATGGCGGTTATAAGGTCTTCCATGGTCAACGAAGCGTACTCATACCTGAAAGGTAGGTGAAGGGCTGCGATGGGTCCCTGATAGGCAGGCTTCTCCTGAGGCGGCTGCGGCGGCTCCTCAAGTTTCAAGACGAGTTCTGATTTCATCCTGTAGATCGACGTTGAGGATAGGAGGGCGATGCCTGTGATTGAGAAGTTGATGAAACCGAATTTTTTCATCTCTGATAGAAAAGAGGTCAGGAGAAAGGATAGGTCGATGTCCCAAGGCCTTATACTTCCCAGTCGCGTTGGGTCGAAGAGTATGACCCATGGCTGTTTAACCCAGAAGGGTCTTTGAGGTGTCTGGCTAGACTGGGGAAGCTCCATTATTCTCAAATCTAATCTTTGGAAAGGCTTTTAAAATTTTCTAGTTAATAATCACTATGTGAATCCTGCACCGGTAATCCTTGAAATCACAGGGTACGAGAAGTCTAATCACTTGGGGAAGACTGGGGAGACCACGCGGGATGCACCGTCCTGAGCGAAAACACCGTAAACCCTATCAGCCCTATCTAGAATCGTCTCCTTCAAACTCACAACGATAAACTGCCGGTCCTTAGCGAAGTCCTTCACTAGATCGGCTAAACGCTCCACGTGAACGGGGTCAAGATGCGCATCAACTTCGTCGAGGAGGTAGAAGGGAGCTGGTTGAAGTTGACTGATGGCGAAGAGAAACGATAAGGCGGCTACGGATTTCTCCCCTCCACTAGCTGAGCTTATGAGCCTTGAAGCCTTCCCAGGGAACTCAGCGAAGAGGTCGACGCCTGCGGCGAAGGGTTCTTCGAGGTTTTGGAGTTGAAGCCACCCTTTCCCCCCTCCGGTGAGCTTGGAGAAGAAGAAGCTGAACTGGTCGTTAACCTTGTTGTAGATGTCTAGGAAGACACGGCGCTTATCCCTTTCAATCTCTTCCATAAACCTGAGTATGGAGAGCTTCTCCTGCTCCAGTTGACTGAGCCTAATGGATAATTGCTTATAATTATCCTTCTGCTCAGTGTACTGTGTTATCGCAAGCTGGTTTATGGAACCAAGCTGCGTTAACTCTGTTCTAAGCCTTTCAACAAGGTCCCCGCCCTCCTTCACCTGGGTTTCCTCGACGTCAAGCGGTGATTGGAAGCCAAGCCTCTGGAGGTCCGCTTCTAGGAACCCCTTCTCAGCGGCCTTAGACTGGGCTTCTAACTCGATTTGACGTAGGCGGTTATTCAGAGGCTCCCACTTAGTATCTACGTCACCGGCCCTCGCGTCTATGATGCTTAGCTCCTCTTGGAACTTCCTCGTCTCATCCTTAACCGTTGACAGGGACTGGGAAAGCTCTTCCTTAAGCTTCCCCATATCCTGTAGCTGGCTTCTCAGGTCTTCCAGCGATGTGCCGGCTTCCTCTATGCCTTTGTTGAAGTACTCGATCTGACCGTCTAAGTTGCGGAGGTCCCTCTCAGCCTTCTCAAGCTCAGGTGATAAAGTGGCTTCGATCCTTGACTGAAGAGATGTAAAGTCGCTGTCAAGCTTCGTTAACTCCTGCTGGGTGAGGTTAACCTCGTTTATAAGCTCAACCGTCTTCGATTCAACCTCGGTTACAGCTGAGGGTTTAACAGTGGACCTTATGGAGGCGCTCCTCCTCTCCAGCTCGGCGATCTGCTTCAATATCCCTGTCCTTTCCCCCCTACCCTTCTCCAAGAAGTCTACCTCGCTTTCACGCTCCTTGTTTAACTCATCGATGCGTGTACTTAGCTGGTTGAGGTTTCCCTGAACTCTTTCAATGCTCCGCGCCATCCCAGCGATCTCCTGTTTAAACCTCTCCACCGTGGCTTCCCTTCGAACAAGCTCTTCCCTAAGTCTCCCTATCTCCTCGTCTACAGCCTTTATGCTCCGCTCCCTCTGTTTGAGTATGTCTTCAAGCCTGGCAACTGCCTCGTTGAGGCTTGAAACGTGCTCATCGCTTGGGATAAGCTGGGAGATGTCTATGGATACCCTGTAGTACCCGCTTTCCATAACCCCTCCAGCCTCGTAGAGGTCACCCTCCGCCGTTACGGTTCTATACCCTTTCCTTGAAGCAGCGAATGCAGCGTTTTCATCAGCGGCGATCAACGTGTCTCCGAAGATGAACCTCACAGCCGGTCGGAACATTTGGTTACACTTCACGAATGAGGCGGCGACGCCGGCTATTCCCTTAACCTCCGGGGGAGTTATGGGTTTAAGTTTACGCAGGTCTTCGAGGGGTATGATTTTAATCCTCCCAAGCTTCGTCCTCTTGAGGCTTTCAACACACCGCCTCGCCGTCTCTAGATCCTTAACAACGAGGGCTTTCATCCATCCCCCCGCCGTGGATTCGAGGGCGTTCCTATATGATGGAGTCAGCTTTACGAGTTCCCTTAGCCTCCCGTAGATCCCTGGAATCGCCATGGCTTCCCCCATTTCCTCGATCTTTATTAAAGCCCTATCTTCTGTAGCCACGTTTTCAGCGAAGCTAAGCTGGGTTTCAAAATCTGAAACCGTTCTCCTCGCTCTCTCTGCAACCATGTGGGCGCTTGAAACTTCGGCGTCGAGGACTTTTCTCCTCTCCAAGCTTCTTTTTATAAGCTCCAACGTAGCGGTGACGCTCTTCTCTTCCTCATCCTTCATCGCGGCAAGCTCATCCAGGTGCTTCTTAAGGTTGTCCAGGATCTGGATGAGGCTCTTCCTCCTAGCTTCACTCCCTCTGAGGTTACGGTTGAGGATGCTAGCCTTAGCTTCGCTGCCCTTCACCTCAGCGTCTAGTCTAACGAGTTCCCTGCCTAGCTTCACGATCTCCCCCTCGATGGCTTCAAGCTCAGCTGAACCTGTCTGAAGTTGCTGTCTAAGCTCCCTCAGCTTCGATGACACCGTGTTGTAGCGTTCCCGTTTCTCTTCAAGTGAAGCCGAGGCTTTATCTCTCTGCCGTTTAACGGTTCTAAGGTTTTCAGAAGCCTCCTTGAGCGTTGCCTTAAGGTTTTCTACGTGGTTAACCCTTTCCCGTCTCAGTTTGAGAAGCCCTTGAACATTCAACCTATTCGACTGTAGCTGCCCCTCTAAACCAGCGGCTTTTGCGTTGATGTCCCCTATCAGGGTTTGAACCTCGACAAGCCTTCCCCCACCCTTATTAACGATATCTTCATCAAACCTCCTCCATTCCGCTTCAACCTTGCTCCTGCTCTGCCTCAACTCTTCCCTTAAGTGTGTAAGGTCCTCAGCTCCCCTTCGGAGAATGTTTAACTCCTCTGAAAGGTTCTCCGTTTCTTTAGCGTTGCATTGAATCTTGTAGGAAAGGAGGACAGCGTTAAGGTAGTCAACCTCCTTCTTTAAGAAGTTGAACCTTAAGGCATCGTTTCTCTCCTTTTCAAGGTTCTCCATCCGGCTTCGAACCTCAGCGATACGTGCCTCAGCGATTCTGAGGTTTATGTCGGCGCGGTGGAGTTCCCCTTGGGCCTCAGCCTTTTTCAGATCATACTGGGATATTCCAACGATGTCTTCGATAACACGTCTCCTCTCCTCTGGGGCGAGGTCTGAAAGCCTCGTCACAGCCCCCTGCATGATGATGTTTACACCCGCTGATCTAAGCCCGGCTACACCTAGGGCATCGTTTATGCTCGTCCTTGAAGCACGTTTACCGTTCAGTCTGTAAACGCTCTCCCCAGCGACGTTTACCGTTCTTGAAACAATGACTGTGTCGGTGTCTACAGGGATCTCCCTGTCCACGTTATCGAGATAAAGCCTAACCAAAGTCTGTCTCTTACTCTCTGGTGGGATTCTATCCGAGATCACATCGGAGAACTTGTCAGCCCTTAATGCTCTTGGGCTGGTTTCCCCTAAAGCAAACCTGATGGCGTCGATCACGTTACTCTTACCCGAACCGTTTGGACCTGTGACGACTGTGAAGCCCCTGTCAAAGTTTAACGTAACCTTCCTCGCCCCAAAGGATTTGAAGCCCTGAAGCTCCACTCTCTTAACGTAAACCGTTACCCCTTCCCCCTACACAGAGACCATACAAGGTAAGCGTCACTTGAAGGGTTAACCCACAATCCCTATGGAGCTTCGATCCATTAATAAAAGTTTATGTAAGAGCTTTGACGATGTCTCCCTTAAATCCCATATTTCTCTCTAAGATCCTAAAAGCCCAACTGTGACCTTATGGTTTTGTTTAAGGAGGCTGCTAGACAACACTTCACAGGTGTCTTCTGTCCTAGTATACGAAGGATATTGACATCAACGTCCTTCGATACATCTCGTCCTTCACAGAAGGCTTTAAGGGTATTCGAGACAATCTTCATTCTGTCGCGAATGGGAGTCAATTTAATGTTACGCCCACAAGCAGCAAAAGGCTCCTTTGGGAAAAGATCCCCTCCAATGGCATTAAGGACGATGACGAGGTTCCCTACGAAATTCCAGTGACATGGTTCAAGGTGGTCTATGGCACTTGCCAGTGTTATTTCCGCATCCTTTCCATCCTTGGTATCGTGGATTAGAGTTCGCATCGTGAGGTCGCGAAATTCTGTATGCTCTCTGTAATGTTCTCCATATTCCACCATTTCGACGTAGCGGAAGGATGGTTCTAGGAATGACCTGACTTTGTCCATTATGCGTTGAACTTGCCAGACCTTTAGGGGTGTAGGGTCTCCAATAAAGGCCATTAGCTCGCTAGCTTGTACCCCCCCGACATCAAGATGTACGGCTTCATCAGTAGAACCTGAACACCACTTTGAAAGTACATCGTAACAATTCTGCCATAAATCTTCGATGGGATGTCTTTGTCTAGGCGGCCGCGTTCCAGGTCCCTTGGATGTACCACCCGACCCTATTGCTTCAATAATCACTTCAACATGTCTTTCAGCCTTATGGTGGCATAACTCAAGACTCGTAATAAGGCGTCTTATCTTGGTCGTTTGATCGTCTAACGGCGGGATAGAATCCTCCAGCGTATCAATCACCTAAATTTCTCCATTAGGTTCGCAATTCATCAACCACGATCTTAACTTAGTACTTCTTTGTAATAGTTCAAAGGCACCCTGCCTAAATTCTGTAAATTCGTATCCCTCCACTCTTTCAGGCTTTTAAGTCATCTTTCTTTCAAAGAATTCTATAACATTTTTGCTTTGCGGGGGGGTAAAGAATGCCCGTAAATGTAATCTTCTGCCAGTAGGTGAATCCACGAAACTCGCCTGTATGGGTCCATTTCTTTTTCCATTTATCTTATTTTACACTCTAGTAAAAAATACGGTTGATTGATAAGTATTCCAAAAAGAGATGCTGATTTAACAGCGACCCTAGATTTGTATACTCATGGATTCCGTAGACGATAGATAACCTGTGCTGTGCGTAAGCTTTAATCTCCTGTATGAGTCTTGTTTATCGAAGGGAATGGTTGAGTCTGGCATAGGGGACAGGGTTCCAACGGGCTGTGCAAGTATAGATAGGTTAATCGGCGGGGGCTTCCCACGGGGCCTATTATCCCTAGTCTACGGTGAGGCTGAGACGGGTAAGACTTGCCTGGCTATGCAGTGCGCGGTTGAATGTGCTAGGAAGGGGTTGAAGACCTTATACGTAGACGCTGATGGAGCCCTTTCCGTAACGAGGCTTTCCCAGGTCGCGGGTGTGGACCTCGACCGTGTCTCACCTCTTATCATCGTGTTCACCCCAGAGGATTTCCAAAACCTTATTCTACTCGTTGAGAGGTTAGAACGCTACGTGGCTGGGAACACGGTTTTAGCAGTTGTAGACACGGTGACCTCCCTTTACAGGGTTGAGCTTGCGCAGGGGGATGAAGTCTTTACCTTGAACAGGGAGCTTAACAGGATGCTCGCATACCTATGTCAGCTGGCTAAAACCCGTGGTTTAGCCCTTCTCCTAACAAGCCAGGTGCGGAGCGTCATCGACTCCACTCCTTCCTCCTATGTAGGGGAAATAGAGCCTGTAGCCAACCGCGTCTTAACTTATTGGTCCTCGTTGATTCTGAGGCTTAAACCGACAGCTAGGTCCTCTGTAAAGGAATGCGTTCTTGAACATGGGATTTCCAAGGAGAAGGCTGATAAACGCTGCTTCTACTCCCTGTCAGATAAGGGTGTTGAATCTGTGCTAGGAGCCTAAGGCCATTTTTGACCGTAAGCCTTGGCCTGTAGAATGTCCCAGGTTACGTAGAATGAGATAACGAGGAGGGTTAAACCTATGAATAACGTTATGTGCGCGTACCTGGGCTTATAGATGTACCGCGTGCTTAGAAAGGATAGGAAAAGCCCTAGAATACCTATGATGTAAAGGGAAGCCACTACGTAGGCTTCACCGCTTGTCTGATGGTCAAACCTCGGGTATGCGATGGAGACGACGTCTTGGCTCATGATCAACGCAAGCATGGTTTTCTCCAGTTGGATGTAAACGCCTCCGCCTAGGATGTAAATCGACAGTAGTATGAGGAGCATTCCAACAATGGCGGCGGGTGGCTTAGGAAACCTCGGGCTAGGTAAGCGGGCAAACCTGATCTTCCTCCCAAGCCGCGTCCGCTTAAGCCTATCCGTGAAGCCCTCGCGGTTCAACCCTACCCCCAAACCAACCTTAACTAAATAGTAGAAGCTTTTAAACTTAAATAACTCCTCCTCCTCTTCCAAGGAGGAGACGTTAAGCGCTGGGGGGTTAGCGTATGCCTCAGAAGATTATATGCGATAAGTGTGAATACGTTCTCTACTATGGTGAAGACCTTGTTGTACCAGAGGACCTCATCCGTCAAAACTCCAATCAATGCCCGAATTGCGGTAAGAAACTTGAGCTTGACCCTGGGCGAATCATAATAAGTATCTTACGGTAACTAGATAGGCTTTAAAGGTGGTGTTTAGCGTAGGGCTTAAACATTTTTGAGGCTGGTATGGTTGCAGAGACTTTTTAAAGCCGCTGGAAGCCTTCCCCGCTGGGCGTTAAGAGGGTTTAGAGAACTTAAACTAAATTTAAAGGCTTCAAAAGCGACTTTGGCTACATGCACCGCCTTAATCCTCATAAGCGTCACTGCCTTCGCCATACGTGTTCAGCCAGCCACTTATGGCGTATACCTCTACGAGTTTGACCCTTATCTACAGTACCGCGTCACAGATTACATTTTAAAGAACGGGTTCCCAGCGTTTTTTTCTTGGCATGACAGCATGAGTTGGTACCCGTATGGGAGAGATATGTTCCGCTCAGTTTACCCCGGTTTACCCCTGACCGGAGCCGTACTCTACCAGCTTCTTACAACCCTCGGTATCCAAATTTCCTTATGGGACTTCGTCTGCTATTTCCCTCCCTTCATGGGTATTATGACGTGTCTAGCCGTATATTTTCTAGGTAAGGACCTCGGTGGGAAGCAGGTTGGACTCCTCTCAGCCCTGTTCATCGCCATCAGCCCAGCTCATGTCAGTAGAACCTTCCTAGGCTGGTACGATGATGAAACCGTTGGAATCTTCACACTCGTTCTCATCTTTATCTTCTACCTAAGGTCCTTGGAGCCTGAGAAGCCTTGGTTGAAATCCACGGCCTACGCGGTGGCGTCGGGGCTAGCCTTAGGCTACTTAGGGGCTTCATGGGGAACCCAGCGCTACGCATTCGGGTTAATCGCCTTATTCACCTTCACCATCCTCCTTTTCAAGTACTCCACTAGGCTCACCGTTTCCTACGGTATCACTATGGGGCTTGGGCTGTACATAACCGCCTTGGTTCCCATGGAGGGGCTCGGCTTCATCTCTGAACTCACCGCTATGGCGTCTTTAGGCATCTTAGTCCTCCTTCTCTTCAGGGAGTTCCTAGGGGTTTTTGAAACGCGTAGGGCTAAAGCCCTGTCCACAATCTTCTTCCTAACCGCTATCTCAGTGCTCGCCTTGACCCTTTGGAATGTGGGTTTAATCTCGGGGCTTCCGACAAAGTATCAATCAGTTTTAGAACCCATCTTTAGGACACAGTTCCCCCTCATAGAGTCCGTTGGTGAGCATCGCCCCTCAACTTGGGCGAGCTTCTTCAACTCCCTAGGCGTCCTCGTGTTGTTAGCTCCCCTCTTCCTCTTCTTCGCCCTTCAAAAACCCACTGAGCGAACCGTTTTCACAGCGATTTACACCCTTACCTCGCTGTACTTCGCCGCTTCCTTCGCCCGTTTAGAGCTTCTTCTAGGTCCGGCTTTCTCAGTGGCAGGCAGCTATACGCTTGTGGAGATCCTTAAACCCTTCATCGACATCGTCAGGGCTAAGCCCCTCCTGCTACGGAGGAGGGCTCGGTTTGAGGGTAGGGTAAGCAGAGAGCTATGCGTAATCTTTTTAGTCGTCATCTTCATCATATCTGTTCTCCCCTTGGCCTATCTTGGAATTAGGACGGCTCAGACTCCCGCGTCGATCCTCTCGTCATCCGTACCCGTAAGGGCGGTATTCACGGATTGGATGCAGGCACTCACTTGGATACGGGATAACCTACCTGAAAACGCCGTTGTCATGGCTTGGTGGGACTACGGGTACTGGATCACGGTTCTCGGGAACAAGACAACCCTCGCGGATAATGGAACCCTCAACTGGCAACAGATCGCCAACATCGGTCGCGCCTTCATCTCCACCGAGGAAGAGGCTTTACCGATCATGAAGAGTCGCAACGTCACGCACGTCGCTGTCTTCGTTGACTTCCGCAGCCACAGCCAATTAAGTGGGCAGCAGGGGTACGGGATTTACCAGGCTGGGGGCTACGGGGAAGAGAATAAGTTCATCTGGATGGTTAGGATCGCTAACGGTGAATTCGGGGGCTTCAACGAATCCGATTACATCGATGAGAATGGCTACCTCACACAGAAGTACCAGGAATCCCTTATAGGGAGACTCATACCATACGATTTCGGTCTGTACCCAACCCAAACAGGGGGGTACATCCCCTACTACACCGGTCCATCATATCACACCCTAGACCATCTAAAGCTTGTCTTCGTATCCAACAGCATCGCCAAAGGAGGCACTGATGGATGGTGGTACGGCGGCGTCGTCATCTACGAAGTCGATTACCCGTAACCCGCTAATTGAAAGCCCTTTTACCAACTCTTCCTATATCCTCGAATACAATTTTGAAGAATATAAAATCCCTTAGCATAAACCCCTCATGGTTAATGCTTATCGCAGCGATAACGACTGAGGTGTGGCTTCTAACCCTCGAAGATAGTCAACCAATGCTCCACGTACTTAGGAGTTGGGGAAGCTTGGAAATATCCTTGATAACCTTTGTAGGCCTCGCTTCCATAAGCTCTTCAAGGCTTTGAACACCTGTGAGAACCGCTATTGTAGGCATGCCGGCTCCTTTTCCCGCCAAGATATCGTAAACGCTATCGCCGACTGCGATACAACGTTGAGGGTTTAAACCCATCGTCGCCGCGGCTTTCAACATCATCTCCGGGTGGGGTTTCCCATGTTCCACATCGTCCATTGAAACAACGGCGTCAACGTAGGGCATCAAGTTGAAGAACAGCAGCGTCTGCTCAACAACCGGTCTGGGGTTGGATGAAGCCACCGCGCAGTCGTAACCCATTGCCTTAACTTTCTTAAGGGCTTTATTGGCTCCGGGAACCAGTTGGCTTTGAAGGATGCCTTCCCACTGGAAGAGCTTGTCCTTCAAGAGCGCGCATGCCTCAGCATCTTCCCTTGAAGCCCCAGGCATCAAAGCCTCCGCGATTCCAGCCGATGTTTTTCCCAACTGCCTTCGAACCTCTTCATCGCTCCGCTTGACCCCGAAGGACTTCAAAGCTTTTTTCCAAACCGATACATGAGCCTTAGAGGAATCGATCAACGTCCCGTCCAAGTCCACTATTATCCCCCTTCCCACAGTGTCCACAGCCCCCTAAACATTAGAGAGGTAAGTGAAACCATTTTAACCATTAATGGATTAGTTTAACGGTTAACCCGTGTGAGTCTCTGGTATACAAGGTTACGGTAACGTTGAGATACTAAATTGACGGTTTAGCTAAGCCGTCTGCGAGGTAAGCAAGCATCATGTGATAAAAATAATCGCGGTTTTTAACACCTATTCTTCCCCGGTTTCCAGCTTTAACGCCGCTCCCTGCTTGATGAGGGCTTCAGCGTTTTCTATGGGAAGCAGAGCCACGTCCTCTGGTTTAAAGGGACCATAGGCTCGCATATCCGCTCCTATTATAGTGGGGGTTTCTTTTAGGAATCGGATGAGCGCCATCGTCGGCGTAGATGATGCGATATCGGTGCCTATGCGTGGTCCCCTTCCCTCCGTGATGTCTTCAACCATCTTAACATAGGATTTTGTGAGGTGGCTGAGGTTAGAGTGGAGGCTTTCCTCCTCCAATGTTAGCCTGTCTACCGGGATCTCTTCCCCTTTGAGGAGTCCTGTAACAAGCTTCGTAAGCCTTAGATCGAGGAGTTCCTTGGTAAGTCTCCGCGTGTTTCCGAGTTCAGCGGTGAGGATTCTACCCCTTAGAGACCGTTCATCCGTAGCCCTGACCTCTTCTAGGAGGGTTTTCATGAAATAGCTTAACTCCGTGTAGAAACCCTTCGGAAGTTGTTGAATCTCTCTGCCATCTCCCTCGTTCTTCCAAGCCTGAAAAAGCCTATCATACATAGGTTTTTACCTCACCTACGCATCAGCTTAGAGTCGCCACTCCTTTACAGAGGAGGAGCATAGCCGCTGCCGTAGGCAACTCCTCATCCTCATCCGTGTAAGGTCCATAGTGAACGTCTCCGAGGCGGAAAGGGTACGCGTATTCGATGTGAAGCCTCACCGTGCCATTGGTGAAGGCTATTGAAGCTTTTAAGGGGTCGAAGCCTTCCAGTCCCCACGGTGCTACAGAGGTTTTCGAAAGCCCTGTTTTCCCGTGGAGTGTGCCTCCGAGCCTTATGAGGCGGTGTACATCCGTTGTGACGACTGTGTCGACGAGAGCTGATTGTCTCTCAACGGCTTTAAGGCATAGCTTCTCCCAGGCTTTAAAACCCATACCCTTAACCATCCCCCATGGGTTGCCTTCCCACCAAGTTTTCAGAAGCTCATCCTTGTACTTTACGAGGGTATCCGCGATGTTCCTCCTCAATCCAAGCTCTGCGAGGGTTCCATCTGAAGCCGTTAGGAGGGTTTCGTAAACGCCCTTCATAAGCCTCGTCCTCCACCCGCCTTCTTCAAGCCTAGGCCCAGACTCTCCTTTAAGCCCGTGGTACATCGGTTTTAAACCCATGCCTAGGACGTAGTCAACGATCTCCTTCCTCGCCATTTGGTCGAGGTCCTTCACGGAGGGGCTTTCCACATGTACATGGTAGCCTCTATGCCCGCTAAAGTAGACCTGAATCTCCTGAGGTGAGAAACCGAGGTCTTCTCCGAGAATGTCGATAAGCTTTAAGGTTTCACCTTTAGCAGCTTCAAGGCATCGTTCACAGAACCAAGGCTCTTCCTTAAACCTCTGAGAGCCGCAGCTGGGGCAGTTCTCCGGAGACGTACCCTTACCCACGCTTTGACAGTCTAGGCAGGTCCAGCGGTCGTGGTCGCGTTTACAATCTGTGGGTATATGGTCTGCGTCGATGTCGAAGCAGAGGTCTGCGCCAAGCCAACCCTTCCGCTCCATATCCTCCGTCGGTCTTTCATAGTAGGCGGAGGAGTAGTAGCAGTCAGATGGGTTTGTTAACTGTATGAATCGGATGAGGTCTTGGAAATCTGGAAAACCCTTATGACGGACCATAACCCTTTCCTTAAGGGTTAGGAAGCCAAACTCCCTCTGGGTTAGATTCTTAGGCGCCACAACTGAGTCTCCATGCTTCCTATAGTATTCAGAGAACTTTTTTTGAATGAAGAGAACGTTCTTCCCAACGGCGACGCTCAACTACTACGCCTTCCCAAGTAGAGGACTTAAACACCCGTTATAAGTATGCGCACAGTGATAAAAACTAGATTGTTTTACCGTCTCGCTTATGATAAACACAATCTTCAGATACGCCATATAAAAATATTCACGGTGAAGACTATGAAACCTGCTCTAATAATCCCGACCATGATTAAAACCTAAAGCTAATCCTTTAAGCTATTAGACTTAACTATGACCACATGTCCCTTGTTATCCATTGAAACACCATTTCACTATTTTAAGCCTTCTAAGTCCCAGTATTTATTACAATCAGTTACTTGCAAGTAACCACTTACCAGATGAACTTAAATGCTACTTAACCCCCCTCTTGTTCGATTTATATGAGGCTTAAAAAGATGTTTCTCTTGCTGTTTCTTTTTTCGACGTTGTTGGTCACATATATGCCTTCCAAGGCTTCAGCGGGGGTTTTTATAGGTTTAACAACCGTAACGCTGTACGCGATGGCTGATGCTTATGTAAACGCAACAGACCCTTACACCAATTATGGTAACGTCACTTCCCTAGAGTTGGGCCTCAGCGAAGGGGAGCATCGAAGATACGCTTACATTACGTTCAACTTGTCCACCATTCCATCCGATGCTACTATAATCTCAGGTGAACTCGCCGTTTATCTTTCCTCTATATCAGGATACGTAGCCTCAATCGGAGTCCACCGTTGCGCTGACATCTCTTGGGAGGAACGTGAGGTCACTTGGAGTAACAAACCGGGATTCACAGCGGAGGCTACAGACAGCGTTTACTTTGGTACGTTGGTTATAGTGAACCGTCGCTACTATTGGAATGTAACCGCCGATGTGCAGGACGCTTTAAACATTGGGAGATTGACGGAGGTTCTCAAGTTTGAGTGGTCAGACAAGCATACTTACGCCTCTTTCCGATCTAGGGAAACTACCTCCGCTCCCTACCTGAAAATCGAGTATATCACCCCACCCGTCTACGATGTCCATGTAGACTCAGTTCAGGACACGGGTGTAACATCTAACCTAGGAACCATCGCCATAGGGGATGCCGTTTTAGAACTTCCACAGGACATGGTTGCCAAACGAGGAAGCTATCAATTGGCATACAACAGCGGCTACATCTTCCTCAGATGGGAGACAAGCGGGGGTGTAAGCGTCTCCGATGTCTACGCTCAAAACACAACCGTCTTTGTTCTGGGGTCAGGCACACTTAGGGCTGTTGGAAATGCGCGGTTGATTGAGTATTTCTACGATGATGGTGCATATGATATGTCAAGTTACGGTAAACAAGGTGAAATACAGGCGATCAGGATCACGCCGTTGCTTTCAGACAAACTCGTCATCGCACGCTTTTATTTTACCTCCGTTTCGCCAACGACGCCGTTCAAGGTCCACGTCATGGACGGTGACCGGAGAGACTTGATTGCCCCGTTTAACCAAACACCTACAGTTAAGGGTTGGTTTGACATCGACCTATCAGGTTATGGTCTAACTGTGAACGCTGGAACCGACTTCTACATCGGGGTAGAATGGACAACTGACTATTCTCCCCAACTTGGATATGACCAGAGCAGCCCTAACAATCGAAGCTGGTATTGGGATGGAACAACGTGGAAAACCAACACGTATCAGGACTATATGATAAGAGCCATTGTGGGGACGCCTAGAGCCTCGAGTACCATCTCATGCTCCACCTCACCAACCTCCATCGTTATAGGTTCAAACGTCACAGTTTCAGGCTTAGTCAACCCAGTCCACAGCGGAGCCAAGGTCACGTTGACGTTTACAAGACCAGACAGCGTCGTTGTTAAGAGGACTGTAACACCTTCAGTTACGGGAGAGTACAACTTTACTTATACACCGGATAGAGCGGGTTTATGGAAAGTGAAGGCTGACTGGTCTGGCGATGAGGACCATAATGGCGCCATGAGCCCTGCAGCCTCATTCACCGTAAGCAAAGCCTCGAGTTCCATCTCATGCAGTCTCTCCTCATCCACCATCCTATTAGGAGAAACCGTTAACATCAGCGGGTCGATTTCACCAACCCACCCAAATCTAACTGTTTACATACGGTACAGTAGGGATGGGGGAACATGGGATACCGTCACAACCACTACGGATTCTATGGGCGTCTACTCATACACATGGGCTCCGAGAGTAGGGTCTTACAGCGTCCGGTCCTACTGGGATGGTGACGCGGACCACAATGGGTCTACAAGCCTTGAGCAATCTATCAAGGTCCTTAAAAACGCCTCAACCATAACCTGCACCCTTAACCCGGAAACAATAACCATCGGCGCGTCCACCACGATCTCAGGTATCATATCCCCATCCCATACAGCCTCAGTTACCGTACGGTACAGCAAGGATGGTGGGATCACTTGGATAACCATAACCGCTACAACTTCCCAACAAAATGGAAGCTACTCCTATGCTTGGAAGCCTACACTCGGCACCTATCAGGTGAAAGCCTCATGGCTCGGCGACGCGGAGCATGAGGGAGCTGAAAGCCAGATTCAGACATTAACCGTGGCTAAGGCTTCGAGTACTATCTCATGCTCCGTCTCTCCTGAGAAGGTTAAGAAAAATGAGGCGGTTACGGTTTTAGGCTCGATTTCCCCTGTGCATGCTGGTGTAAGCTTAACTTTAACCTATAAAAGACCAGATGGTTCAACTTTTACGCGCACATTGGCGACAACCGCTACTGGGACGTTCAACGAAATGTATAAACCAGAAACCACCGGTTCATGGAGTGTAACGGCTAGGTGGGAAGGTGATCAAGACCATAGCCCAGCTACAAGCACAGCGTTCACGTTCGTCGTGGAAGAAGATTTTCCAATCTTACCGATTGCCATTGCCTTGATAGCCGTTGCAGCCGTAATCCTCTACTTCCTCCTAAAGCGGGGGAGAGGCTAAGAGATTAGGAATCATTTACAGAAATGACTTGTGCATACAGAACGGTTCCTACACTTCACGGTTTTAAGCTGTACAGCGTCGCTTCTCTCCATAAGTATGCGAAGTATTCCTTCGCTAATCGCACTAATCCGCTGTGCTCCGCCCATATAGCTGCGCTGGGTTTACCCCCCTCTTCACCGACTAGTAGGATCGCTTCTCTACCGTCAGATATGGCTCCTCCTCCGAACATCTGGTCTCTAATACGGACCTCAGCTAGGTTACTAAGCGAATTGAGGTTCCCATCTTCACCCATGGTTGTCATAACCATGATCCTCACCCCTCTTACCTTTAACTGTGTAAGTTTTGGGCTTAGGTTCTCGATCAAAGCCCTAGTTGAGGCGGGTACGGCGATCAGAAGCTCATCCTTTGAGTTTAAGGCGAGTTCGAAGAACCTTGAAAGTATGTTGTATTCACCGTGGATAATCCAGATGTCAGGTTTCTCCCTAACCTCCCGTTTCTCATACATGGGCTGAAGCTCAGCCATAACGGCTTTCTCAGCCTCCTGAACCTCAGCCTCCGCCTTCAAGAGGCTCGTCCTCACTGCGGTTTCAGGTGGTATCGGGTAGTACTTCGCCGGTCTCTCCCTGCTGCTCTCGATCCAGCCCTTAGCCTCCAACCTACCGAGAACCTCGTAGACCTTTGAGTAAGGGATATCCCCGGCTTCACAGACCTCCTTCGCCGTCATGTCACCGTGTTTCAGCAACGCGAGATAGGCTTTCCGCTCATACATGGATAAGCCGAGTCTCGCCAAAGCTTCTTCCACACGCCTACTTATCTCCAAGGTTTTCCACCTTTTCACCAGATAAATTGTCTGGAAATCTTTAAATCTCAACCTTAGCGGATTAACTTACACCTTTCAGTGGTAAAAATGTTGCTTAAGACAACGCAGAGCCTATGCCCGGAATGCCTCCAAACACTCCCAGCTGAGGTAATCGAGGAAGACGACGTGGTCTACATCGAGAAGACCTGCCCCATCCACGGGAAGTACCGGGACATATACTGGAGCGACTACGATTTGTATGAATGGGCTAAGGAATGGGACTTCATCGGCGACGGCCTAGAAAACCCGAGAACCCAGAAAGTGAAGGGCTGCCCGAACGACTGCGGCATCTGCCCCAACCATAAATCGCACACCGTTCTCGCTATAATAGATGTGACGAATCGGTGCAACCTGAACTGTCCCATCTGCTTCGCCTACGCCGGCGCCGTAGGCTACGTCTATGAACCCTCAAAGGAACAGGTACAAGCCATGCTTAGAAACCTCCGCGAAAACAAGCCTGTCCCAGGTGTAGCTCTTCAATTCTCAGGCGGTGAGCCGACGCTTAGGGAGGACTTGCCGGAGCTTGTGAAGATGGCGACCGATGTGGGTATCGATCATGTGGAGGTGAACTCAAACGGCATCGTGCTCTCAAGGAACCTTGACTACTTCAAGAAACTCATCGACGCTGGTATGTCCACCATCTACCTCCAATTCGACGGGTTAACGGATGATGTTTACCTCAGAACCCGCGGTGTCCCCTTAGCCGAGGTTAAGATGAAGGTTGTTGAAAACGCTCGGAAACTCGGCTTCGACTCGGTGATGCTCGTCGTTACACTAGTCAGGGGGATAAACGACCATGAGCTAGGGGATATAATCAGGTTCGCGGCTGTGAACAGCGATGTTGTACGCGGTATCAACGTGCAACCAGTATCGATCTGTGGGAGGATACCTAGGGAAGAAAGGGAGAAGATGAGGATCACCATACCGGATTTCATGAAGCTCGTTGAAAAGCAAACCGACGGAGCCGTTAAAACCTCTGATTTCCGCCCTGTCACGTGGCCTCTAGCCATATCCAAAGCCGTAGGCGCCATCAAAAGGCGGAGATACGTAGAGTTCACCGCGAATCCCCTATGCGGTGTGGCAACCTTCATCATCCCCGAGGATGGAGGGAGGAAAATAGTTCCAATCACCAAATACGCGGATGTAGACGGGTTTGTTAAAGCCCTCTGGAAAGCCTACGACGACGCTGTAGCGGGTAAGAAGGTGAAGGCTAGGATGCGTCTCATAGGGTCTGCGCGGTACGTGAAAGGAAGGCTTTTCAGAAGCCTCATAGCAAGGACGTTGACAACAGGTGCCTACGAAGCCCTTGGAGAAGTGATGCGGAAGATGGTACTACTTGGATGCATGCATTTCATGGATGCCTACAATTTCGACTTAGACCGCGTTAACCGGTGTTGCATCCACTACCTCGTCCCCGACGGAAGATTAATCCCGTTTTGCACAATGAACACACTCCACCGCCCCACGATTGAAAAAAAGTTAAGTGTACCGTTAGAGGAATATATGCAGAAGAAGGCGGGCTCACTAGTACATCACTAGAGCTTCCTCCGACGGCTGGGCCTTCCTTAACCCAACGCTTTCTCACATTCTAAACGCTTTAAACTCATAGGAAACGGGTTCTATAGCCTTTAACAGTCTTAAGATAGGTTTCCTCCATTTTTATTCCATAGATCTCAGCCAAGACGAGGACTATGAAAAGTAAGTCTGAGAGTTCAACGGCGAGCATCCCCCGTGTCATAGGTTTATCCGGGGGTTTGTACCCTTCAAGACCCTTAACAACAGAAGCTACCTCACCAGCCTCTTCAAGCAGGTCCGTAACAATAACAAAGGGGTTCCATGATAACCCCTTAGCCTTGTTAATCTCATCGAAGACTTTGAAAGCAAACTTCTGGGCTTCGAGAAGCGTCGTCCCCAATGACAATTCACCCTAAAACGATAACTAACCCTCGTACGTAACTTAAGATTTATCGTAAAACATCTCCATGCTTAGAAGCCTTTGAAAAAGCTGTGAGAAAAATGTGGGACGCTCTCATTAAAGTATGAGTCGAGGCAGATGTCTGATAAGGGTTGACAAACAGTAGGCATTTCTTACCTAGGTTTTTTCAGCCAACCATCAATGATTCTTATACCTGCGATGGCGTTGGGCGCGTAGGCGTCGCAGCCAAGCTCCATAGCTCTCTCCTCGGTTGCAGCGTTCCCTCCGAGGATGACCTTCACCTTATCCCTTAGCCCAGATTGCTTCAGAGCCGCTATGACGTTGCCTACGCTTGGAAGAGCCTGAACCAAGCCTACGGATAAGCCTAAAACCGGCGTTCCGGTTTCCTTAATCTTCTCCACGAATCTTTCAGCTGGTACGTTGACGCCGATGTCGTGGACTTCGTAGCCGTTTGCGAGGAGAAGAGCTACGACGATGCTTTTACCCATGCCGTGGAGGCTTCCCTCAACTGTTCCTATGACGACTTTACCCCTTTTCATCTCTTGAACGGCTGCCAGACGCGGTGTCAAGGTGTCTATGACCTGCTGGCTGATTCCGCCTGCTATGAGCAGGTCTGATAGGAAGTAGGTTTTCTCCTCGTAGAGTTTACCCACCTCCGTTAGGGCTTCTCGTAGGGCTTCAAGAAGAGCTAAGGGATTCTCCCCGGCTTCAAGGGCTTGATTCAAAAGCGTCTTCACGGAGGGTTCATCAAGCTCCACGATCTTCCTCCGGATCTCCTGAGTTAAGCTCATGTCGGTTGCTCACACTCCTCTCCCTGCTATGGGATACCTTCCATACTTCTTCGCGGTTTCAACCATAGCTAAGGTGTTCTCTAAAGGTACTGCCTTGTGGATGACGTTGCTTGAGCATAGGATGTGGCCTCCCCCCGGGGAAGCCTTTCTAATACATTCCTTGGTTTCCTCAACGACATTCTCCGGGCGGAGCCTCACAAGGGTCCATGCGCAGTCCACGTTTCCACACAGGCATAGCCTATGCCCGTACGTATCCTTGACAGCGCCTATGTTCATACCCGCCGAGGGGTCTATGGAGTGAAGGGCGTCTATGCCTGTGTTAATAAGCCCATCCAGTATGGGTTTGAGGTCTCCGTCGCTGTGCACGAAAAGCCTGCCGCCCATGTTGTGAACAGCGTCTACAAGTGTCTTAAGGTATGGGAAGACCATCTCATGGTAAAGCCTAGGGTTGAGGTAGGGTCCTTCCTTTCCAGCCATATCATCCATGCCTCCTCTGATAACCTCAACCTCCTGCTCAACCCATGGCCTACACGCCTCGATGGCTGTCCTCGTGCGTTCCTCGCATTCCCTCCGTAAACCATCCTTGTCAAAGTAGAACCGCCGTATCGTATCTATGGCGTCCATGCCTCCTGGCATAGGCGTAACCGCGGGGCAGCCTCCGATCAAAGCCAGCTCGGGTGCTAACTCCCTAACCAGCTGTACTTGCTGGAGGCCTAATTGTAAGGCGTCGTAGCCTAACCCTCTACACAGCGTTATCTGGTTCTCAAGGTTATGGCTGGTAACCTCAAGCTCCTTACCCTCCGCGACTAACCTCCGCGCTTCATCACCAACAATGTTAGATCTCCCCGTGATCTTCTCAGGGTACTGGAACTCTAGCTCAAACATGGGGACCCTATCGGGTTCCTCAAGGTTTAGAGCGGATAGGAAACGGTCCCTAGGCGTTAAGGCTTCCACCTCAGGCATAGGATACATAGGACCTCGTTTAAAGCTTACGTTATTGAAAATCTTTGTCTAAAGATTTACCGCAGTGTAACCGTGAAAAGGTACTTTGGAAGGAGGTGAACCGGTTTTCAATATGGATAGAGTAGACGCCTTATTTACCAACACTTATCCGAAAATATTTACTGTTTCTGTTAAATATATTAGCGCCCTCCAGCCTCTTGCCCATAACTAGCTGGAAAACTCTTCATCCAGAACTCTCGGCGTAATACGTTGTGATACCCGTGGGTCGCCCAAACCCTTGAATACTCAGCACGCGACACTTTGCAGAGGGATTTATATGCCCGATAGGAAGACTTGTCAAAGATGTAAAGACGACATCCCCGATTGGGAAAGAGCCTTCGAACTTAGAAAATCTACAGCTGCGTACATATGTCAGAGATGCATGACCGCCCTTGTAAACCTATGGCATGAGGAGCATAAGGTTTCAGAACTAATAGTGGATGAGGAGCATAAGGTTTCAGAATTAATCGTGCAAACGAGCTTGGGCGCCCGGGTAAAAGATAACCCTTCACAGCGAGGCTAGTGTAGGCAAACGTAACAACACCACGTTGTCTTCTGAAGGCTCTTAGCTGAACAAAAAACCCTAAGGGTAAGAAACGTTCTCTACTTTACCATCATTACTCCAATCATCATGGTGACTCACCTTCTCATATGCTGATAAGTTTTGCATACGAAATTTTACTAAAAAGCTTCAGCCTTGTTACACAATCGACCCACTGGGTAAATCCTTAAATCGCTCTACAGTGGTTTGCGTTGTCATGATATGGGCTAAGCTGAGGCGTCGAACGTGCGGAGATACTTAGTCAGCTTAGTCAGTGGATTAATAATCCTATGCGTTATGGCTTGGTTAATCGAAACTTTTGTAGAATATCCTGAAATTAAATCTCTTCCCTTATACACTTTCAGCACGGTTTTCCGGATTACGGTTACACTCCTTATATCGATTATCTGGGGGGTTTCTTTTGGCATATTAGCCGCCACAAACAGGGTGGCATCGCTGATCCTCGTACCATTCATAGACCTTTTACAGTCAATTCCAATACTCGGGTATTTTCCAATGGTCATAGGTTTTTTATTCGCCTTAGGCTCCTTAGGTATTGAGTTCTCCGTTGTAATCCTGCTCTTCACATCCATGGCTTGGGCTATCTTCTTCGGGGTATTAGGGGCTATACGCGGAATCCCCGTGAATGTCGTCGAGTCGGCACAGAGCTTCGGCTTAAAAGGATGGCGATACACTAGGCATGTGGTATTACCCGCGATTACTCCTACGGTGATCGCGGGAGCAAACCTAGCGTGGTGCGACGGTTGGTTCTTCATGATCGCCGCGGAATACATTCAATATCAAGGTAACATTGTAACCCCGCCTTCAGGCGGTTTAGGCTTTCTACTTGCAAAAACTGCCTACGAGTATAAAGACATGAATCTTGCCGTACTCCTTCTATTATACATCACCTTCATCGTCGTGTACTTCAACATTCTGACCTGGCATAGACTTATGGAGCGTGCGAGCACAGGCACATTCAAGCCAGTCTTTAAAATGGACCTATCGGGAGTTGGAAAACTTGGAGTTGCAAGGGCAACCCATTTGTTCCATTTTGAAAGGCTTCACCTACCGAAGACTTTTTCCATCGTCTCTAAAGGCTTGAGAAAATACACCCGCATCGAAAGAATTGCCGCGGCAGTCCTGGCTTTCTCGACTTTTTTCTTTATTCTATATGTTGAAAGTGAACATATCCCCACATTGGCAGAGATTTATGAAGGGTTCAATAAACCTCCCGCGGAGGAGCTTACCCGTCTTCCATTGTTGATTACCTTGACAATGGGGCGGCTTACAATCGCCTATGGAATTTCTCTCGCAGTAGCTATCGGTTTAGGCGTCTTAGCTGCTGAGCATAAAAGATTATCAGCTATGATTTATCCCCTTTACGATATTGGGCAAGGTGTGCCCATTCTAGCCCTCTTTCCGGTTATTTTCCTTGGATTAAACCAGCTGCTTGGAACTCCTAGACTCGCCCTTGAACTTACATGCATCACGATGCTGGTTCTCGACATGATATGGTACATGTTCATCAACGTCGCCAGCGCGGCGAAGAACATTCCCACGGAAATAAAAGAAGTCGGTCAGCTTTTCGGGTTAAAAGGTTTCAAGAGGGTGACACACCTAGTTATTCCCTCCATTTTACCATCCATAGTCACGGGAAGCATACTTTCATGGGGCACCGGATGGAACACCATAATCTTCGCAGAATACCTGCCGTCAACACAGCCAACTGTTCCACCACTTTCAATACCAGGCATAGGCTCGCTACTGGACAAAGCAGGGTATCTTTATGGAAACACTGTCCTACTCATATTTCTCCTCGGCATAGTCGCGGTGATCGTGCTTTCCATGGAAGGATTTGTTTGGCGCCCTCTGCTTAGGAAATTTGAAAAATACCATATAGAGGTGTAAACTATGGCAGTTCTTGAAATAGAAAATGTTATCAAAACATTCCAGATGGAAAAATCCAGGATCTCCGTCTTAGAAAACGTGAATTTTTCAATTGAAAACGAGGAGTTTGTCTGTTTAGTAGGGCCTTCCGGCTGTGGAAAATCAACCATGCTCAGGATTATAGCGGGTTTAGAAAAAGCTGATTCAGGGAAAATACTATTCCAAGGGCAGCCCATAACCCAACCAATACCAAAAATTTCCATGGTCTTTCAGCTATTCGGTTTGTTACCTTGGAAAACCGCGTTGGAAAACGTTGAGTTGCCGATGGAAATACGTGGCGTGAAAAAGGAAGATCGAATTCAGATCGCTTCAAAATATTTAAGGATGGTGGAGCTGGAAGGCTTCGAAAACACTTATCCCCATGACCTTTCAGGTGGAATGAAGCAGCGTGTTGGAATAGCGAGAGCGCTAGCCCTACAGCCAGAAGTCCTTCTGATGGATGAACCCTTCTCTTCTCTAGATGAACTCACCGCTAAAACCCTCCGAGAGTTAATACTCAACATCTGGCGAGATCAGTCTGCGCCTCCAAGTAGCGTATTAATGGTAAGCCATAACGTCGAAGAAGCGGTGTACATGGCAGATCGAGTGATAGTGATGTCTCATCGACCGGGAAAAATCGTGGGAGAAGTGAAGATTCACATCCCGAGACCCCGCGTTCAACACGTAAGAGAACCTATATACTTTAAATTCGTAGACGAGGTTATGGAAATGTTGGAGAAAGGTAAAACTAACCGATTGATTGAAGGCGGTAAATGATCACGTATACCTCCCTGAATGGAAAAGCCCCGGATCAATATAAGTTCCAGGGCTTATGTAACGCATGACAGCCTCGCAGTTATATAACCAGTGTTTAACCCTCGTATCCGCACCAGTCAAGGATTGAAAGGGAGAGGACTTTAATCACCGTCATCAGGTCTTCGAGGTCTAGGTACTCATCCGTTGCGTGGATGCCTGCACCTCCTGGGCCGTAGAGTATGCATGGGATACCCCCGTATCCGTCAATCCGGGGGGTAAAGTAGCAGGCATCGCATGCAGATGGCGTTGCGAAGAAACCGCAACTTAAACCCGTTACCCCCTCCACATAGCGTTTAACAGTTTCCACGATCGGTGTGTCCAAGCTCAGCTCGTGACCTTCTCTCCGAGCGCCCCACCAAACAACCTTTGGGGGATGGTCCCGCATCCAAGGGTCCGATTCCGCCGTACTCTTAACAGCAGCCTCAACTTCAACTTCCACATCGATGCCGCGTTCACTCGGGGGGAAACCGATCCTACCCTCAAGTTCCGCCCACCCTGCAACAGTGGACGGCCAGTCCCCAGCCTTTAACACTCCGAGGGTGAGGTTTGTAGGTCTCCCAGATCCGCTTAGAACCTGTCTCTGAGGGGCTTCTTCGAAGAGACGATGCTTTCCCCTTAACCTCTCCGCTCTTCGAACATCCATATCTAAGAGTGCGTTGTATATTTTATAGGTTAAACCGATGGCGTTTACGCCGAGGTGCGCTCTACCAGCGACCTCAGATTTGCCGAGGATTTTAACCTTGAAAAACCTTGAACCCGCGCAGCCTACGCAGATGTCTCTTACACCCGTGGGTTCAGAGATTATCACAGCGTCGGCTGTACAGCCTCCTAGAACAGCTGCTAGGGAGCCTCCGCCACCGTACTCTTCCTCAACCACGCTTTGCAGGATGAGGTTACCCCTTAACTTTATGCCGGCTTCAGTTATGCAGCGGGCGGCGTAGGTTATGGCGGCTAAGCCCCCCTTCATGTCCAAGGCTCCCCTTCCGTAAAGCCTACCTTCCTCCACCTCGGCTCCCCATGGGTCGTGTTTCCAAGCCTCGATGGGCTCAGGGCTTACCACATCCACGTGTCCGTTGAGGATCAGGGATCTACCTCCGCCTACGCCGTTTAGCTTACCGATAACGTTTGGGCGGTCCCTGTAGCTCCAAGGCGTAAGCCTTATAGGATGTAAAGGATACCTCTGCAGATCCTCAACATTGGGCTCCCAGACTTCAACCTCCAACCCGTCAACAGCCCTGAACTCTTTCTCCACGAGCTTCTGAGCCCTACCCTCCTCTAAGGAGCCGCCTATACTCGGGACCTTTACTAAAGCCTGTGTAAAAGCCACTATGGAATCCCGTTCCTCGTTGACCCTCCTCAAAACCCTTTCCCTAACCTCAGACTTAACCAACGAACCACCCATCTTTCATGCATACACGCTTTTTCCATGCGTAAAAGGCAGTCTTCACCGTTGCGTTAACCCTTTAAGGCTCCCCATGGGCCTCTGGGCAACGCGATGAACTCCCTTACCTCAAGGTTGAAGAAGGTGTTCATATGAGCTGGTTTCAATATTACCGCTGTATCCGCGCCTTTGATGTCTCCAGCGATCACTAAGACCTCCCTATCAGTGGGTATGGCACCGGCGTCGGCTGCCATGACTGAAACCTCAACCGCCACCTTCAAGCCTTGGCAGACGAGGCGGAGTGCGGCAGCGATGATCTCAACGGGGGTTACGCCGCCGAACCTCTTTGAGATCGATCGTCCTACCCCGCTTAAGGCATGGGAGCACCTTACCACCTCTACACCCGCCATCCGCAGCTGCCTCAGGTTTTCCGGTTCCATCTCCACCTTTAGAGTTGACAGGTCTACACCGATCTCTCGAGCTCTATCCTCGGATTTCTCAACAAAGCCCGTATGGTAGGTTACCGCTACAACTTTTACATAGGTGCCCTTAAAGGCTTCCAAAACCTTTAACGCAGTCTCCCCGCTCCCTGAGGCTACGACTACGTAGCCGATGCCAAGCTCTAAAGCCCTTTCCCTAGCCAACCTGATAGTTGCCTCCGTGTTCTGAGGACCGGGCTTCTCGAAATACAGGACCTCCCGTAAAACCATCTTAATCCCTATCGATCCCCACAAAACCCTACGAGTAGATAAAGCTAATGTTGATTTAACTCAGAGATAGTGTTTTTTCTTTGAAATAAAGGAGTGAACAGCTTTGGAAATTGAATCCCAACCTAACCCCCAGACGAAGCAGCGAAGACCAGCGAATAAGATCTCGAGCCACGCTAACATTCGGCAAGCACGAGCCCAAAGACACTAGCCTTTGAATGTTTAGCGTGCGCAAAATCTAATAAACTTGTGTACTTTCACATTCTCTAGTAAGTGGACTTGGAGCGCATTTCTCCAGTCTAAAACGGCTTTCCATTGTCTTTTCATTTGCGCGTTTCTATTTACTTGAGGGTTGGGGGTTTTAGGTTAAGATGAACAGTGAAACATTTATTAGATTACAAGGTGCAGAGGCTTATTTTGGGGAACAAAATAGCGAAGAAATACAGTAAACCGATAAGGATATCTTCATTTCTCATCGGCTTGGTTGGCGGCGTCATTACATTATTTTTACCGTATTGGTTTGTTACCGCCCCAGTAATGTT
>CAYNFI010000002.1:0-11701 GCA_964396445.1 uncultured Candidatus Bathyarchaeia archaeon
TAGCCATACTAGGCATCATAGCCTTCATCGTTCTAAACGCGTTACTAGACTTGTTCCTGGGTATTACGATACCCGGGATATCCATAAGACCTTTTCTACCTTGAGACCGAGGTATCTGGGGTTTCGTAGAGCTGATCGATTACGTGACAACAAGCCTATGTTGCTTTTGTTTGAACATGTTGAACCTAGGCTTCAATATATTGACATAGTTTAATGCTTAAGGTTTCAGGATCTTAGTCCTGCAATAGGAGCGCCTGTTAAACGGATATACCATGTCTCCGTATACTCCTTAAGAGAGTGATTAGTTGCTCAGCAATAGCTCTTACGAGGAATTGTAGGGTTGCAGAATGTCGTACATAGAACAAAGCTTTAGGCGTCGTCCTGCATAGTGTTGAATATGCGGCGCCGCTCACTGGTTCTTACCAATGCGAATGTTATAACTCTTAACCAGACTCTGCCTAGGGCTCAAGCAATAGCCATAGGTAACGGGCAGATCCTTGAAGTCGGCTCAACTGAGGAAGTCGCCAAACACGTCACCGATGAAACCGAAGTCATTGACCTACAGGGTAAGACGGTTGTACCCGGTTTCGTAGACTCCCACATTCACATGCTAGGGTTTGGAGCGTATCCACAGCAACTTGAGCTACGCAACGCCAGGTCTATAAAAGAGCTGCAGAATGAGCTGGGGAAACACGCGAAGCGCACACCTCATAATGGGTGGATCTTAGGCCGCGGCTGGGATCATGAGAGACTTTCTGAACATCGTTACCCAACCCGCTGGGACATAGACGCCGCTGTGAAGGAGCAACCAGTGTTCCTAATACGTATCTGCGGACACATAGGTGTTGTCAATAGCAAGGCCTTAGCGTTAGCGGGCCTCGATGAAGCTGAGGGAAACGTTCGAGATCTTATAGGCTGGGATGCGGACACCGGAAAACCAAACGGGGTTGTAAAGGAGGAGGCATTAGACCTAGTTTGGCGGGTGACACCAAAGCCCAGCCTTGAAGAAGTTGAAGGCGCGTGCATAAATGCATGTGAACGGGTGATTGAAGCCGGTTTAACGTGTGTCCACTGGCTTGCCGCTTCAGCTGATGAACTCCGCGCTGTACAAGAACTCTCTCAAAACAGACGCCTACCTATCCGAGTCTATCTAGGTATCCCAGTTGAGATGCTTCAACATCTAGTAGGCCTAGGTCTTATCACTGGGTTTGGAAACGAGCGTGCGAAGCTGGGATTCGTAAAATTCTTCGCCGACGGCTCCCTCGGCGGACACACCGCTGCCCTAAATGCACCTTACTCAGACAAGCCGGAAACCATGGGCGTGATGCTTTACACTCAGCGGAGACTCAACAGGCTGATTCTTGAGGTGCATAAGGCAGGGTTGCAGGTAGCTGTCCACGCTATAGGTGACCGAGCTTTAACCATGGTTCTCGATGCCTATAAGAGGGCTTTTAAACGAATACCCCGTAGAGATCACCGAAACAGAATTGAACACTGCTCAGTGCTCAACCCTAGATTGATTAAATACATGCAACGCTTAGGCATAACCGCCTCCGTGCAACCCCACTTCATCGTCTCAGATTTCTGGGTCTCCCACCGCGTAGGTGCACACAGAGCGCGCTGGGTCTACCCTTTTAGGTCTTTACTAGACGCGGGGATCGTTGTGGTTGCGGGCTCAGATTGGCCTGTGGAACCAGTCAAACCCCTAACGGGTATGTGGGCAGCGGTTACTAGAAAAGATTCCCACGGAGAAAACGTTACGGCTGAAGAGGCGTTAAAGATGTACACGTTAAATGCAGCCTATGCCTCTTTCGACGAAGACAGGAAGGGATCTATTGAAACAGGTAAATTTGCGGATTTAACGGTTCTTTCACATGATCCACTTACTATATCCCCGGGGAAGATCAAGGATGTATGTGTTGAAATGGTAATTGTAGACGGCGAAAAAGTGTACAGAAAACCTTGAAAATTTCTTCATCATGAGGTTGGTAAGGCATAAACCGAGTATGCGGATGTATTAAGCTAGAGTTTTGAAGACTGAAAAGGGCATTAGCCAAGACAGGTTTTCGTTAAACAAAGGTGGAAGATAGGGGGAAACCACTGATATTTTGACGTTTCTCGTAAACATCCACGTTTAGGAATGGGGAAGAAACAGGCTTTTCGTACAGTCTATACGGATATAGCGATCACTGGCATCGATGAGGTGTCAAGTTGATGGATGAGTATATTAGACTGCTCGAAAACCTCTGGACTGCCCTAGTCTTCAATCGAGAGGGTGGCATATCCATAGTTACTTTATCGTTCAAAGTTTATATGTGAAAGCTCCACCTATTCATCCCCATAGTTAAGGGAAAAAAGTGGATGAAAAGTGTCTAAAAAAGATGTTCATTTCAAGGTTAAAGAGCTTAAAACCGACATCGGTGTCTTCAAGGACTTAGAGGTGAGTATCGGCAGAGTTTTCGAGGAAACATGGCTTGAACAACTTGGGCCCACGCCTTACCCATCCATAACGGACTTACGGGAATGGGACCTTAGGCTTCTGGAACGTTATAAGCCCTTCTACATGCCCTACTGCGATGTCTGCTGCCTCTGCACCATGGGTAAATGTGACTTAAGCAAGGGTAAACGCGGAGCCTGCGGCCTCGACATCGAGGATCAGCAGTCCCGTGTAGTGTTGATCGCCTGTTGTATAGGCGCCTCGACGCATGCAAGCCATGCGAGGCACTTAGTTGAACACCTTATAGGTAAGTATGGACGTGAAAGCCTAATCGACGTCGGCGGCCTAAATGTTGAGGTTGAGGCTCCGATCACCCGCCTCATCTGCGGCATACGGCCTAAATCGCTTGGAGACCTTGAAGATGCCTTAGACTACGTTGAAACTCAGCTTGTACACCTCCTCTCAGCCACGCACACGGGTCAGGAAAGCAGTGAGCTTGACTTTGAATCCAAGGTATTCCACGCGGGTATGCTCGACCATCTAAGCCTCGAAGTAGCTGACATAGCTCAGGTTTCAGCCTTCGGGTTTCCAAAGGCCGACGCGGAGGCTCCCCTCGCTGAGCTTGGGTTCGGCACCGTTGACGCCTCGAAGCCCGTTGTTCTCGTCATAGGACACAACGTTCCATCAGCTATAGGCGTCGTGGACTACCTAAACGCGCATAAGCTCTACGGCGAGGTTGAGGTAGCGGGTATATGCTGTACAGCCCACGATATGGCGCGGTACGATCCGAAGGCTAAGATCGTTGGACCCATGTCTTATCAACTCCGCTTTATAAGGAGCGGGGTTTCAGACGTCATCGTCCTCGATGAACAGTGTATCCGAACTGACACCTTAGTTGAGGCGCAGAAGACTGGGACACCTGTCATCGTTACAAGTGAGAAGAACCTTGCAGGTCTCAAGAACCGTACAGGTGACGCGGCGGATGAGGTTGTAGAAGACCTCGTGAACGGGAGAGTCCCAGGAGTCCTCATCCTCGACCCAGACCTCGTAGGCGAAGTAGCCGTTAAGACCGCTATGAAAGTAGCGCCGAGAAGAGCGAAGCTTAAGGTTATCCCAAGCGTCGAGGAGGTTAAGGCTGGAGCTGCGAAATGTACGAAATGCTATGAGTGCCTAAGGGCCTGCCCCAACGGGTTACCGGTTATGGAAGCCTTAGCTGAGGCTGAGAGGGGAAACCTTGAGAGGCTCGCAGACCTCTACGAAAGTTGTATTGGGTGTGGACGCTGCGACAACGCCTGCCCTGTGAACCTGCCTCTTCACAGCTTCATAGTGAAAGCCGCTGAGAAGAAGCTTAGGGAGGAGAAGTATAAGATCCGTGTAGGGAGAGGGGCTATACAGGATGTTGAAATCCGAGACGTGGGCAGCCCAATCGTGCTCGGTGAGATCCCAGGTGTCGTAGCCTTCGTCGGATGTTCAAACTTTCCAGCCGGCGGTAGAGAAGTCGCGGAGATGGCTGAGGAGTTTGCTAAACGCCGCTACATCGTCACCACTTCAGGGTGCTCAGCCATGGCGATGGGCATGTACAAGAACGGTGAGGGGAAGACGCTTTACGAAGCCTACCCTGGAGCCTTTAAAGCCGGAGGCATAGTCAACGTAGGCTCATGCGTGGCCAACGCCCACATCGCAGGAGCCGCTATAAAGATCGCCAACATCTTCGCTAAGCGTAACCTCAGAGGAAACTACGAGGAGATCGCGGACTACGTCCTCAACCGGGTCGGCGCCGTCGGCGTTGCTTGGGGAGCCATGTCCCAGAAGGCGGCTTCCATAGCCAGCGGCTGCTGGCGCCTCGGTATACCCGTCATCGTTGGACCCCAAGGCGCCAAGTACCGCCGCATGCTCCTTGGAAGGAAGGACCGCGAAAAGGAATGGTATGTGCACGACGCCCGCACAGGTGACAGCGTCTACGTTGGACCAGTCCCAGAACACCTCTTCAGCACCGCTGAAACCAAGGAAGAGGCTATGGTGATGATCGCTAAGCTCTGCATGAGGCCTAACGACACCTCGAAGGGTAGGGCGATAAAGCTTACACACTACATCGACCTGCACAAACGCTTCTACGGCGTCATGCCCGACGATGTCCACCTCTACATTCGTAGAGCAACTGATATACCGATCACGATGAAGGATGAGATCCTCGCAGCTTTAAAGGAGAAAGGCTGGAAGGAGAATGTGATTCCAGACCCAACCTTACTGCCGAGGCTTATCCGAAAGAGGGAAAAGCCATGAGACGGGCTGAACCATGGCAGAAAGCTGAGATACCAGGACCTGAGAAGGCCCTTGTGATCACGAGACCAGAGGTTGTAACGGCTATGATCAAAAGGGCGAAAAGACCACTCCTCATCCTCGGATATGAATCTGCCAAGCTTGACTTGGGAGAAGAGAAACTCATAGACTATGCCATCAAGTTGGCTGAATCTGTAAATATTCCTATGGTGGCAACGGGGCATACAGTGAGTGAATTGACGAAACGCGGTTTCCAACACGCGGCTTTCATGCCAGCCGTAGACATCGCGAATAGACTGAGAGACCCTGACTGGAAAGGTTTAGACGGCCTCGGTCAATATGACCTCGTCTTGGTTACAGGGCTTCGCTACTATCTGGCATGGGTTATGCTCTCAGGGCTAAAACACTTCGCAGATAAGGTTAAAACCATATCCTTGGACAGGTTCTACCAACCCCATGCATCATGGTCCTTCCCAAACCTTCCAGTCGATGAGTGGCACAGTTATCTAATAGACATCCTGAAAAGTTTAGGAGGTTGATGAGTACGTCGATGTTCCAGGACATTCCAGTAGGCGTAGGTGTCGTCTACGAAGGTGAAAGGATTAGGTGGGCGGACACCTACGTGGAGCTTGGAGGCCCTAAAAGCCTTTATAAATTTGAGCTGGCTAGGGTTAGGAGCTTCGATGAAGTTGAGGATGGAAAAGTCGCTGTAGTGGGACCGGACATCAAGGATTTAAAGGAGCAGACAAACGTACCTTTCGGAATCCTCGTCGAGGTCGCTGGGCAACAGGTTGGGGAGGAGTTGGAAGGCGTCATCGAGAGACGTATCCACGAGTACTGCAACTACATCGAGGGCTTCATGCATCTAAACCAGCGCTACGATATCCATCTCAGGTTGGGTAAGGCTTCCTTCAAGAAGGGGTTGAACACCTTCGAACTCATAGGAAAGGTTCTAATACGGCTTTATAAAAGCGAGCTTCCGATTATCGAGAAAATACATGTTGTTTTCATAACCAACCCCGATAAAGTACGTGAAAAGTGGCAGGAAGCATTACGGATCTATGAAACACGTGACGAAAAGGCTAGGGGCTTAAAGGATGAGGATGTGGAGGAGTTCTACGGCTGCCTCCTCTGCCAATCCTTTGCTCCAACCCATGTCTGCCTCATAACACCTCAAAGATACTCAAACTGCGGCGCCATCAGCTGGTTTGATGGAAGAGCGTCGGCGAGGATCGACCCTAAAGGACCTGTTTACGCCATTAAAAAGGGTGAGACTCTCGACCCTGTAAAAGGCGAGTACACGGGATGCAACGAAGCCGCTAAGGAGAAATCCCTGGGAGAGATCACCCGGGTGTGGCTTTACAGCGCCTTCGGTTCACCCCATACAAGCTGCGGATGCTTCGAGGGCATCGCCTTCTACATCCCTGAAACCGACGGCTTAGGCTTGGTTCACAGAGACTTCAAAGGATTAACCGTGAACGGCTTACCCTTCTCAGCGATGGCGGACTCAACGGCTGGCGGACGTCAAGTCGATGGCTTCCACGGAATCAGCATCGAATACATGCGGTCTCCCAAGTTCCTCCAAGCCGATGGAGGCTGGAGTCGCGTGGTATGGGTTCCAGCCAGTGTTAAGGAGAGGGTTAAAGACTTCATACCCAAAGATTTAACTGAGAAGGTCGCAACCGAAACCGACGTGCGGAACGTTGAGGAGTTAAAGCAGTTTCTTAAGGAGCATGACCACCCCGTTGTCCAACGCTGGAGGGAAGCCCCAGCTGCGGCAGCGCCGGAAGCCACTGTGGAAGCACTTATCACAACGCCCACACCGATTGGCGAGGTCACTATACCAACCGCCTTACCCCCATCGGCGGGGTTCAAGATCGTGCTTAAGAACGCGAAGATCAGGGCTAAGAAGGTGATTATTCGAAGGGTTGAGGGAAAGGGATAAAGTGATGGGTGAAAAGAAGCCGCGTGAAAAACTGCCTGCTAGTCTTACGGAACTCTTAAAAAAATTTTCAGAGGTTGAACTCGAAGACGTCGAGATCGACGCTGAGGAGCTTGAGATATGGATTCAACCCATTCTCCAAGCTATACCTCCAGCTCCAGGCGTTGCAGGAAAGGCGAAGCCCACGGAGATCATGGAAGCTGAGTTTACACCACCTGTCATCGATTACCCCGGACAGATCGCTGAGGTGAGGCTTGGAGCAGTCAAGGCTGAAGGGGGAAGCCGCGCAAAGGTTGTAACCATCGGTGGCGAGAAGACCCCTGCGCTCTACCAGTTCGCTGAACCTACCCCGCATCCACCCATCATATCAGGCGATGTCTTCGACTGGGCTGTGCCGTTGCCTAAAGCCGTTAGAATGCATCTTGAGGAGGTTATAGGAGACCCCGCGGCTTGGGCTAAGCTCTACGTTGAGAAGTTCGGTGTAGACATGGTTACACTTGAGCTGACGAGCATCGACCCTTTGATTAAGGATACACCGGTCAGCGAAGCCTTACGGGTGGTGGAAAACGTTCTCCAAGCCGTCGATGTACCCCTTGTAATCGGGGGATGCGGTGCACCTGAGAAAGACGTGAAGGTTCTCCCAAAAGTCGCTGAGGTTGCTGAAGGCGAGAGGGTTCTTTTAAGCTCAGCCACCATAGACATCTATAAGCCAATCGCTGAGGCTGCGGAGAAACATGGACACGTGGTCTTAGCGTGGACATCCCTGGACCTTCTACTTCAGAAGGAGTTGAACAGGAAGCTCCTAGAGATTCTACCGAAGGAGCAGATCGTCATCGACCCCACCTCGGCAGCGCTGGGTTACGGGATTGAGTACGCCTTCACCATCATGGAGCGGATGCGGTTGGCAGGGTTACTCGGCGATGTGGAGCTTCAGATGCCCATAGGGTCTGGAACCTCTAACGCGTGGGGCGCCAGAGAAGCCTGGTTGAAAAACCCTGAACTGGGACCGAGGGAGTTTAGAGGACCACTTTGGGAAACCGTTTCAGCCCTAACCTTCCTCCTAGCCGGATGCGACCTCTTCTTCATGCTCCACCCTGCAAGCATCAAGACTACCAAGGACATTATCCGATGGTTAACCCGCGGGTTTGGAGCTTCGCAGTCCACGGAAATCGATTGGACAGCCTTGAAGGTTTAAGGTGGGGGGGTATATGCCTAAGAAGATTGGGCCACTCGACGTTTACAATATGCTGCCGAAAACGAACTGTAAGGAATGTGGGGAAGCTAACTGCATGGCATTCGCCGCTAAGGTTGTAGAGCGTATATTGACCGTTGAGAAATGCTCGCCGCTTCTCCAAGAGAAGTACAGGGAAAGCCTTGAAAAGCTACGTGCTATGCTTAGACCACCTGTTAAGGAGGTTTTATTAGGCTCAGGTGACCACGTTGCCAAGGTCGGTGGGAAACTCGTGATGTTCAGACATGAACTACGTTACACCAACCCCACCTTGATCGCCGTCGATGTCAACGATGAGATGCCTGAAGCCGACTTAGTCAGCCGAGTTAAGCAGATCGAGGGATTCGAGTACCGGTACATAGGTAAACTCCTGAAGCTTGACGCCGTAGCCGTAAGGTCTACGTCTCAGGACCCATCGAGGTTCGGGAAAGCGGTTGAGGTTGTGGCTAAAGCTACTGGGCTGCCTTTAATCCTCTGCGCCCTAAACCCTGAGGTTCTGGAGAACGGTTTACTCGCCGCACAAGAGAAACATCCCCTCATCTACGCCGCTACAAAGGAGAACTGGAAGGATGTTGGGGAACTCGCCCTCATGTATAAGTCACCCTTAGCAGTTACAACAAAAGGCGACCTTAAGCTCCTGAAGTCCCTTACAAACACATTGCTCAGATTAGGTGTTGAAGACCTCGTCCTCGACCCTGGCACATCCTTCATGGAGGGACTTAACGATACTATCAACAACCTCACTCAGCTCCGGTGGTCAGCGTGCAGGGAAGACGACCTTCTACTAGGCTTCCCCCTCATGGGCGCACCTTTAGCTGTATGGACTAAAGGGGATGAAGTGCCTGAGGTTACGAAGTGGAAGGAAGCAATTCTCGCTTCAATGCTGCTGATAAGGTACGCTGACATCCTCATCATGCACAGCCTCGACGCCTGGGTTCTCCTACCCTTAACCATACTGAGGGAGAACATCTACACAGACCCGGTGAAGCCTACGAGCGTTGAAGCCGGGTTGAAGACCTTAGGCAACCCTACGGAGAACTCCCCAGTCATGTTCACAACGAACTTCGCTCTCACCTACTTCACGGTCACCTCAGACATCGAATCCGCGAAAAAAGACTGCTACCTTATCGTCGTGGACACAGAGGGCTTAAGCGTAGAGTCCTCGGTGGCTGGGAGAAAGCTCACAGCTGAGAAGATAGCTGATACCATCAAGGAAACGGGTATCAAGGATAAGGTAAGGCATAGGAAGCTGATCATACCGGGTTTAGCCGCAAGGCTTAGAGGTGAGCTTGAGGAGCTTACTGGTTGGGAGGTCCTAGTGGGACCAAAGGACTCATCGGGCATACCGAAGTTCCTTGAGGAACAAGGATATACATAGACTTCCCTACACAAAATACCGGATAGAAACTAATTCAACATGCATAACCCAGTGGGTATCTCTTACTCACCATATCCTTTAAAATCAAATGAAGGGATCTATACCTTACATTCCCCAGTTTCATTTTAAGAGCTTTTATTTTCTCTATCTATGTAATATAGTTTACAGGAGGTGATCGACGGTGAGATGTGTCATAATCTGGAGATGGGCTCCTGAGAGACTTTTTGATATGTTTAAAGCGGTATCTGGGATGAAGAAGGGAGAAGCACCGAAAGCCGTGGTTGATGCTTTGAAGCGTGTCAAGTTTATATCATTTGAGATCGCTTATGGTCAGAACTGTTTAGTAACTGTATGCGAAGGGGATGAAGTCTCCATCGCCACTATTGGACGTTACTTCGGAAGTCTGGCTACCGCTCAGATCCTACCTTCGATAAGCCTTGAAGAATTACTAAAACTCGGACCACCTCCAAAATAAACTTACAGATATAGTTGAAAACCTAACACAAACCTTTTTTACTAGGAACAACATCTTCTCCCTTCACTTACATATCCTATCAAGGAACATCCGTTGTATGTATCACGGATAAGGTTTCTTTTCACTATGGGTATTCTCTCGTTGAGAGTGGAGTTTATTTAATACTAGAAAGTGTTAAATCGGGGCGTGATCTCATCTGAGAATCTCACGTTTCTATACTTCGGCTTTTTCGAATGGTACCACCTTCAGCTTTTAGTATTACCCTAAGGAATACTTAGGTCGCATTCATCTTTATCGATTATTCTGGGCTTCAACAATCAAAGCGATGATATCCCCTTGGTAGGGGAGGTTAGGCAATGTGTTTCAGAGGAGGTGGGAAAGGTTGAGAGGCAAGGAACACCTCCGGATGCTGCACCGCATAACGCGGCAGGAGGATGAGTTCCTATGTCTCATCCCCCTAGTCCTCCTCTTCACCGCCTGGGAAATTCTCTGTCAAACCGGGGTATTACCGGCAACGATAGCACCACCCCCTTCAAGTGTTCTTCTATCACTCATAAACCATCTTGGAAACCCTAGTTTCCTATCAATGGTTGTAAAAAGTTTCATAAACCTCGTCACAGGCATCCTTCTAGCCCTTGTAGCGGCAACACCTTTAGCCATAGGCGCGGGGTTGAGGAAAAGGTTTGATTCATCTCTTACACCCATGGTGATCCTGGCGGGAGGTTTCCCAGACCTAGCGCTTCTACCAATCCTGGTCCTGTGGTTTGGACCGGGTGAAGTTTCCGCGGTTTTCATGGCGACAATATGCGCTTTCTTCCCAATCTACTTCACGGTTAGGGAAGGTGTGAAAGAGATCCCGCCTGAGCTCTTCCAAGTTTCAACGGTCTTCCACTCTAGTAAATTTGACTTACTCAAGAAACTTGTCTTCCCAGCGGTTTCCCCGCAGATGCTCACAGGGCTTAGGCTTTCATTCGACTTCGTTTGGGAAGTAATCCTAGCCATAGAGATCATCGCCAGAGTGGCTGGAGTCGGTTCTTTCATCAACCTCGCTGTTGAAGAAGGCTCAATGGAAAACGCGTTTGCAGGGATCCTAACCGTCGGTCTACTCTGCATAACAGCAGACCGATGTTTCTTCGGTATGCTTGAAAAACGGTTGAGGAAGTGGGCGTAATGGGTGAACATGTCGAAGTCGACCATGTCACGAAGGTTTATGAAAGCCACAATGCCCAAGCCCTTCCGATTCTGAAAGATGTAAGCTTCAACGTGGATGAAGGGGACTTCATGTGCATAGTAGGTCCAAGCGGCTGTGGTAAGTCAACGCTTTTACGGATCATCGCCGGCTTGGATAAACCGACATCGGGCAACGTAAGGTTCTTTGGAAAAACCTTGGAAGGCCCAAACCCAAGGGTCAGCATGATCTTCCAGTCCTTCGCCCTCTTCCCCTGGCGAACCGTGCTTCAAAATATCGAATATGGACTTGAACTGAGAAAGGTACCGAAAGCCGAGATGAATAGGATAGCCTCTGAGCTTATCGACCTCGTCGGCTTAAAAGGTTTTGAAAACACTTACCCCAAACAGCTTTCAGGGGGTATGCGGCAGAGGGTTGGTATAGCCCGAGCATTAGCCATCGACCCAAACGTGGTCTTAATGGATGAAGCCTTCAGCGCCCTCGACGACTACACAGCTGCGGCTTTAAGAGATGAGGTGACAGAGGTCTGGGAGGAAACGGGTAAAACCTTCATACTCGTCACTAACAGCCTAGAGGAAGCTGTACAACTCGCCGACAGCGTAGTCGTATTATCTGCGAGACCTGGGCATGTGAAAAGCCTCGTTGACATAAACCTGAAACGCCCAAGGTCGCGGGAAGACCCGGACTTCGTAAAGGTCCATAGGGAACTCTTCAAGCTTTTAAGAGAGGAGTTAGAGACGAGTATGATCCGTCATAAACTCCGGGGATT
>CAYNFI010000002.1:11801-16142 GCA_964396445.1 uncultured Candidatus Bathyarchaeia archaeon
AGCTTTTAAGAGAGGAGTTAGAGACGAGTATGATCCGTCATAAACTCCGGGGATTAAAGGAGTTTCACGAGATAAAGGACATAGAAAAATCCTGAATGACATTAGCCATTGTCAAGACTATTTAGAAACATAGGTTTCTACCACTATCGCCTTAAGGCTATGGTTTCATCTACTTGATTCCTTTCTCCTAAGCCGCGTTAACTTTATTTCCAACCAGCTTTTCCCCCTCTATAAGCCCCAGTGCAGTCCATGCTAGAAGCCAAACCACGTTACAGCCTGGTTCCGCCATCGTCTTATGTGTCATATAGATAACTCCATCTCCAGGAAACCTTTCCGGTCGTGAAGTTTTCAGTAGCCACCACCAAGCCTGCGTAACATTAGGAAAGTATTTTTCTTGGATCGAAGTCGTCATGATGTGAGCCTCCTTGAGGAGCGCATAGTCCATGATAGCCGCACCGGTGAGACCGAGCCACTTGTCGTCACGTCCATGCAATCCAATCGCTCCACAGTCGAACTGGCATCGGTCAAAGATCCACTTCATCACATCGATGCATTTCTCAGCGATTAAGATGTTCCTTGTTGTTTTGTAGAGCTTGCTGAGGAACACGGTACCATCGTAAGCGGCGAACATCCATCCCGCCTCATCAGTGTAAACCCCAGGTACATTGTGCTCGAAGACGTTAATATGAGCAGTGCCGATCAACCAGGTTCCGAGGCTTGGCGACCACACACCATCGGAGGTTCCAGGCTTATAATCTGTGATAAAGTACCGGCTTAGCCCAGTGGCGTGCTTTAGAGCCTCGTTGTCGCGGAAGAGCTCATAATAGGTCATTAATCCCCCACCTATGAGGCTTAAATCATCCGTGAATGCAGGATCTCTGCAAACTGTTTTATAGCCAAGGCTGAAGTATTGCCCAGCTTTAACCCGTTTACTGCATATGATTCTGTAACTTGCCTCTGCGAGGTCGTCTAGGGAGCTGTCTTGTGGGTTATAGCTCTTATAAAGCCGGTAACATGGTTCTATAACGAATCCATGGGGCCAAGTGTTGTCTGCGTAGGGAGAAGTATTTCCTTGTTCTTTAGGTTTAGTTATGGTATGCGTTTGCTTTATAAAGTAGGCGGCATAGCGGTCCGCGGCTCTCTTATATTTTCCCTCATCCGTGACGTCGTAGATACGGTAGAGGGCATGACTGACCGCGGGAAGGTCTTGCGCCCAAGGCCCAGGGGGCCAGTTTGTGCCACTGCGGGGCCAGCGATGGTACACACACTTGGCAGGGTCGATTCCACCATCATCTCCCTGCCACCGAATAAACCAATCGCAGATGCTCCGTGCGTTGGCTAAGCTGACTCTTGACCCAAAAGGCATATTAACCATCCCCAGCTGCCATCATATATAAACAATATAAGGGTTTACACGCTTTCAATGCTGAACCCATTCTATAACCATCAGCGTCAATTTCCTTTTTAAAACAGGTTGTTTCAAGACCCATCGCATGCATGGACATATGACAACGAATATCATTGTAACCGGGAGAAAAAATGGGTTCGCCTAAGGTTAACCGTTTGTGTTGGAGAAAAATACCTACACCATGTGAATAATGTACGATGGTATAGAGTTAAAATTACTATATAGATGACGGAGTGCAAGAAACGAATGTTAGAAACCTAGGAAGTACAAGTTAATCGTAGTTTTTCATAGATCATGTTTGTTAAGTCTTCGAGCTTAATTCTCTCCCTTGCAGATATGAGGACCCAGGGGTAAACTCTAACATTATCTTCGAGAGCGTGAAACCTCTCCACCACATCACTTTCAAGTAAGCGGTCAACCTTGTTTAGGACGAGGATAACTCGGTCTATTCTAATTCCAAGAAATTCGAGGATCTCTTGGCAGGTTTCAAGCCTTAGCTTCATGATGGGCGTTGGATCGGATATATCTAAGACTAGGAGTACGAGGTCTGATGCGGTTACATCGTTCAACGTCAGCTGAAAGGCTTGTATTAATCTAGGGTCGAGGTCGTTTACAAAGCCTATAGTATCTACATAGAAGATGTCTTGCCGTGAATGGGATGAAAGGTGGTATTTACTTGAAAGAGTCGTGAAGGGTTTTGAGCCTATTGGTTTGTTGAGTCCTGTTAAGGCGTTGAAGAGACTAGTTTTCCCGGCGCTGTAGTAACCGGTTATGCAGATTATGGGGACGCCAAGCCGTTTCCGATTCTCAAGCTGCTCCATCCTCAACACACGTTGTTTCTCAATCCGCTCCTCAACCTTCTTAATCTCCCCCGTCAAAGCTTTTAACGAGCTGTGATACGGGTACTCGCCTAGGCTCATGAAGCTCGGATGTTCCCTACCGATTTTATACTTAATGGAAGCCCCAAGCCGCCTATATGGGAAAGCCTTCACAAGTCTAGCCCATAGGATCTGGAGCTTTGAAAGCTCATCTACACTAGCTAAGTCAAAGATCTCCAACGTTAAATCATAGCGGTCGATAACCCTGACTCTGAGGTATTTCTCAAGGTTATACTGTTGCTTACTGGAGAGAATGTTGTAGAATATGGTTGTTTCAACACCCTTAGCGTCGACCAACTCCTTAAGTTCATCAACCTTTCCTTTTCCAAAAACATAATCAACAGCCTCCTTCCTCCTCACCTGAATAACCCTTTCCAAAACCGTGTAACCCGCCGTTTCAGCGAGACTCTCAAGCTCCCCTAACCTCATCCTATACAATACATGATCATGGGGATTCCTCTTCAACATGCACAGTAAAGCAGACTTCATAGAGATAGCCCACAGTCCACAAAGGAACATAATTAAAGGCTCTTAAGAACTTTTGACGGGTTTAGAAGCTAACATGCTCCCGTTTCTACGATTCCCATGCTTGAGTTTAGTGAAAAAGGCTGACATTGCGTAAGACGATATCAAGACGCAAAATGGAAAAACTAGCCTTGACAAATAAGGACGCAAACACATGTATAAATCGAGGAGTAAGGTAACTATTCCCTAACTAAGTAAGACGCATAGAACTCACACATGCTGAAAAGGGTTAAAGCCATTCTACATATTAAACATCTCTTTAAAAGTCCACCCTCCAGAACCAGTAGATCGTGTTTTGCTAAGTCAAGTAACCTTTAAAAGCACACTACGCCATTCGTAGCTCCATGAGGTATCACCCTGAGAACCGTTGAATCTGGTTACAGCGTTGAAGTTACGCCCATAAGAACTCTTCAAGCCAGCGCAGGAGGGGTTAAGGCATTCGTTGAGGCGGGCTTCGGGCTCTCTGTTCACTGGGGCCTCTGCTCGATTCTAGGCCGTAGCGAATGGTCCTACTACCTAGATCGTTTCACACTCGATTCCTACAGACAACTTATGGATCGTTTTAATCCTACGCGTTTCAACGCAGACGAATGGGCTGACCTAATACTTGAAGCTGGCGCCCGCTTCCTGTTGATTACAACCAAACACCATGATGGGTTCTGTCTGTGGGACACGAATCTGACTGACTTCAAGGTTACTCGTACACCGTTTAAACGCGATGTAATCGGGGAGCTCGCGGAGGCGTTACATAACCACGGCTTGAAGCTCCACTTCTACTATTCACTACTCGACTGGACACACCCAGCTTATCGACGAGACTGGCCAACTTATGTCACCTATTACCAGAGGCAGCTTCATGAACTCCTAACCCGCTATAGTCCTGTAGACGGTGTACTCTTCGACGGTTACTGGCCTCGAACACTGTTTGAAGGCGATGTTGAACTCGAATATTTCCCGCCACGCGGACCATTTGATTTAGCTGGCACTTATAACCTGATTCATGAACTTCAGCCAGACGCCGTAGTTGTCAACAACCACCACATCAAACCCCTCCATGGAGAGGACTACCAGATCTGGGAACTGGATTTCCCAGGCTGCAACACAACTGGATTCAATACGACTCAGATCGGAGAAAAGCCAACCGCTGTCTGGTGGAATCTTAACAGTGGTTGGAGCTACCAGCCTGAAAATCACCGTTTAAAGCCGCCGGGGGAAATTGTGCGGACATTACGACGGTGCCACGCTGGTAAATCAACGTTCATCCTGAACATCGGACCACGCCCATGGGGTGATGTTCATCCTGATGAACAGTCAACGCTACGCAAGATCGGTCAATCCCTACGCGAACTCCATCTTCTATAAGATCTTTCATAAGATGTTGAGCTTTATTAGAGTGGCTTTTTTCTGTTTATTAGAGTGGCTTTTTTCTGTTTAGAAAACTTATTCTTTGAGCAGTAGAGTTGAAATATAAAAACAAATATTGTCAACTAATGTGTGAGTTGTAAAATAAGTGGGGCCGACCGGATTTGA
>CAYNFI010000002.1:16242-64131 GCA_964396445.1 uncultured Candidatus Bathyarchaeia archaeon
AAATATTGTCAACTAATGTGTGAGTTGTAAAATAAGTGGGGCCGACCGGATTTGAACCGGCGATCACGTGGGTTCCCGTTGAAAATCCCGAGCCACGTAGCCTATCCCAAGCAGTCTAGACCTAGCTAGCAGACGGCCCCTAGAAGGAACTCCTGAGGCTGGATACATAAAGGTTTCTTAATGTAGGATAAAGTTGTCAACTTAAGGTCTTGTGGCGAGCTAAACAACGCGAAACCTTTATATTCGTAAGGTGTAGCCGTTCATGGCTGGGAAGTTTTTGCGCTACGATGTAATAATCGTCGGTTGTGGGCCGGCTGGTATCTTCACCGCCCTAGAGCTATCAAACAAAAGCGCATTGAAAATCCTTATGTTAGACAAGGGACCGGACATCGATAAGAGGGTGTGCCCAGCCAGCCGAGGTTTTGGATGTATCAAAAGCTGCAATCCCTGTTTTCTCCTCTGTGGGTGGGGTGGAGCTGGGACTTTCAGCGATGGTAAGCTTCACATGTCCACAGATGTTGGCGGATGGCTTTCTGAATACAGGTCTGAGAATGAATTAAGTAAGCTCGTGGAGCACGTTGACTCGATCTACTTAAGGTTTGGAGCTCCTGAGCATCTCTACGGAACTGATATGGATGCCGTAGACGAGATTCGGAGGAAAGCTTCCCTAGCCGGTCTAGACCTTATCCCTGTGAGGCTTAGGCATCTAGGCACGGATAAGTGCCTCCAAGTCCTTAGGGATATGAGGGATTACCTTAAACCCAGGGTTGAGATTGGGACGAGGACGGACATTAAGAGACTGCTCGTTGATGGCGACGAGGTTTCCGGTGTTGAAACGGTAAACGGGGATAAGATTCATGGTAGATATGTGGTTCTGGCACCTGGGCGAAGCGGGTCTGAATGGCTTATAGATGAAGCCCAAAGACTTGGCTTAAAAACTGCTAATAACCCTGTGGACCTAGGTGTTAGAGTGGAGGTTCCCGCCCCAGTTATGGACGACATCACAAGGGTTCTATACGAGCCTAAATTCGTCTTCTACTCAAAGCATTTCGACGACAAGGTCCGCCTATTCTGCAACTGTCCAAACGGCGAAGTCATAACGGAGCTCTACGACGACGTCCTCACAGTGAACGGACAAAGCTATGCGGAGAAGAAGACGGGGAACACGAACTTCGCGCTTTTAGTGAGTACATCTTTCACAGAACCCTTTAAAGAGCCTATAGCCTACGCAAAGTACATCGCGCGTCTAGCAAATATAATTGGAGGCGGAGTTATCCTTCAAAGGCTCGGCGACCTCAAGAGGGGTAGGCGTTCAACACAGGAACGCATAGACCGAAGCATCGTTACACCCACCCTAATAACAGCTACACCAGGAGACTTAAGCTATGTCCTCCCATACAGATACCTACAGGACATCCTAGAGATGCTCGAGGCCCTAGATAACGTATCTCCAGGTATATACTCAAACCACACACTCCTCTACGGAGTAGAGGTCAAGTTCTACTCATCGAGACCCGAGTTGAATGAGAACCTTGAAACAAAGGTTAGGAACCTTTACGCCGCCGGAGATGGAGCTGGAGTTACTCGGAGTCTAGCCCAAGCATCGATGTCAGGGGTTATAGTAGCCAGAGACATCTTGAAGAAAGAGAGAGTTTAACCTCCCCTTAAAAAACATTAATTTAAACAATGATCATATTTATAATACATAAATAATATCTCATATTTACAGGAATGCATCTTTATTTTTGTTTTATTATCATATATTATTCCTATCTCTGCCAACAATTAACTTCAACGGTGTCTTCAAGTGTCCTAAAGAACCCAAGCACCACGAAAAATTACATAGACAGCTGGGATTCATTTATACATTAGATCATTTGCACTAATCGGAGTTCATGAAAATTGTCCAGCGTAGTGAATAATATAACTCTTAGGCAGTTTATCTCTAGTCTCCTATATGCATGGAGCACTTTCCTGGAACTCCGAGAGCATCTGCTCGACAGAGCTTACATAGGTCAAACTGGCGAATATACGCGGCTCCTATATCCCTCGCTTCCTTAAGCATTGAAGGCGAGGGCGCGTTTAAAGAACTGAATTTATATTGTGGTATGAGGGGGATGATGTTCTGTATGTAGGCTCCTCTTCGCGCTATCTCCGATGCCAACTCCTCTATGCAGGATGTATTCACTTCAGGGATCAGAACAGTATTGACTTTAACGATGAGATTATGGGAAGCAGCCATTTCAACGCCCCTCAACTGGTTATCGATGAGCTGAGATGCGGCTTGGAGTCCCTCCAATACTCGACCCTTATATGCAATATAAGAGTAGATGCGAGTTCCTACAACAGGATTAACTGTATTGATTGTAACGGAGACCGCGTGAACACCGAGGGTTATAAGGCGTTTAACATGCATTGGGAGGAGAAGCCCGTTAGTGGCAATGCATTTGATAAGGCTTGGAAAGCTATTATGGATATGCTTGAGGACTTCGAAAGTTTCTGGGTTCGCTAAGGGTTCTCCAGGTCCAGCGATACCCACTACTGTGAGGTTTTCACACCGCCGTAACCCTTCTTCCACGCTTTGTATGGCCCTCTTAGGAGATATAATCCGGGAAGTTACACCTGGGCGGCACTCGTAACCCCCAATCTTCCTATCGCAGTAGTTACAGCGTATGTTACACTTAGGCGCCACAGGGAGGTGAAGCCTTGCATCCCTGAAATGGGCCTCGTGGTCGAGGCATGGATGCCGCTCGATGAAATCCGTTCTGTTCATTGTAATCCCTCTTATGTTAAGGGGTTTGGATGTTTCCCCTTAATGATCTTCGGTAGCCGTTCATGAGTTACGAGCAGCTGTTGCTTCAGGTCTTTCATGCGCGTAAGTATGAGTTCTTTACCCTGTTCCGTAAGAGCGAAGACAGGGATCTGGATCCCAATTTGGAGAAGAGCCTTTGGACCTACAATCACTCTTACAGCCTTTGAGGCGCATGCCCAGACGAGGTCAGCGCCTTCTGCGAGGAGTTTTGCCTTCACTGCGTCGATGCCAGAGTTATGTACGGCAAGAACCCAAAGCTTAATTTTGTGTTCAACCTCGATGTTTCTTAAAGCCTTGAAGCTGCCAGCTTCCATTCCAGTTACTGTAACAGCAATTCGCTTATAGCCAAGCTCTGAAGCCTGTTTAACCCCCTCAACCTGGTCTATCACGGCGTTTTCTGTATCTATGACAACAGTTCCCTTCCTCTCCAGCTTTTCAATCACCTCTTCAACAGGCGAGGTCTCTATGAGCCCGGTCATCTTTTTTCCAATGCCTTGAACAACCTCGGGCTTCGTTGTTACAATGGTTCCCGCACAGTCACAAGCTGTAACTACACAATCGATTAGGCCGTGTCTAAGCCCACTCATCAGCATCTCAGAGGCTCCGAAAGGTACAAGCTCCTCAAATGTTTCAACCACCCTATCCTTTGTAAACATACCATGTTCATTTATCATACGCTCAACTGCATGTCTAACCTGTTCAACAGTCACATCGGTTCTCCCCGAGAGCACTCTATGAACTGGACATTCACTAACCCTAGGTTGAGATAGAACATGGATAACTCCGTTCTCTATTAGGACCCTTGCCTTAGCAACCTCGATGATGTGTCTGTTAACACTTTTTTCAACCATACATATGCCAGCGTGGTAAGGCTTTTTAAATAACCATCTTTGAAGCCTCGCGTATAGGGTTTTCCCTCTTCTTAAGCCTTCTTCTAATACCCTTATTCAGATAAATATAATCAAGTCAAATATTATTGGCTTTTTTGCTCAATTATATTTACATTTTTATCAAATTTTTAAGGTAAGAAGTCGAACATTAAAGAGTAATTATGTCAACATCCCGATATTATTTGATGGTGTTGGAAAATTCCCGATGTATGTGAGAGGGCTTTTCTCGTCTAAACGCGAGGGTTATACGGGGAAATGAGTGAAATGTTACTTATTGAGGAGCGGAGTGAGGTTTCTTTACTACACCATGGGTTTTCAAGATCCTCTTGACAACACGGTCTAGGCGTTTATCAGCTTCAGAGGGGAGGGGGTTAGGCTTATGTTCAGCAAGGAGTCTTTGAACAACCTCTTTAGCAGTGCTACCTGCGTCCTTTGCACCTTCTGCAACCCACTTTGCTCTCCCCATCCTGTTGATGACCATTGATGGCATGTAATGCTCCTTCCTAAACCATTCACGGGTATGCTCTGCCTGGAGAAACTGGCCTCCAGCCCCCAGCTTAACTATAAGGTCTGTGGCGATTGTTTCCGATGAAGCCTCGATACCCTGCTTAAGCCTTAAAGCCATACCGCAAATCTCATTGTCCACAACCAGCTTCTCAAAGCTTTGACAGCTCTCGAACTCAAGCATCCCAGGTCCCGAGATCACGTTAACCCCGGCTAGGGCGCCTAGAGCTAGGCCTAGACCAGATTCAAGCCCTGCTTGTGCATCTAAGAGCTTAGAATCGCTGAGCCCGAGGTAGGCATGGGTTGGAAGCCCGAGGTACTTCCCGATCTCCACGTAGGCACAGCACATCATAACCGTCTCTACGGCGCCCATAACCGCTGACCCATACCTCATGTCCAAAATAGATGGGGAACCTCCGTAGATGATAGGCGCTCCAGGTTTAATCAATTGGGCCAGAACTAGGCCGCTTAGGTTCTCAGCTGTATGTTGAACCAGGGAACCCGCTAATGTGACCGGGGCGCTTCCCCCAGCCACTGGCATAGACACGAGTTCAATCGGCAACCCTTCCTCAACGCAGTCTATGAGGTTCTGCGCAGTGATTTGACTCCACATGAGAGGAGGGGAAGGGCAAATGTCGAAGATGGCTGGTGGCTTCCGTGCATAGTCTTCACCCACAACGGCTTCTATCATCGTCTTCATATCCTTCACACCGTCTGTGGTGAAAGCCCCTGTAACCACCGGCTTCCTTGAATTCTTCAGAACCACGTACAACCTATACCTATCAACTATGGCGTTGGGAACATCGGATACCACGAGGGCTGTGCTCTGCGCATGGATGTTTTCAAGCGCGTCTACGAGGCGGGTGAAATTAGCTAGGTCCCATGTAGTCGGCTTCCTCGCAACCCCTGTTTCAAAATCTAAAATGTTGATCGCTGTTGAACCAGGGTTGAAATACACGTTATAATCGGAAAGAGTTAAGGCTTCCCTACCCATCGTATCGTATAGGATAACTTCTTCAGGAACCTTTAAAACAGATTCCTTCACAAGGCTTTCAGGGAACCAGGCCATCTTCCTCCTGAAATCCACGTTAACTCCATGAGTTTCCAAAATCTTCAACGCGTTAAAGTTATCGAACATAACTCCAGCCCTTCCAAGGGCTTCCAAAGCCCCACTGTAGACTTCCTGAACCGTTTCATCGGTTAAGAAACGGAAACCCTTAGATAGGTTTGGGAACTGATACTTAGTCAAAGCCATAACACCGTTACTGTTCAACCTCTGTTACAGCGGGGTTGGAGAAGGTTACTGAAAACTGCCACAGCCTTCACAGCATCCTCTGCGTAGCCGTCAGCCTCAACTCTCTCAGCCCATTCATGGTCTACGGGGGCGCCGCCTACAACGACCTTTATACCAGCCCTCAAACCAGCGTTCTTTAAGGCTTGAATAACCTTCCCCTGCTCGAGCATGGTTGTCGTCATTAAGGCGCTTAAACCCAAGGCGTCAGGTTTAAGCCTTTTAACACTATCTACAAAGGCTTCCGTTGAAACATCCCTTCCCAGGTCGATCACTTCAAAGCCTGAGGCGGCTAACATGGCGGCTACAATATTTTTGCCTAGGTCGTGGAGGTCTCCAGCTACAGTTCCAATCACGATTCTTCCAAGAAACTGGAAGGAAGCACTTCCTATAGTGAAGGCTTTTTTTAGAACCTCTACACCTCTCTTCATGGCTTCAGCACCGGCTACGAGGTCTGGGAGGAAAAGGTCGCCTTGGCTGAAGGCTTCACCCAACTCCCTTAAAGGCTCAGCTAAACCCTTCTCGATTATCATAGCAGGGTCCAGGTTGAGTTCAAGGGCTATCAAAGCCAATTGCTCTACCGCCTTAAAGTCGTAGCGTTTCACCGCTTCTCTAAGCCTCTGGAGAACTGCATCCATGTTTTTCAACATGGAAAACCCTGGTTTCAAGTTAACCCCTAGGCTTCACTTAGGCCAAACCCTGTCGAAGTAGGGGCTCTTCCCAGTCAAGGATAGAGGGATGCCGAAGGCGATGTCCGCGTCGATGAGTTTTACACGTTTAGCAGCTGTGCCTATGGAGAACATTATCCTATTGTCGACTCCGAGGACACCAGCCGTCTTCACAGCAGCGCCGATGGCGATGCCTAGGTCAACAGCGTAGAAGATGCAATTTGGTCCCGCATAAGCTTTACCCATTCTCTTCTCAGCTTTATCGTAGTCTTCACAGTCCTGAAAACCACATGCGCCACAGTTCAACCCCTTCGATTTTAACCCCTTCACTCCGATCAATATGATGGCGGAGGATTTTTTCACGTTATCCGCATCCCTCTCATACATAGGCCATGTTTCCTTAAGGCTGATCATTGCATCTGCTAAGGCGTCCCTCTCCACGTCCTCGACGACAATGGTTGTTACAACTTGGTCTAAGCCCCTTGCCTTAGGCGCTGTCCTAGCCGTGGCCAACATTACCCTAGCCGCTTCCAAGACAGCTTCCCTCTCTGCATCTTCACTTTTTATAGGCATGTAAAACCCCGCGCCTGCATAGACTTCACTAACCTACCCATATACAGCAACTGGGTTAAATCTATGTGGTTACAGCTTAGTTAAACTGTTTAAAGCCTGTTACACAGAGGCTACACAGCTCCTATAGTAACTGCTATAAGGGTCTTTAATGAAAGCCTAGCGACACACCTGGATAAAGGTGGTTTAAATGTTAAACCCCTTTGGGGTCAAAGGAAGCTGGTTTAGGGGAGCTATACACGTTCACAGCAAGAACTCGGATGGGAAGTTACCTGCTGATGCCCTCGTCAACTTCTATAAAAGTCATGGGTTTGACTTCATCGCTATCACAGACCATTGGGTGATAACCGATGCCATACGTCTGTCTAGGGATGATTTCCTGGTTATGCGGGGAGTTGAGTTCCATCTTGGAAAGGTGCAGGCTGGCACAACCATCCACCTAGTGGCTTTGAACATTCCCGAGGACTTTAAGATGCCTAGACATGAAGCCACGCCTCAAGAAGCCATAGACCATGTGCGTATGCAAGGAGGCGAAATCATGGTAGCCCACCCCTACTGGTCTGGACTAACCATCGATGATCTATTAGGTTTATCAGGTTATTTAGGAATCGAGGTTTTCAACACGGGGTGTTTAAGGGAAAGAGGCAGAGGCTTTTCCATGGTTCACTGGGACGACCTCCTAACGCTTGGTCACGATACACTAGGATTTGCTGTAGACGATTCCCACTTCCACATCGAAGATTACCTAGGGGGTTGGGTAATGGTGAAAGCCCCAAGCCTAACTCAAAGGGATATCATGGAAGCCCTCAGGAGTGGATGTTTCTACTCAAGCTGTGGACCGAGGTTCTTAGACCTTAGACTAGACGGAGGTGCCATTGAAGTAACATGTTCACCGGTTCAAACGATCGCCTTCATAAGTAACCCGGAAAAGGGTAAGAGGTTGCACATCGAGGGGAAGGCATCCATAAGTTCAGGCTGGTTCAAGCCTGAAGGTAAGGAGAAATACGTGAGAGTAGAGTGTGAGGATAAGTATGGTAACCGGGCTTGGCTTAACCCCATCAGGTTTAAACAAACCTAAGTTTTTCCTGACGAAGTTATTCCATGAATCTGTTGGAAATATACCGTAGCTCAGGGGTCGTAAAGTAACCAGAGGCGACGTGGACGATTTGGAGGGAAAGTCTTATAAAAGGTCATAAAATTATGATTATATTGGTAACAATCAAACGTGGTGTACAGCTTTGTTTATGGAGGAGCAGCTTGAAACCGCGGCGGTAGTTTTCTCAGCCCTCGGGAATAGGGTGAGGCTTCAAATCCTTTTAATGCTTACAGATACGAGAAAGCCTCTTCACATTAAAGCCGTCGCACGGAACTTGGAGATGGATTACGCCGCAGTTTATCGTCATGTCGAAGTTCTCGCGAAGGCAGGACTTATTATGATCCATGAAGTCGGGCGCTCAAGAGTTCTCTCCTTAACGCGCCCGGAGCAGTTCCAACAGCTCTTAAACATGCTTAAAGACTTAACATAATCACATTATAATGGTACGGTATTTATATCTAATATTTGGCAAATATGTAGACTTTATTTAGGGAAAGAGTTAAATATTCTTAACATTATTGTAGCTCTTTGTGAGAGCTTTGGCGCGGTCAACGCGGGTCATCGCTGGAACAGCTGTTCTAGCAGCCTTAGTTCTCGTCTTAGATTTCACTTTCAAAGTCGGTAACATCAAGCTGCCTTTCCCCATATATCCAAAGATGAAGTTTGACCTTGACGGGGTTCCAACCGTTGTGGCGTTGTTACTCTACGGACCTTATTCGGGAATGGTGACGTCGGTTATCACCTTCCTAACGATCTCTTACAGAGACGTGTTCAGCGCATCCATGAAAGCCCTCGCGGAGTTCTCAACCATCGTCGGTATGATCCCGTTTTACAGAAAAACGTCAAAATCTCTTAAAGCACTCGCGATCGGCTTTGGGATTACGTTGAGAACCGTCGTTATGTCTGCAGCGAACCTAGCCCTCCTACCTGTCTTCTCAACCCCTTATTTCCCAACAACCGAAGCGGTTATCGCGATTCTTCCATTCATCGCAGGGTTCAACGTTGCCGCTGGTGCCATCAGCATGCTTGGAGGCTACTTCGTCTACGAGGCGCTTGTTAAAAGAGTACCTATGATCGCTCAGCGTGTTAGACCCCAGATGCGGTCCAATGTCTAAGGTGTATACTCGTTTATGCATAAGGCTAGGTGCCTTCCACTACCCTGGTTTTCGTTACCTGATACTTCTTCAGGGCTTTTTCATCCAATTCAATGCCCAGTCCAGGCTTATCAGGCACATTAGCAAAGCCGTTCTTAATGTTAATGGGCTCTATTACGAGGTCGTTTTCTCGACAGAACTCAGCGAAGATGTCGCTTGTAAGCGTCGCGTTCTTTGCAGCGGCGCAGGCGTGGACGTAACTCATCTCCATGATTCCGAGGTCGTTTCCAGAGCCGTGCCACACAGGTATACCCGCCAGCTCAGCGATACCTGCGTATTTTTTAAACTCATGCATAGTTCCTCCTGTGTTGATGAAATCACAGGCATTCATCTTAATGGCGTTAACCACGTCCGTTCCAGATATATGGAGAGCCAGGGGAATGTCGATTTTCCTCCTCATCAGTACATACCAGTCGAGGTCCCATTTGGGAACAGGGTCCTCGAAGCAGATGATGTTATACCCATTCAGTTTCCGCGCGAGTTTTATGGCTATGGATGGATGCCTAAACTGCGTATTCGGGTCGACGACTATGCCGAAGTCTGGACCAGCAGTCTTAGCGATAGCCTCAACCGTTTCAACGATGTCCCAGTACCGTGCCTTTAGCTTAATCACGTTAAAACCCATGTCAACAGCGAGCTTAGCGATGACTGCTGTCTTATCAGGGTTCCCGTGACCGTGATGCGGTGACCAGGCTGAGACGGGAACATCGCTTCTATAGGCACCTCCTAAGAGCTTGTGAACAGGCACCTTCAAGGCTTTTCCCACAATGTCGTGGAGGGCCTGCTCGAATACATGGTTCAACCCGCTTGGTAACCCAATGTCCTGAAGGTTTATAGCAAGCGGGTCTTTACCTATGAGCATAAGGGAGCCTTTCTGGATAAGCTCCTCAGAGAAGCCCCGCTCTGTTTCCCCTAAGCCTGTGAGTCCTTCATCCGTGTAAACCTTCACGATCACCTTTGGAACTGCGGCGAGAGCGTCGTCGCCGTGGTTTAGAACTTCCATTTCCTTAACGAATGGGACGGCTACACTTGTGAACTCAGTTCCAGTAATTTTCAACCCAGTCACCTGCCTCAGCCCATTGGGAGAAGATGTAGATAAGGATGAGGGTGATTCTCAAAGTGTTCCCAAGCAATTGCGTAAATAAGGCATCGAGATAACAAAGTAATATACCTGCATACACTGGATATGTATAGAAGGTATATTGTTGCCTAAGGTTAAGTGTCCTGAATGCGACCACATTTTCACGATATCTCATATAAGGTTGTTTCTCTCCCGAAGATACTCCTCTTCACTGAGTCCCCTTGAGAAAGCGGTTTTCCTAAATTGTCCAGGCTGTGGTAAGAAGTCTTGGAAAATATGGTACCTTAAGGAAATGTGATCGTCTATGGTAACAAAGATAATTCCTATTTACTGAAGTTATGAAGTTCGTATTTCCCCATGTTCCGGTGACGAGTATCGTTGACATCGGCTTTGTTTTCATAGACCATCTTGTCTGCAAGCTTTCGCATAACATCCAGCTTAAAGGTGTCTAAGTCTACGAGGCTTACAGTGAATTCTTTCATCTCCTAGGAGGAAACGATCTGTGAAAGAATATCGGGGGAAACGCTATTCTTCCAGTCCCGATGATGACACCTTCTTCCCAGCCATGGGAAACGGGCACCTAAACCCTTTCTCAGAGTGTCATCATATAAGGATGTTATGTTTTTACTGAACCCAGCGCTGCGTGTACATACGAGATTTATGCCATGTCTTAACCATGGCCTCGATGTTACTCCAGGGAGTGTCTTCGAAGAGTTGGTCTATGGCTGAGAGGATGAAACCCCCACCGGGAGCAAGGGTTGTAATGGCATCTGTGACCATCCTTTCCACCCTCTCCCTAGTTTCATATCCAAGTGTGACAGCCGCGTTTACTCCGCCCCAGAGACAGATGTGATCCCCGATTTCCATCTTCATCTTCGCTAAGTCAACCCCACCTTGAACAGGGTCAACACCGTAGAGGACATCGATATCCATGTCTTTGAGAATATCTAGGAGCGGCGTAATCCCCATAGTGAGGATGTAGCCGAACTTGGCGCCGCCTTGGTGAACGCATTCAACGAGCTTTTTCAGCCTAGGAGCGAGGAAGTTTCGGTACAACCTAGGCGGCCAAAAGTGCGCGTTCTCATACCAGCCTCTGTGGACGATGAGGTCTACGCAACCGGTTTTTAAGAGGAGCTGAATGTATCTGAGGTCCCATTCGAGGATGATGTCAAGTAATTTGTGGAGAAAGTGTGGGTTTCTAACGAAGGCTTTGATGGTGTTCTCAACTCCGCAAAGCCAGGGTAAGGCGTCGCCGAGTATAACCCCGCCTTCCACCCCACCTCCACGAACATTCCGCACTCGACGAGAACCCCATGCGCCTCGGCGAAGCCCTTAACACGTTCAGCTTCAGCGAAGAAGGGTTTAAGCTCTTCCTCTGTTGATTCGGAGAAGAGCGAGGATAAGGCTTTAAGGTCTTCCACGCCTTCTATGAGGTACTTTTTAGAACGCGCGGTTGGGACAACGTAGTCTGTGAATATGGGGATGTCATCTCCGAATGGCCAGTCAATTGTCCGGCGGACAACCTGTCTTAAGGTGCCTTCAGGAGTCTCATACTCATTAAACAACAGGTGATGGGTTTCATCAGGCTGAACCTCCTTCCAAGTCCTAACCTTAACTTCAGGGTTTAATTTCCGCGGCGTATCGAAGCCTACGGTGTCATCCATGCCAAGCCTCAGAGTTCTTAGCACCCTTTCAAACTGGTTCCCCCAACCTTCATCCCGCCCCGTTAAGTATGGACGCCCCCACCACTTGAAACATAGAGGAACATGGTCTGGCTCGGAGTGGTCTATGGCTTGGAGAAGCCTTTCCCTCGACGTTAGAGTGCTCCGCACATCCGCTCCTTTCCCACATACAAGTTTTGATTCGAGTTACCTGTATTCGTCGAAGACGATTGAGGTGCTGGTCTCTAAAATATCCTTGTTACCCTTCCTTATGTGCCCCGTAATCTCATCCAGTTGTTCCAAGGAGGTGACGCCCTTAGCGTCGACGATGAAGTCCCAGTCGCCTGTGATGTCCCTTACACGTACAGGGATCGTGTGTTTCATAAACTCCTTCCTTATGAGTTTTATCAGGTCTTGCTCATCGCATGACGGTCTAACCCTTAGGAATACAACGGCGTCACCTAGTCCCCCTTCTAAGGTTGATTTGCTGACTAGGGAGAGACCAGTTTCTTCAGCGATGATCCTCCAGACCTCTGGTAGCCTTAAGGGACGCCCTTTCATCATAGAAAGGTCCCTAATCGCTTCGACAATATGATTTTTAACTTCCGCTGAGAGGGTGTAGCTTTCAAGAAGCTTATCAATGAGTTCTTTAGACTGCATGGCGCCAAACTCGTATTCCCTTTCAAGACCATACTTGGACCAGTCAATAGTTTCATAGGTATCAGGCGCTTGCAGTACGGCTTTCTGATGGGTCCCAGCCTTATGTGTGTGGGCGAATAGGCCGACGATTGGATGACTTGGTGGTATGGGGATGCCTGAAACCGCTGAGACGTATTCGTAAAGTCTTGGAAGCACTTTAAAATCCACACCTGTATCAACGCCGTATAGGGTTTCAAGGTTCTCAACAACTGTGGCGAGGTCTGCGATACCGCATCTTTCACCAAGACCTAGAACGGCAGCGTTCACACCTGTTGCGCCAGCTTTCAAACCTGAAATAGAGTTGGCTACGGCTAAGCCTCTGTCGTTGTGGCAGTGAAGGTCCACGGGGATACGGACTTCTTTAACAAGCCTTGAAATTAGGGCTCTAAAGTTATCGAAGTCAACTTGTCCCTTAGTGTCTGGAATCTTCAAGAAATCAACGCCAGCTTCCTCAGCGACTTTACCTATCTCTATTGTCTTCTCGAAGTCAAGACTTGTAGCGTCTTCTAACGTGTACACCACGATCTCGAAGCCTACTTTATTCTTGGCGTAGGAAATGATGTCACCGATTTTCCTTAAGGCTTCCTCATAGGACATTCTATTCAACTTGTAGAGTAGGTGTTTCTCTGAGGCTGCCATGAAGACTGTGACGCCTTTCGTCCCGCAATTCCACGCCACATCCACATCTTCCTTCACTGTTCTACAGTGGCTTAGGAGGTTAGCGTCGTTGATACTGAGGGCTTTGAAATGCTTCACAACAGCCTCAACTCCTTCCCTATACATGGGGCTGTAAGGCTGTCCAACCTCTAGGAAAGCCTTCCTCCCTAAGGCCTTGTAAAGCATCTCAGCTATGACACATTTCTCCTCAGGCTGGAAGTAGACGGTTGGTGTTTGCTCCCCCTCCCTTAGCGTGGTGTCTAGAACCCGGCTTAGAACAATACCTTTCAAACCCATCGCTCACTTCCGTCTATCAGTAATGCATTAAGGAAAGCGTAAATATATATAAAGATTTCGCAATTAGGACGTTATTTTCGTATATTTTTAAAATATTAATGCCAGGATCGTAGGCTTATCAACGTATTCGTACCTATTACACCCGGGATACGGCGGATGTCATCTATTGATTGGTTTATTGCAGCCACGTCTGAGCCTTTAATGACCGCGGTGATATCGAATTGGCCTGTGACCTCGTATATGACTTCAACACCCTTCACACCCCTGATCTTCCCAGCTATGGTTGGCGTTGATACTGAGGGTGTTGTGGAGACGAGGATAACAGCTCTTACGCCTTCCTCTAACTTTGTTTCAATAGTGAAGCGTTTAATTATGCCTGCGTTTAGGAGGTTTTGCACCCGCCTTCTTACAGCGCCCTCGGACAACCCTACTTCCTTAGCTATGGCGGTGTGCTTCATCCGCGCGTCTTGTTTGAGAAGCCTAACTATAGCATCGTCGACTTCATCCAAAGTCTTCACCACCTTGTTCCTACCCTACGCATAGGTGTAAACCTTATTAAACTTGAAGATGCATCGAGGATAAAGGACTGTGACCTTCACTTGTTTAATGCCGTATGCCAACCTATTCATATATATGTTTCCATTACCGATATTTATAAACGTTTATATTCACAGTCTCAGAAATATATATGAGGGGAACCCATTTGACGGCTGACAATGAGAAAGCACTAAAGCCTCGACTCGTGAGCGAATTACTGGACATCTTTATGCTCCACGTTCTCTCTGCGAAACCACTGTGCGGTTATGAGTTGATAAACACCATCCAGATGGATTTCGGGGTTTTAATAGGATCCAGCAGAGTCTACCCTCTCCTTCACAAACTCGATGAGGAAGGCTACATAAGGCGGTATATTGGGTCTTGGGGGAAGCGGAAGAAAGTTTATACGATAACACCAAAGGGCTTGGCTTTCCTAAACTCGAGCAGAGATACCTTCTGCGCTTTCATGGGTAAAGTCTTCGATATTGGACTCGTCGGAGCTATTAAACTGGTTGAATAATTTCACCATCCATCGTATAAAATTACGACTTCCTTTTAAATACCTCCATTTCTAGTAAAGGAGCAATATAATGTCGTAGTTATAGAGGCTCTTGGCTGCGGAAAGGCTAACTATGTCTACGAGAATGTCGATGGAACTGATCCTTCAACAACAGCATCCTCATCTAAACCTTCATAAACCGTGTAAATCTAGTCATGAAGGTAAAAGTCATAGGGCTTTCTAGGCAACGCGTTAAACAACAACCCTTGGGTGTACATATGGATTCGCAGAGCTATTAAACTTAACATCGGTATAGGCTCATAGGAGGAAAATATAGTAGTCACAGAGGAAAAGCTAATAAACTTATTATTGTAAGTGACCCGACTCTCCACCTGAAAACCAACACTGCACAGGGGTAAAAGGGATTTCAGCTGCAGGCTAGAGACGGATCGTCGGATCATGCGATAAGCGGGAAGACCTCTGCTTCAACGAAGTTGAGGTAATCACTTTTCTCAACCTTGCTGAAGATGGTTACCACCCCGTTCCGCGTAATCCCCACTATGGTTCCATAATTCTTCGAAGTAGCCACAAGGTACCAGATATTACCATGTGTGAGGTATTCGGTGTAAAGCTGTGTATTAGCTAATCCCGCACCATATAAGGAGAGCTTCTCCACATTAGGGATGTCGATGTCGTCGAAGAAGATGATCTTCGTATCCTCAGGGTTTCCCTCATGATACCCCTTGAGGGCATCTGGGGTGATTCGTACTTCAACGATGTAACCAGGCGTTATGAAGAGGATTTCACTCAGCTGGTTTGCGATGTTGTTCGCCAACCGCTTCTTCTCAAGCACCGTGAGAAAAACACGGTCTCCATGTTGCGTGAAGGCGAAGGTAGAATCCACGGTGCGAGGTGTTGGAATCTTCTCCCCATGATGTAAGACATAGTTGAGGAAGTCCTGAGAGAAGACACCCCGCAGTGTATCTTCCCCTAGAGCAAGGTCTCTCACCTCGGTGATGAGCCTAAAATGATAGGGTTCCTGGTCAAAGGCTTCCTCTTTCCTGAAGGCTCTAAGCTTCGCCGCAAGGGTCTGGAGAGATAAGGGTTCCCTAAGCCTGAAAACTTTTCCAGCCACAACCATACGCCAATCACACCCGGTTAGATTAGGAAACCATTATATCCATTATGGTCGAAGTCTTATTATCTTATCCCTATCACAATCTTCCCTCACAGCCTCATATATTTTAGTTGGTATTTGTTACTAGAGTTTGAAAGCCGAGGCACGTCTATCAACATAAAAACTAATAACATAATTGGGTCTTCGATTTTTCACCTAATCCCACATCTATGGAAAATGATAAATAATCATGTGAAGATGAGAAACCCTTTAAGAAAAGGGGTTTAAAATGAGAATCACTAAGTTGGAGACTTTTCTCGTCAAACCACGCACTCTTTTCCTCAAGGTTCAAACCGATGAGGGTTTGATAGGCCTAGGGGAACCAGTCCTTGAGGGACGAGCGCGGACATGCGCCCAAGCAGTTGCTGAACTTGAACCCTACCTTATAGGGCAGGATCCCCGCAAGGTCGTCCACCACTGGCAGGCGATGTACCGCCACGCCTTCTACCGCGGTGGACCAATCCTGACCAGCGCACTTTCAGGCGTTGAACAGGCCCTGTGGGACCTCAGTGGGAAGGCTGTAGGACTGCCGGTCTACATGTTGCTTGGTGGACCGCTACGTGACCGGATCCGCGTTTATACCGGCGCTGGCGGTGTCACAGCGGAGGAGGCAGCAGAGAGTGCGAAGGCCCGCGTGCAGGAAGGCTATACAGCTCTCAAGACCGGTGTTTTTGGGGGACGTCCCGCCCGCATCGTTGAATCCCCAGCTTTCCTAGAAAGGGTTGTAACGATCTTCGCGGCTATGCGCGATGCTGTAGGTCCAACGATCGACATTGCCATCGATTTTCACGGTGCGATCAGCCCTCAAACCGCAGCCTTGCTAACCAAGGCCCTCGAGCCCTACAAACCCATGTTCATCGAGGAACCCGTTCAATGTCAGAACGTTGAGGTGCTCGCAGACTTAGCGCGTAAAACCCATATACCCATAGCCACAGGGGAGCGCATCTTCACAAAATGGGGGTTCAGGGAGATCTTGGAAAGGCGGGCAGCCTCCATCCTGCAACCTGACCTCTCGCACGCCGGAGGGATCTTTGAATGCCGGTTAATCGCAGGGATGGCTGAGAGCTATTACGCCGGCATCGCGCCTCATTGTCCACTCGGCCCCATCGCCATGGCGGCATGTCTACAACTTGATGCCTCCATCCCTAACTTCGTCATTCAGGAACAAGGTTCGTTGGGCGTTGGTTACTTGAAGCATCCCCTAATCGTAAAGGATGGTTACATAGAGACTCCTAAGGGTTCAGGCCTGGGCATAGAATTAGACGAAGACGCGTTAATGGACAAGGTCACCCGGGAGGACTGGAGGAACCCGCAGGTGTATCATCCGGATGACGGCTCGGTCGTTGACTGGTAGGCGTGTTCCGGTAAAAACCTTAATTTACCCCCAAGGCTTGAACGTTCATATGTGAAAGCATGGCTTTGAGGAAGTCGCGGATCTTCCCAATCTTCAACGCGCCGAAGTCGCTTACCGTGCTTAACATCCGTCCCTATTCATGGCATGAGCAACTAACCATGGTCTGCGCCCAGGGTTTAGCCAACCGCATCGAACCGAGGATATACCTACTATTCGATGACGTGGACCGCCTCTGGCTACAGGTATACAATGAAAGACACGGGGTCACATTTGACGAGGCTAAGGACCTTTTCAACCTGATACGTTTACACGCCAACAAGCTGGAAGGTTACGTGGTCTACGACGATACGATGCTTCACAGTGCAAACGTGGCGATGACTTATGGTAGCATTCACAACGCAGTCCCAGCTTCACCCAGCGTCGCCGACGAGCTTTCGAAGATGAGTCTAGAAAAGACCGCGGATCTCAGAGGGAGATGGAGGAACCGGATTGAGGCATACGAATGGGAACTTGAGCACTTAATGCCCGAATGCCACGAAAGGATCGTAGGGAGCATGTGCGTTGACCCAGGGTGGCTTCACCCACTCCACCATATAAGAGACTACTTAGTGGCTGCAAAGGCGTTCTCCTTCGACCTTTCGACGAGGATGGTAGACCGCAAAGAGAATACACTCTTCGATAAAATATTAGGTCGTATTTCGTCTCTCGGGGTTGTGCTGGGTTGGCATTGTAGTAGGGACATGGAATCAGAGCATGTTGCGCGAGCTGCTAGAAACGGGTTTTTCGTGCTGTGTAACCTCAGGTCGCCGAATCTATCGGTTCATTCAGGTATTAATGTGAACTATAGGTTCGAACAGAAACACGTTAAGAGGGAAGTAGTCAGCGTTGAGGATAAGGTTTACGTCACGTTCATCCAGTCTGATGGAGACGCTGTATGGGCGATGCATAACTTCCAGAACGGGAATTGGTTAGATGGGCGACGCGGGGAGATTCCGTATACATGGGAGATTCAGCCTCTCATCGTAGACCTCGCACCAGGGATGCTGGAATACTATTACCGAACCGCGACGGTTAATGATTACCTAATCGCGGGACCGTCTGGAGCGGGATACACCTACCCATCCCTTAACAAGAGGCTGGACGAATTCCTTGAACAGACACGGAGTTACCTTCAGATATGCGACCTAAGGTCCGCTCTTATAATGAACCGCGATCCAAGGATATGCTATGAGGAGCTTGAAGACTCATCCCTGCCATTCAAGTTCATTAACGACGTGGATACGCGTCTTGGATATGTCCATGGTTACCGTGGATCAGGGTTAACACCATCGATTTTCATAGGTAACGTGCCTTGGATTCACACTACTGCATATATAGACGGTTCTTCAGATGTCTTTCAGGAAATTACAAAATTTGGGAGAGGATGCGGTTTTAGACCATTATTTATCGCTATTCATGTCCGTGAAAGCGTGAAAATAGCGTCTCTCCTCGATGCGGTTAAAAAATTAGACCCTGAGGTATACAAGGTAGTTAACTTAGACGAGTTCCTGCTTACTCTACGTCTGTCCAGGGAAGAAGGAAGATATACAGAGGCTTTTCCCCAAACGGATTTCCTTAAAGAGGGTTTGAAAGCGCAGGGACGAAGCCTGTGGGAAGGCTACTATCAAAGGCTGACCCGCCTTGAAAAGCTGATAGTCCTTACGCAAGACCAGATGTTAAGCGAATCTAGGAAAGTTGGTTACGATGTCGATGAAGGGATGCTGCCCGATGTCATAGGGTATGAAGCCCTAGAAACCACGCTCTATCTCATCCGCTCAGCTCTTCTCATAAAAGGAGTGTATGTTAACTACCGGAGCGACAGTATCGAAGACTTCCTTAGAGAATACGCTGACCTACCCGACGTCGACGTAGTCAAGGCTGTCTACGAGCTTTGGCGGAACTGGGAGACGGCGGTAAATGACTTGGAACATACACGGGAACTCGCGGAGAGAGTGGTAAGACTTGGAAAAGCACTTGATAAAAAGTTAGTTTTATAAAGTCTCTATGCCTAAGAGGGTTAAATATATCACAATCGTACTCTTACTGTAAAACAATATCTATCAACCCAACGTTCTCATCTTTCTAATCGAATTTCAAGCCATGTTTTCGTAAAATATCGCCGAAAATCGTAGTGAAAAAAAGGGTGAACTTCATCGAAGATTTTGAAAGCGAAGCTTTTAAATGACCCTTATACACGCTGATTAAAGGCTCCACTAAACCTTTATAGAAGCTGAAAACCTATAACATGAACACCTAGGTGAACTCCATTGCTGATTAAAGAGGTGGTCTTGGAGAACTTCATGAGTTACGAGTTCTCCAGGATACCTCTTAAACCCGGGTTAAACGTGATATGCGGACCTAACGGCTCTGGGAAGTCATCCATCCTCCTCGCAATTTCCGTTGCCCTAGGACAGGCTTACACTGAACGCTCGAGGAGGCTGAGCGACCTGATCAGGCGTGGGAAGGAAACAGCGCGGGTGACTTTGGTCCTTGACAATACTCCGAGGATGGGAAGACGCCCTATCCCTAGCTGGCGTGCGGACACGTTCCAGATTTCCCGTTACCTGAAAGCTGATGGCACATATTGGTTTGAAGCCAACTTTAGACCCACCATAAAAAACGAGGTTGTTGAGATGCTCGGGGCCTTCGGGCTTAACCCAGACAACCTCCTCCTCATCATGCATCAGGGTATGGTTGAAGAGTTCAGCGTAACAAGTCCCCAGCAGAAGCTTAGGATGTTGGAGGAAGCCGTGGGGTTTGAGTCTCACCGCCGCGACATCCTCGAAGCCCAGAAGAAACTTTCACAACTACTCAGTGAAGAGCAGTCACTTTCAAGGCTTCTTGAGAACGCGGAGCAAACCCTCACCTACTGGAGGGAAGAGTATGAGAAATACATGCTGCGAAGGGAGCTTCTACAAAGGAAGGAGTTTCTAGAACGTGAGCTTCTCTGGGCTCAGGTTTCTAAGCAGGAGCGGGTTCTAGAAACGTACAGGGAGAAAATTGAGCGTAGGCGCAGGCGCGTTGAAAGAACGGATGGTGAAATCGCGGAAACAGGGGAGCGGGTTAAAAAACTTCAAGGTAAGCTGCATACACTGAACTTCGAGGAGAAGAAGCTTTACTACGCACTACTAGAGCTTGAAAAAAGCCTGACTGAAGCTGAGGTTACATCATCCCTGCTCAACGAGTTCCAGGAGCACTGGCGAAGCTACAGCGTGGAAGCTGAATCCGCTTCGATTAGAAACCCTGAGCGTAGAATTAAAAGTGGTATGGAAAGCTACCTTAAGGAGCTTGCATCAAGGGTTCAAGCCTCAGGGAAGCGCATGGAGGTGCTTAAGGAAAAAGCCGCGAAGGTTCACACGTCTCTAGATGAGACTGAGAAGGAGATCGATTCCACTCTAGAGCGATACCTGAACGAAAGAGTGAAGGCAGCCGTCTTAGTCTTCCAGAAGGAGAGCCTAGAGGATGAATTGAAGGAACTTAACAGCCAGATGACTGAGGGTGAACAGGAGCTTGCCCAGATTCTACCAGTAGCGGAGAAGAGCGGCTTAAGAGTTGAGACACAACGCAGCCCTACAGAGGTTTCGGAAGACGTTAAAGTCACAGAGGCCAGAATCGTCACCTTAGGGCGGGTATCAGAGGATGTGGAGAAGATGTATGGAACATACTCGAGCCTGTACACTGACCTTAAGGGGAAAATACAGGTCGTCTCGGAGAACAAGTTAAAGGCTCTTGAAGAAATTAGAACGCGGATGGATGTTTGGCGTAATGCTGTACGCACACTTTTGGACGATCTCAACCCTAAGTACCGCGGAGTCCTTTCAAAAGTTGAGGCTACGGGTCGCGTACGGGTCATCAACGATGTTGACATTGAAGCCGCGGGGCTTGAGCTCTCCGTGGGCTTCAGAAGCGCGGAACTGATGGTGTTAGATGCATACACCCAAAGCGGCGGTGAGAGAAGCGTAGCAGTTATGGCTTTCCTCTTAGCCCTTCAGCAACACGTGAAGTCACCATTCAGAGCTGTAGACGAATATGATGTCCACATGGACCCTAGGAACAGGGAAGTGATCTTCAGCCAGCTTATTTCAGCCCTTGAAGGGAGTTTAGGGACACAGTACATAGTCATCACGCCAAGTCAACTCGCCGTTACAGGAAAAGAAGCCCATGTCATCACGGTTCAGAACGTGCATGGTGTCTCTGAGGTGAAGGAGGCGACGTAGCTGTCACATAGGGATGTGCGTAAGGAAAGGGAGAGGCTTCTCCAGATCATCCATCTCTGCAGTACCATAGATAAGAGGGGTGTAGACCCATTCGAGGTCGATGTGAAGCAGAAGCTTGAAGCCTTAAGGAAATATCTCCCTGATTGGGAAAGCTTCGGGGATTTATGCCTTGACGCTGAAGCCTTAAACAAGCTTTCAAGGGTGATCGAGCTTCAAGGGAGCTGGCTCAAGTTCCGCTCATCCCTGCTCTACGTAGACCCTTTCCTCATCGAGTTCAAAGTGAAAAACCTAGAAGTGAAAACCCTCTTCGAAATCTTCGTGAAGGCTTGGAAACCCATCGTAGAGATCGAGCAGCTGTCCCCGCAAAGAGTTATGGAAGCCGTAGACTACTGGAACAAACTTCCACCTATCAGACAGCGACTGCGGAGGATGCCGTTTCCCCCAGGTCTCAGACCGGGGTCCTTGACACTAGGTGACATGCTACGGCAGGGATTCCTCTCAGAACACGAGTTCACTGAGGTCCTTCAAACCTTCTGGCAGGAGCTTACCCAGAAAGCCGCGTGTCAAGAACGTATACCCTACTGGAGCTTCATATACGCTGAGAGCTACGAGGAAACCGTAGCACGGGCTTACCTCACAAGCTTCCTCATTACCTACGGCTACGCAACCCTCGAGGTTGAACCCTTAAGTGAGGAAAAGTACCTCCGTCCTAATAAGGAGATTAAACCCCTACCCATGACGGGACGAGTGGTTTCAGTACCAATCTCCATAGAATACCGAAGCTGGCGTGAAGCATGGGAGGCTAAGCACCTTGAGTGAGGAAGCAGTCTTATACACGCGGAAGATGAAGCGCGCAGCGCAACTCCTATTCTTCCAGAGACATCGGAAACCTGGGGTGAAGGGCTGGGAGCTTAGGCGGTCCCTCGGGAAGAACTATAATAAGGTGGTTGAGCTCCTGAATGAGGAGCTTGATAAACTCGACCTTAAGGTAAAAACAGTTTTCGATGAGGAGGACGCCCCGGAGAAACCCAGCGAGGAACAGCTGGAAAGAGCCCGTTTTGTACTTACATTGAAAAACCCAGTAACAGCCTCAGATGCCCTACTTTCAGGTTGGCGGATCGATGATGTGGCGGCTTTAGCAGTCACAGTAGCCTACATAATATCTAAGCAGGGGAAGGTGCCTCAAAGGGAGCTGGAGCGTCTTCTAGAGGTGAAGTTCCCTTCATGGATGGTTGAGTACAACATCGAACGTTTCATAAGGAGGGGTTACCTAAGCCGGGATGAAGCGGGAATACTCTACCTAGATTGGAGGGCGAGGGCGGAGGTCGACCAAAAACTCCTCCTCAACCTCCTTATGGGTGAGGAAACCCGCTCGCCTATGGAGCCTAAACCAGAGTAGGTCTAGTTTGGAGCTGGATAGGCTTTGATCCCGGTTAAGGATGAAAACCCCACTTCAATCACTCCTCTCCTCACATGGCTGCTTATAGGCTTAAACATCGGGGTTTTCATCTGGGAAGTGACAGATGGAGTTGAACATTTCAACACCATCGTCGCTAGCTACGGTCTAATTCCAGCAAGCGTATTGAATAAAGGTGAATACCTTACCTTAATCACATCCATTTTTCTACACGGGGGATGGTTACACTTAGTGGGGAACATGCTCTACCTGTACATCTTCGGCGATAATGTTGAGGATATGTGTGGGCATCTCCACTACCTGCTCTTCTACCTAATCTGCGGGATCTCCGCCTCCGCAGCCCACATATTCGCTGAACCGGGCTCTGAGATACCCGCTGTAGGGGCTTCAGGTGCTATCTCAGGGGTACTCGGCGCCTACGTCGTCCTCTTTCCTAAGGTGAGGATAAAAACCGCGGTGACCCTCGGCTGGTTCATCCATTTCGTAAGCATACCTGCGTATATTCTAGTGGGCACATGGTTCATATACCAGTTCCTCCTCGCCACGCTCGGTTTGGAAGTAGGGGTTGCATACTGGGCGCATGTGGGAGGTTTCATAGCAGGTGTAGTCCTTGGAAGGGCATTTGCCTCGCGGAAGCGTTACCACCCGATGTATAAGGATAGAACTTATTGGCGTCGCTAATCATTTATGCGCTTAATATCTCATAAAGAAAGGTGATATAAACCTGCAACCTTCAACGTTCATTCCCCGCTCTTTACACAATCTCAGACTCATGTTGCCAACGAATGCGACCTTAAAAACAAAAAACACAGGCTCGTCTAAGTAGCTTTAATTAGGGCTATGTATTTCGTCAAACACGTGGTATAGAGATCATTGAGACGGAGACGTAGAACCTTGAATGAAGTGAAAATTATCCTTTATGGCATAGGCGCCATGGGAAAACTCATCGCGAAAACCCTGTTGACTAAGAAAGGGGTGAGGATTGTTGGTGTTGTAGATGTGGCTGAGGGAGTTATCGGAAAGGATTTAGGCGAGGTTATAGGTCTTGAGAAGCCGTTGGGAGTCATCGTTCAAAATCCAGACTTGGTTACCCCCAAGTTGAAGGCAGACCTTGTTATACACGCCACCACATCCCTTCTTAAGGATACTTACCCGCAGATCAAGAGGTGTATCGAGGCCGGTATGGACGTTATATCCACATGCGAAGAACTCTCCTACCCCTATTATAAGCATCCATCGCTTGCAGAAGCGATCGATGCTTTGGCGAGAAGCCGAAGTGTTACGGTTCTAGGTACTGGGATAAATCCTGGCTACCTTATGGACACCTTACCTATAACACTCACAGGACCATGCCAAGTCGTGAGAAGAATCGAGGTTAAACGGGTTATGAACTCTGCGAAGCGCCGTATTCCATACCAACATAAGATTGGAACAGGTCTCTCCCCTGAGGTGTTCAAGGATAAGCTTAAAACAGGAGAAATTTCTGGACACGTAGGGCTTCAAGAATCCGTAGCCATGATCGCCTCCGTACTAGGTTGGAAACTCAACTGCATAGAGGAAACAACCCCAGAACCTGTCGTTGCCACAGCAGAGGTTGAAACACCCTTAGGTATTGTAAAGCCGGGGCAGGTGATAGGTCTGAGAAACATGGCTCGAGGTATAAGGAATGGCGTGGATGTGATCGTGCTGGAATTCATATCCTACGCTGGTGCTGTAGAGGAGTACGACGCTGTCTCCATCGATGGGGAGCCTAGGATTGAGCAAAGGATCACTGGTGGAGTCCACGGTGACATTGGAACTGTAGGTATGGTTATAAACGCCATCCCAAAGGTTTTGAAGGCAAAGCCTGGTTTAGTAACTATGAAAGATCTTCCAGTACCCTCCGCTGTCACCGAAGATGTGAGAGGATACCTTTGATTCCCTGTAAGGTTGCCTTCACAGATTAAAGTTTACGCAAGGTATATCACTGTTGTTCCTGCGATCTTCTTGTGATTCAAATGTCAACCATGACCCACAGTAATAATTTAAACAGAAAATATTAAATAATAGGAATGGTATTCAAAGGGCATCCATGGTTGGTTTCAATGTCGCAGGAAAGAGGTCGTGAAAACCTAAAGCGATACGAGGATATCAACGCTAGGGTGAAGAGGGGTGACGCCGTCGTTTTAACAGCTGAAGAATTTATAGAAACCGTTGTGAAATCGGGTTTAGAGAAGGCGGCGAAGGAAGTTGATGTGGTTACAACGGGGACGTTTGGTGCCATGTGCAGTAGCGGAGCCTTCATCAACTTTGGACACGCTGAGCCTCCTATCAAAATGTGGCATTGCTGGCTCAACGATGTTCCCTCTTACCGTGGACTCGCGGCTGTAGATGCCTATATTGGAGCTACGGCTATGAGCGAATCGCGAGGCTTCGAATATGGTGGCGGTCATGTCATCGAGGACTTCGTATCTGGGAGGGAGGTTGAGCTTAGAGCCGACTCTTATGGAACAGATTGCTACCCTAGGAAATACATTGAAACCTCGGTCACCCTCGCAGACCTAAACCAAGCCGTATTACTGAACCCTCGAAACGCTTATGAACGTTACAGTGCCGCCACCAACAGTACATCTAGAACCTTATACACATACATGGGTGTTCTCCTCCCAGAGTACGGTAATATAACCTTCAGTGGTTCAGGGCAGCTAAGCCCCCTCTATAAAGATAAGGGCTTTGAAACTATAGGTTTAGGAACCCGTATATTCCTCGGAGGTGGCATTGGCTACGTCATAGGTGAGGGGACGCAACATAGCCCTCAGAACCAGTTTGGCACCATTATGGTCAAAGGAGACCTTAAAGACATGAAGCCCGAATACCTGAGAGGAGCTACATTCTCTAAATATGGAACCACGCTCTACGTGGGTGTAGGTATTCCTATACCCATTATCAATGAGGCGGTTGCAGCGTCTGCAGCCCTGAGCGATGAGGACATATACACGAACCTCCTTGACTACGGTATCCCATCAAGGGATAGACCTGTTTTAAGGAAAGTCTCCTACAAGGAGTTGAGGAATGGCAAGGTTATTGTTAACGAAAAAAGTGTACCATCATCGTCTCTTTCAAGCTACAAGATGGCAAAGCAGATCGCGGAGCAATTAAAGCAGTGGATTTTAGAAGGTACATTCCTCCTCACACATCCCGTCGAACTTCTCCCAGCTTACAGGGAGGTAAAGCCCTTAAACCTGCGCAGGGCTGAGCCTAAAGTCGGCGATGTGATGACACGGGAAGTTATAACCGCAAGGCTAACGGATGATATAAAGGATGTTGCCACTCAACTTATTCAAAAAGGTATAGACCATTTACCCATCATCGATGAGGGGGGGAAGCTTGCCGGTATCGTCACATCCTGGGACCTTACAGGGGCCTTAGCCTATGGCAAAAAGGCCTTGGCTGAGGTGATGACGCGAAAGGTGATAACAGCTAGGGAAGGTGAAGCCATAGACATCGTTGTTCAAAAGATGGCGCAGCACAATATATCAGGTGTCCCCGTTGTAGACGATGAAAACCACGTTGTAGGAATCCTCACGACAGATGATATCTCGAGGAAAGTAGTTGGGAGGCGGTTCACATGAGGCTGAGGCTGACATACCCTCATGGATACGTTCAAAAACCCATCCTCGCAGAGGCTATTATAAAGCTCGGTGTTCCCCTTAACATCCTCGAAGCAACTGTAAACACGAAGAAGGGTGAGATCATCGTCTCTGTGGAGGGACCTGAAGAAACAGTTGAGAAGGTCGTACAATTCTTCCATGAGAAGGGGGTCGGCGTTGAAAAATTTACCTACATCCTTGAGATCGATGAGGGGAAATGCATAAGCTGTGGCGCCTGTGTCTCACCATGCCCAGTCGCAGCAATAAGCTTTAAACCCGACTGGACAGTAAGGTTTGACCAAGAGAAATGCGTCGGCTGCGGCGTGTGCGTACAAGCCTGTCCCGTAAGAGCTATAAAGCTTCTGTAAAACGAAAACCCGTATAACCCCCTTTCACCTGCATGACTAACGGTTTTCACAGGTTCCAAGGTGAGTCAGATTGTGTTTACAGCAGAGTTCTTTCTAGAATCAGTTAAGGCACGAGGCGAAAACTCAACCTTTATACTGTCACCCAGCTACTATTTGAAATCAACGAAAGAGAAGGCTCGGAGAATTGGAAACATAATAAATAATGAGGAAACAAAGTTAGTTATAAGCCGTTTCTGTAAAATCGCAGCCTGAAAACAGCTCAGCAACTAGTTAAAAAATTCGAGGGGCAATATTGTAAGCTTTAGAGTTCAACGGCAAAGCATGGTAGGCATGTAATTGCAGATGAGGAGGTTTCAGACATAAGATTTAAGAGTTTTAAACGTTGAGACAGGGGATTGTGGAGGATCATGCATGAAGGTTGAGGATGATATCGCTAAGCTAGGTCTTAAGTTACCAAAGCCACCGAAACCCGTAGGCACCTACGTCCCCACGGTTAGAGTTGGAAACCTAATATACACATCGGGTCAAGGTCCATCAGTTGAGGGTGAGCTTAGGCATAAGGGTAAGATTGGAAAGGACTTAACGTTGGAGCAGGGATATGAAGCCGCGAGGCTTGCAGCCCTCAACTGCCTCAGCGCTGTGAAGGCTGAAATAGGCGACTTAGATAAGGTTGAGAGGGTTATAAAAGTCACGGGTTTCGTTAACAGTGCAGACGGCTTTAACAAACAGCCCCAAGTTATGAATGGTGCAACAGAACTCCTCGTTAAACTCTTCGAGCAGGAGGGTTATCCTGCAAGGACTTCCATAGGTGTTAATGAACTTCCTAACGACATCGCCGTTGAGGTTGAGATGATCGTTCAGGTAAAAGGGTGAAGAACGCTTACGTCGGTAATGCATGCTGATAAAAGGATATTATCCCATGTCAATCCATGGGTTAGTTTAAGGTGAGAAGATCCTTAAGCTTCGTCGCTACGATTTTCTCCTCACCCTCTACTAGGCAGTGTGGATTGATGATGATTGAGTTTTCACGACTTTCTACGCATATAGCGGGGTCTCCGGCTCCCAGGGCTTCTCTTACCTTGGCAGCCGTTGTCCCAAGCGCCAACTCATCGAGGACTACTTGCGCCCTAGGCCAGCATTGAGCTGAATACTCCCCTTTATCGGAATCGGGGAAAAGGCGTTTAACGGTTACATGCGATAAGCTGGATAACTCTTCGATAAAGAACTGCACGATAGTTTCCCATTTTCGCTTTTCGCCTTCATGGTCTTTACCGACATACCTTTGTAAAGCTACGACAAGCCCTATAATCTGCTCCTTGCTCACCTTCATGGGTCTCCCTATGCCATGGCCTGGGCTGCCTTGAAGTGCACACGCCTCAATAAGCTCCCTTCGACCACAGAGGAAGCCAGTATCGTTGGGTCCTTGAATCGCCTTTCCCCCACTGAACGCCACAAGGTCCGCCTCAGCGGTTATGAGGGCGCGTAGGTTAGATAAAGGTGGAAGCTCAGCCGCGGCGTCTACGATAACGGGAACACCATACCTCTTAGTGACCTTAACTACCTCTTTTAGAGCTTCTAGGTCGCAACCCCTTCGGGATGTAAAATACGTGAAGGCTATGGCAGCTGTTCTATCTGTTATAGCATTCTCCACATCCGCAGCTGAGAAGCCTTCAGAGGTACCAACCTCGACGAGTTTGGCACCTGCTTGTGAAAAAGCCTGGTCGTAAGAGTGCCTGTGAATCCGTGGTATTATAGCCTCGTTTTTCATCCCCTCTGTAAATGGTAGACGCCTCATCTTTTCAGAGTCCTTTCCCGTGATACAGGCTGCGGTGGCGAGGACAAGCCCCGCCGCTGCGCCCGCCGTGACGTAGCCAGCCTCCGCTCCCGTAACTTCAGCCACAACCTTTCCAGCTTTATCATGGAGTTCACTCATGAACACAAAGGCTTTAGCGGCTTCATTCATAGCTTCTAAAACCTCGGGGGGTACAATGGAGCCGCCGAGTATAGTATAGGTGCCGCAGGCATTGATCACCTTTCTCACGCTTAGGCGCGCGTACACATCCACAAGCTAAACCCCCGTATCCATGATGTCCTCATTGTATAAAAGAAGGTTTGCCCCTGATGGAAGAAGGAGCTGGCTTCTAAAATCCATAGTAAAGCCCTGTAAACTGCTCCTTGACTTAGAAATCTGTGACTTATAAAGGTGAATATGGTAAGGTGGTTAGAGGGCGCCTAAGACTAAACCAAGTAATGCCATCCGGGTTAGGAGCCCATAGTACACTTGCCTGAAGTACCGTGCATGGGGTGTGGCATCAACTTCATAGGCGATCTCATCAACCCTGGGTAATGGGTGCATAATAATGGCACCTTGCCGCATCTTTCCAACTGTTTCAAGGCTGATCCTGTATGAACCTTTAACCTTCATGTACTCAGCTGGGTCTGCGAACCGCTCTTTTTGGATGCGCGTTATGTAGGCAACCTCGACTTTAGGTATAACATCGTCGAGGCTTTCCGTTTCAACGACCTCAATCCTTCTCCCAGCGTAGTCAACGACTTCATGACGCATTCTTAGAAGTTCGGGTGAAACAAGGTAGAGTTTTACGTTGTAGAGTGATAAAGCTGAGGCTAGCGAGTGAACGGTCCGCCCATATCTGAGATCACCTACAAGGGCGATGTTTAAGCCATCGATCCTACCGAGCTCCCGTTTAATCGTATAAAGATCCAGCATAGCTTGGGTCGGATGCTCCTCCGCACCAGAACCCGCGTTGATAACGGGGACATCAACCATCTCAGCGGCTAAACACGCTGACCCTTCCAAAGGATGCCTTAATACAATCACATCCGCGTAGTTCTCAACAACCCTAACCGTGTCCGCGAGGTTCTCACCCTTCTCAACAGCACTGACACGGGGCTCAGACATATCCAAGGTTAGACCTCCAAGCTTCTGCATCGCCGCCTCAAAGCTTAACCGAGTACGCGTACTAGGCTCAAAGAAGAGGATTGCCAGCGTCCTCCCCTTTAAAAGTTCAGGCTTCTCCCTAGCTAAACCCTCAACAGCGTCGGTCGCGTAGAGAATATGATCGAGCTCATCACGGGTGAAATCAGTGATGGAAACGATATCCCTCCCCCTAAAGCTTCCCAAGGCAACTCCCAAAGATAGTGACACCGTAAAGGAAATTAAAGGTTTTCAACTCCCCACGATACCAACTTATCTCTTTCAGCTAAACTGTACATTGGCTGTACCCTAAGCACTTTTTTGTTTTAAAAACAGAGTTATCGATTTTTTATCAGACTCAAGTCGGCATCTTCAAAAGAGTCCAATCAGAGCCTTTTCAGTACATGGACAACTTGGTATCCAACGTCATGTATAAGGGTGAGACATCAGGCTTTTAAACATTAGAAGAGGTTATGAGATCGTTTCCTAAACGTGGTAAAGGTAGGTGGTTATATGAAGGAGCTCAAGGTTGGGTTCATAGGCTGCGGAGGCATCGCTAAAGGTCATGCCACGAGGTTGTCGACGTTAAGTGAGGTTAGGCTAAAGGCCTTCAGCGACATCGTTGAGGAGAAAGCTAGGGAGTTCTCACGTCAACACGGTGGTAATGTTTATACGGATTGGAGGGCGATGATGGACAGGGAAGCGTTAGATATCGTATACGTTTGTCTACCTCCCTTCGCCCACACAGATGAGGTTATGGTCGCCGCTGAGAAAGGCGTCCACATCTTCATCGAAAAGCCCATAGCTCTAGAACTGGCATTAGCTAAAAGGATGGCTGAGGCTGTCAGGAAGCAGGGTGTTAAAAGCCAAGTCGGTTATAACTGCCGTTTCGGCTACGGTGTTGAGAAGGCGAAGAGTATTATTGAAAGCGGGGAAGCGGGGGATGTTGGTCTCGCTTTCGGTAGGTACTGGTGTAATTTCCTCGGAGGCTCTTGGTGGAGAGATAAGAAGAGGAGTGGCGGGCAGATCGTTGAACAGGCCACGCATCTCTACGACGCGTTAAGGTATCTCTGCGGCGACATCGAACGCGTCTACTGCGAGACTGATAAGCGTTTTTGGGTTGATGTGCCAGACCTAACGATTGAGGACGTCAGTAGCACAACCTTCAGGTTTAAGTCAGGCGGTGTCGGCTCCATCGTTTCCACCACAGGGGGTGTCCCAAACCGTTGGTGGTTCCACTGGCTTATCGCTGCGAAAAACTATACCTTCGAATCCCAAGATACAGCGACTCTTACGCTTTACACCACACAAACACCGGTAAGGATGGAATCCACTTCTGAGGAAAGGGACACATACCTCCTCGAATCCAAGGACTTTGTGAAGGCTATCCTGGAAAACGGCGAAACGCGTACACCTATCACTGAGGGAGTTAAATCCCTTGAGTTCACTCTTGCAGCTATGAAATCCATGGAGGAACGCTGCCCAGTAGCCCTACCTCTTGAATAATGCGCAAGAGTTATGAGAGAAGCGTAAACGTTTAGTAACCTGACTCACACAGTATGCTTCAGACATGTTCACGTAAGCCTAAGGTGTTCCATATGGGAGATGAGGAGGAGAAGGAGCTCCGTGTGAGGAAGATTAAGGATGGAACTGTCATCGACCATATCCCCGCGGGTTACGCACTCGCCGTTCTAAGGATCCTAGGCATCACTGGAAGAGAGGGTAACGTGATCAGTATAGCTATCAACGCTCCAAGCCAAAAACTCGTCCGGAAGGACATTGTTAAGGTTGAGGGTAAGGAGCTGAAGCAGAGGGAGGTTGATAAAATCGCGTTAGTCGCACCTAGGGCTACGATCAACATCATCAAGGACTACAATGTTTACGAGAAGCAGAGGGTTAAGCTCCCGACAACCATAGTTAACGTTGTTCAATGCGCAAACCCAAGCTGCGTCTCCAAAAGCAGTGAACCTCTTAAACCCATCTTCCACGTGATAAACGAGGAGCCTTTGCAGATTCAATGCCACTTCTGCCGCAGAATTATGGAAAGAGAGGACATCGTGAAACAGTTCTAACCCTTCTCGAATAGACTTCGTAGGTCTCGTGCCGACATACATACTCGCTTACCTAAGTTGAGAGGGGGTTTACATCGAAGGGTTGGATAAGCTCTCTAGGCTGTAGGCTACTCTGCGAGCCATGTTCGAAAGCTTCGCCTGAGGCCAATAACGTAAGGGGGTATACCTTGCAGTAGGTCGTCCATATTGAGTGACTGCGGATGCTGAGCCGCAGCTGGGGCATTTTCCATAACGCTCTGTGTAAGTCTTCCCGCAACGCCGGCAGTGGGTTAGGTAACGGGAGTAGGTGTAGAAACCCACATGGTACCTCGAACGAATGTTTTCACTGAGCCTTAGAAGGGGTTCCACTCCCATACCCGAGCCTTTTAAATGGATCAAAGTGGTACCCCCACCTTGGATAAACTGCTGGAAAACTCCTTCAAGCTCAAGCCGCTTACTTAACGGTACATCGGCTTCTAAGGGAATGATGGCCGAGTTGGTGTAGTAAGGAGCACTTCGCGTAAGCTGGGTTTTCATAACGACCTGGCCATACTTCTCCAAGTCCAGCCTCACCAACCTCTCTGAGGCTTCTTCATTTGAAACCTGTGATAAACGGAAACGCTCCCCAGACTGTCTACAACGCGCATCAACTATGGAGGTCATCCCCTTTACGACCTTCTCAGCGAAAGCTTGAGCATCCTTGCTTTCATATATGCTTCTACCCGTGTTGGTGATCGTGGCCTCATTTAAACCTACGAAGCTCACGGACATCATAGTGCTTTCAAAACGGGAGTATGGATCGCCGTCGCCTTGGAAGAGGAAGGGTAGAAGGTTTCCTCGAATCCTATCGTAGAGGGCGCGGTACCTTACCTCGAGGGCGTCCATGGCGAGGTTTAGGGAAGCCTCTAATCCTTCGTTGAAAACTGTGTCACGTCCAGCGGATTCGTAGGCGATCCTTGGAAGGTTAACGGTTACATCTCCTATGCATGAAGCCCTTAGAGTCCCAGCTTCCCATGCTTCTCCCTCGGTTGATGTGAAGCGCATACCGTCGGATGCATAGGCTTCATTGAAGGAAGCCTCAGACGGGTTTGCGAAGTAGGGTGTGCTATCCTTCGCGGCTAGTTCGTAGACCGCCTGGTTTAGACCTTTAGATTTTTCCCTTAGGCTTGGAGAGCGAGCCTTGAAAATAAGGCTTGGGTTGAGGATGGGTTTAACCGCGGACATCTGTAGGTAAAGCTTTAGAAGGGATGAGGTGATCCTTAAGGCTTCATCTTCATATTGACTGTATAAACCCTGTTTCTTACCAGGTTCAACGGCTTCAACACCTTCCAAAGCCTTAGGAACTTCAAATTCAATGCCTAGACTTAGGTTTACAGGTTCTAGAGGATTATCGGTTAGCTGGGTTAACCTCAGTAGGAAGCCCTGAAGAGCATCCTCAATGTCTTCGTCGGATACCCTGTAGGCGTAAGGGGCGAGGAAAACGTTGAACATGTCCATGGACTGCTCCGTGTTAACCTCAGGTTGCGCAGCTTCAAATGCTTTCACGATGTAGGTTAACGCTGCTTGGAAGCTTTTCGGCGGTGAGTCTAAACCCGTTGGGAAGTTTGGGGCACCTCTAAGGAAGAACCTTAGGTCATGTTGAATGTAGTCTGGTTTTAGAACCCAGGCTCCAGCGTTACTCACATGGATGACGCCTGAGAGATGGGCGTCCGCGATGTTCCGGGGAAGGACGTTGAGAAGTGTGTACTCCTTGAGAACAGCGTCACCTGCCATCCTCCGCACAGCCTCACTTCCAAGTCCAAGCCTACTCGCGTTCGCTATTGTCTCGGTCACATCGAATACGGGAAGACCTAAGCGGGTAAGCCTATGACGGTACTCCTCCAAACCCTTCTCAACGAGCGCCGCGTTAACGATCTCACGGATCAAAGGCGCTGTTAAGTACTTTACCTGCAGCTCTAGAAGTCTATCCTCAACCTCACGTGCAATTCTCTCAGCTAAGTCTGAGGGAACCTGCGCTTCCCTCATGAGAGCTTTGACGATCCGACCTCTGTCAAACTCTTCTATGGCTAACCTTGAGCTTCGAACAAGGAGCTTACCCATCTTCTTCAAGGCGTGCTCCTCAAGTTCCTGAGCGAAGTTCACCACCTTCACACCTATGTCTGTCAACCTGTATTTCCGCGTCTCCTTATTCATAGAAATTAGGTTAGAGTGCTGTACAGCCCTTAGATGATAGGCGAAGCGACCCGCGTGTTTGGTAGGGTCTAAACCCACCTTTCCCATGATTTCACTGTAGGAGAGAGGGCCGTGAAGGTTGAGAAGCCTTAGGATCTCCATCCTAATCGAGGAAGACGCGGCGTCGAAGATTCTGGCACCCAGCTTCTTCTTAATCGTCTTCGACAGTTAAGCCCACCCCCAGAACCAGCTACAGAGCATTATAGGTGCATTGTTCTTTTAAGGCTGTAGGACCCTGTGAAAACTAGTCCCCAAACCCTTTTTACCCAAAGCTGGTAGGATAAAGGTGTGGAAGGGTTCCTATGAAGGTAGTTATCCGCATCGGGGGTTCAGTGATCGCTTCCCCACCCGACCCGAGAATGGTCGATGAGTACAGTGTGCTCCTTAGGGGTCTAAGCCTTATGGGTCATGAGGTCGCCGTGGTCGTTGGAGGAGGCTCGGTGGCCAGGCAGTTTATCGAGTTCGCTAAACAGCTCAGTCTTGCTGAAGAGGATCAAGACAAAGTTGCTATTGGGGCTTCCCGACTTATAGCTCAACTCTTAGCGGCGAAGCTTGGGGAAGTAGGTTTGAAGAGGGTTCCAACATCGGTAAATGAGGCTATCCGCTTGATGAGGAAGGGAAGGGTAGTTGTTATGGGTGGATTGAAACCCGGTATGACAACAGACGCCGTAGCCGCTCTTCTCGCGAGGGAAGCTAAAGCCGAGCTTTTAATTAAGGCAACGGACCAAGAGGGTGTTTACACGAAGGACCCGAGGAAACATCCTGAAGCATTGAAGATCGATGAGATATGCTTCGATGACCTAGCAGAGTTCATGGCTGAGGACAGACATAAGGCTGGGATACATCAGGTGTTGGATCCTGAGGCGGTCCGGCTCCTTCAGAGAGACCGAACGTGCACGGTCATCGTCAACGGGTTTAAACCGGAGAACGTTAGAGCAGCGATAGAAGGTCGGAAAGTTGGCACGATTATTCAATGATAAGTAAGGCTTACTGTCACTGTTTAAGGATTAGGAGATGTAAGTTACTTTTCCCTCCCCTGCCTTAACCGTTGTCTTCTCCAGGGTTTCTATCTTCTTCTCGATTTCCTCAACCCTCCCTAGAGCTTCACGGGCTTTCACAATCTCTTCATCTAAAGCCTGTAAACTAATCTCATTCCCTAGTATCTTCCTCAATATCTTGAGAATGCTTCGAGCGGCTCTTGGGTCAGGTATGTATCCCGGGGTTTCTGCAAGGAGGCAGACGCCGTTAATTCCGTAGAAACCTGTGAGACCGAGTAGGATTCCAGCCATGCCGACGATGGGGTTACCAGCCTCCCCTACAACTGCTCCTAAACCAACGAATTCCTCAAGTAAAGAAGGTTCAGTTGCGGCAGCTATGACTTTAGGCTCCTCCTTAGAAAGGGCTTCATAACCTCCGATGGCTATTAAGCGTTTCACCCCGCAGCCTCGAACATAGGATAGGATGGTTGAGGCTACCTCGTATTGACCTTCAAGTGTATGAGCTTGGCTGTCTCCAGTTAAGAGTATAAGGTCTCCGCCTTTTGGGTCAGAGTTCCTCCAGAAGTAGAGTTCACCCCTAAGCAGTCTTACTTCCCCATCATCGTTGACGAGTACATGGTATGGAAAGTGGGGTGAGTAGAGCTCGGCGAAAAACGTGGCTTGAAGCTGCTTAACCAAGTAGCTAACGGCGATTTTCCCAACGTTCCCAAGCCCGGGAAACCCCTCTATCAAGAGGGGCTCCCTCAATTCAACCCGCATCCTTTCCCTTATGATCGTCTGCTTCACTTTCAGCGATCTCCCTTAACCTTCTCCTGTACAACCTGTACTTGTCGTCTACGGAGAACCTGGGCGGATGTGGTGTACGCAGGGCTCCTGAACATGTGGGACACTGGTCGGTAGCCAACGTGTAACGCCCGCAGGATACGCATCTTCTAAGCAACCAGACCATGTGTTCGACGGCCTCTAACCTTCACGTTTAAATGTGCTGTATCCACCAGCGTCCTTCATGGATGCCATAGCTGTATCCACAACGTCCTGTAACACCTTTTCAGCTTCCTTATAGTTTTTCGCGGACACTTCAACCCTATACTTTGGCGCTCCGATCACGTAGACGTTAACATTAGCATTCAAACCTTTCCTCACAACTCTAACACCTGAAAGGATTTTCTTGATAACATCAACTCCGTTAGGCTTAAGACAGGTCAGTTCAAGAATACCTGCAACTTCAACTCTTGGGATCTTAACCTTCTCCAAAGCGACCGATGATATAGCCTTAACGATGTCATCCGGTAAACCTGTTTTCGCGAGTGAAGTTTCACCCTTCTCCCTAACCTCTTCGAATGCCTCGTATGCGCCGCCGAATTGCTCCTCTAAACGTCTACCAATATCTTCGTTAACCTTGGAAAGGGGTAGGTTCATCCTCTGAGAGAGGAGCTTAAGCATAGACTGCCCCCTTTGCCTCCTCTTCCATTCGAGGAGGGTTTCCTGCCGCTCCCTCTCACCCACCCTTTTCAAGGATAGGTCTATGTGCCCCCTGTCCATGCTTATTCTAAGAACCTTCAAAACGAGTTTCCTCCCTTCCCTAACGAAGTCCCTGAGATTTCGCACCCACGTGGTAGAAACCTCTGAAATATGGAGGAAACCTTCCCTATCACCATAATCGTCGAGTTTAACATATGCGCCTTGGGGTATGATCCTCGACACCGTGGCGATGACAAGGTCGCCCACCTCAGGCCAAGCCTCTTCCTCAGCCACAAGCTTCGCCTCAGCGATCATTTATTCAAGAACGGTAATCGTTTCACCCTTTATACTGGCTTTTCCCCCTCTGGGCTGGGCTAAGGTCTCCCCGCATATATGGCATAAAACCTTAGTTGCTGGTCTATCAAAGATAACCTGTTCATTACCGCAGGATGGACACTTAATCCTTAGGAAACGACTCTTAGGCTTCGGAATCAGCTCTTCCCACCTAGACATTCCAAGTCCCCTGAAACACATTCAGTTGATGCTCACATAGTTTAACGTTTCCTTTAAACACTTCTATTATTCCAACAAGAGTATAGAACGGGATTGGTAGGTCTCAGAACCTATGATGAAGGGAAAATGGAACCTGATCCAATAAAAGTAAAAGAAATAGAAAATAGTTGGGTAGTAATCCTTTAGTTAGCCCCTTCCCCTTTACGCTATAGGAGAAGCGTGTCCTTAGGCATCCCGCATCTGTTAGATTCTCTGACCCGTTACGGGTTTTTCAAATAAGGCTTGCATGAGCTGTATCGGGCTACCGTCGTATTACACTTACGTAACTGAAGTGTCATGTCTGTTCCTCTGCAGATACGGGTGAGGCGATGGCGAAACGTCCGCGGACACTGGTAATCCTAACCCTAAGTTGGTCTCCGACTTTTGCGCCAGGGATGAAGATGATGAAGCCCTCAACCTTAGCTATACCATCACCTTTCGTGCCGACACTCTCTACTTTTACATCGTATTCCTTACCCTCTTCAACGGGTACTGGTCGTGACGGTCTGAACTCGCCTCTTCCGAATCGCCTGGGACCCCTAGACCTTTCCATTTCATTCCTTTCCTCCTTTAATGCTTACGAAATAAGAAGTGGGGGACAACCACATTGAAATCCTTAATCGCTTCAACGCAGTGCCCTACGCTTCTCCTTATTCCCGCACATAGTTGACATAACATAAATATAAACTTGCCCATTAACTAAGTAGAGCCGCTGAATTTCCATTGTTTCTAGTCACTGAGATACAGGGGAAACCCTAGGAAGGTGAGTTGAACGGGAAGTTCCCGGAGGCATCCTTCGGGTACGTTAAGGATTAAACCTCGCCACGTGCTTTACTCATGTTTATTTCCCTCTAAACATCTTAGGTTCTTAGAAGAGGCTTCATGCCCTAGTGGTGTCTATGAGAATAGGGATTCTAACCAGGAATGAAAATGCTTGGTGTTCGCTACAGTTGAAGCAAGCCATTGTGAAAATGGGAGCTGAGCCCCTATGCATTAGCTTTGAAGACGTCTTTGTAAGGGTTGGTTGTACACCTAGGGTTGAAACGAGGGATGTCCCCGTTGAAAAGCAGCTTGACGCGATCATCGTTAGACCAGTAAGTGGAGGCTCTCTTGAAGAAATCATCTTTAGGATGGACCTCCTCCACAGGGTTGAGGCACTTGGTGTATACGTGGTTAACCCGCCGACGGCGATCGAAAGAGCCGCTGACAAGTTCTACGCCTTAGCACTGCTTGAGGATAAGGGGATCTGCGTACCAAGAACCCTCGTGGCCGAAAACCCGGTTGCTGTGCTTAAAGCGTTTAAAGAGTTTAACGGAGATATCGTCTTCAAGCCTCTTTTCGGCTCTAGAGGCGTTGGGGTTACAAGGGTTAAGGACAGGGATACGGCTTTTAGGATCAGCCGGACCCTATCATACTTCCGCCATGTGATCTATATCCAGGAGTTTATCCCTCATGGGTATTCGGATGTAAGAGCCTTCGTCGTAGGCGACAAGGTCGTGGCTGCCATGCGGCGTTTAGGGATTGGTTGGAAAACAAACGTAGCACAAGGAGCTATACCTAAGTTCCACGAGGTTTCACGTAGAAATGAGGAGCTAGCTGTTAAAGCGGCTAAAACATTGGGATGCGAGGTTGCCGGGGTTGACATGATGGAGACTGAGGCTGGTGAATGCTATGTTAACGAGGTGAACAGTCAACCTGACTGGCGGGGGCTCCAATCTGTGAGCAAGGTATGGCTTGCTGAAGAGATCATTAAACACGTTCTAAGCCACGTTCATCGATGTGAAAAAGGAGTGCGCTGAGTGTTTCCCTGTCAAAGACTGCTCCTAGAAGGACATGGTGTTTAACTACGTCATCCAAGGGTTTCAAAGATGAAGGCTTATCACTTTAGAGATTTAAGGAAGGCTTTGATTTTAACCCATCGAAGTCACCCTTTTCCAATTTCAATATGGTCGCGTCTGTGAACATAACGGAGATGCACAGCGTAATCTTATACCGAAAAGCTCCGATATACATTAAGTTATGCCACACTCTTCATCTTTGTAAGCATAATACCTCTGCGAATAAGCTTATTTTCACGGCTTCTTAAAGCCAATAGGTTGATAGGCTAGTTGATGCCTCAAAGATGGTGTTATAAGAGTGAAGGTCTACGAAGGTTTCGTTGATCGTACTCGCTGGCGGTTCCTCAACGAGGTTCAAGGATAATAAGGCCTTAGTAAACCTCGCTGGGAAACCGATGGTTATACATGTATTTGAAAGGGCTTCGAGGATAGTTGATGAAAGTATCCTCGTTATAAGCCATGGGGAAGATAAGAGCGTGTTTGAAAGACTCTTCGCAAGGAAAGCCTGTGTCGTCGAAGACGGTGGGAACGTTAGAAGCCCACTAGTCGGTATGAAGACGGGGCTTGAGCACGCTAAGGGTGAATACGCGATCATCCTTCCATGCGACCTCCCACTTGTTTCAAAGGAGGTTTTAGCCTTCATGCTCGAAGTTGCTCAGGGAGGCTTCGACGCCGTTGTGCCTAGGTGGCCTCAAGGCTTCATAGAGCCACTCCACGCCGTATACAGGACAAAGCCATGTCTTGAAGCAGCTCAAGAAGCCCTTAAGGAGGGGAAATTTAACCCCGCGTCAGTGATTACCATGCTTAAAAAGATCCTATACGTTTCCACGGTTGCACTCAGTAGATTCGACTCAAACCTCATGTCCTTCTTCAACGTTAACACTCACGATGACCTGTTGAAAGTAAAGAAGATTATTGCGATGAAAGAACCCGACGAGAGAATTCACGGTTAAATATAATAGGGGAGGGTTGGTGAGAGGATGGAGCCTTTTCTTACAGCAAATTACCTTTTGTAGTATACATTTAAGCCCTCTAGGAACAGATTATAAAAATGAGTTAGCACTAATCTGATTGGGTTTAGGTGTCTATTTGGTGGAAGAGAAGAGGGTTGAGCAGAACTGTGCCGTAGAGTTGACTTTTATTTCAGAAAAAAGCTATTCGGACCCTTTCAATGAACTGGAATTATGGGCTGTGTTCTCTGAGCCAGATGGGCAGGAAACGCTGGTTCCAGCGTTCTGGGCTGGAGACAATATATGGAGGCTTCGTCACACATCATCTAAGTTGGGTAAACACTACTTCCACACTAGGTGCTCAGACACGTCGAACACTGACCTGCATGAATGCGAAGGGGTTCTGGAAGTCATACATTACACTGGAATGAACCCTCTTATGCAGCATGGTCCATTGAGGGTCAGCCAGGATCGACGGTATCTGGAGCACCGAGATGGTAAACCCTTCTTTTGGCTCGGCGACACTTGGTGGATGGGCTTAACGAAAAGGCTCAGATGGCCTGAGGGTTTCCAGTTACTGACAGCAGACCGTGTAGCCAAAGGCTTCACCGTAATCCAGATCGTGGCAGGACTCTACCCGGACATGCCTCCCTTTGACCCTCGAGGCGCCAACGAAGCCGGCTTCCCTTGGGAGGAAGGCTACGTTAGAGTAAACCCAGCTTATTTCGATATGATGGATGAAAGGATTGACTGGCTTGTAAAAAACGGGTTAGTTCCCTGCATCGTAGGTGCCTGGGGCTATTTCATAGAGTTCATGGGTGAGGAATCTATGATGAAACACTGGAGGTATCTTGTAGCCCGTTACGGAGCCTACCCAGTGGTCTGGTGCGTAGCCGGGGAAGCAGTTATGCCCTATTACCTCTCCCCCGTCCGAGGAGATAAAGAGAGACACAGGGAATACGCTGAGAAAACGCGGGTTGGCTGGAGTAGAGTAACCCGATACCTACGCTTTGTAGACCCTTACCATCACCCTGTTACGATTCATCCGACTGACTGCGCCCACAACATGGTCGACGACGCATCCCTAATTGACATAGACATGCTTCAAACTGGTCACAGCGATCTCAGTAGCCTCGGTAATACCGTTAACCAAGTTGTAAGCTCTATCGAAAGGTCGCCACATATACCAGTTCTAGTCGGCGAGGTCTGCTATGAAGGAATAAAGGGTGAAAGCTGGGAAAACGTGCAAAGAATTATGTTCTGGACAAGTATCCTCAACGGCGCAGCCGGTCACACCTATGGCGCAAACGGGGTGTGGCAGGTCAACACCCGGCTTAAACCCTTCGGTCCATCACCGCACGGAAGATCTTGGGTAGACACTCCTTGGGAAGATGCTTATCAGCTACCGGGCTCCAAGCAGGTAGGCCTCTGTAAACAACTGCTGGAACGATATCCATGGTGGCGTTTTAATCCACACCCGGATTGGGTTGAACCACATTGGAGCAGAGGAGACTATTTCCAACCATACGCAGCGGGTATACCTAAGGAGGTACGTGTAGTCTTCATCCCAGGTCAAGGGAGAGGTTTATCTAAGATTAAGGCGTTTGAGCCGGAAGCCGCGTATCACGCGTTCTACTTCGACCCGCGAAACGGTAGGGAATACGATTTAGGTATCGTGGTTCCGAGTGAAGCAGGTGAATGGCAGCCGCCGAACCCGCCATCCTTCCAAGACTGGGTCATCGTACTGGAAAACACGAGGCTTTAAGCCGATAATCGTCAATGTCAAAAGCGAATAGGAGGCCGAGGAACCTAATAAAATAGCTTGAATGGATTGAAAAGGCGTGACCGAAGGCTCGACGTTTTTAACTCATCTGAAAAGGTCTTTTTCAACTGGTCTAATAAGTTCCTTAGCTGTTCCATCGCCTCTCGGGTATTCAAAGCCTCTGATAACCGCGACTGGGACTGCGTTTGATTTACCCATAACAAGCTCAGCGGCTGAAGCCAGTTCATCAGCCACAGCCATAGCCGTAACCTTAAGGATGTAGCCGAATATGTCTTTCTCACCCTTATACTCCCTTATGGGTTTCATCCCCGCTATGCCCACAGCGATATTCGTTTGCCCCATTCTCCAAGCCCTTCCGAATGTATCCGATATGATCACTGCTACATCAACACCCTTAAGCTCCTTGATATGTCCCCGTATCCTTTTAGCTGACGTATCTGGGTCTTCAGGGAGGAGGGAGGCCACTTCGCCACCGGAGACGTTTGAGAGGTCAACGCCTGCATTGGCGCAGACAAAACCATGCTTTGTCTCCATGATGAGATGCCCATCCTTCATCCTTACGATGCGATTGGTTTCGCGGAGAATGGTCTCCATAAGCCTAGGATCCCTGCATGTCTGGCTTGCCACCCATAGAGCAAAGCTTGAGGGTTTCACGCTTCGCAGGTGTATTAATCTCCCTTCAGCCTTTGAAACGACTTTCTGTGCGACCACGATGACGTCGCCTTCCTTAATCCCTACGCCAAGCCTCTCAGCGGCTTCAACGACCATATGCCCAAGTTCATCACCGGGCTTAACCATGGGTATACCGGAAAGCCCCATTACTTGGACCATCGCTCCCTACACCCGGTAAATGTATTCCACGTCCACCATTTAAACGGTAACCTAGCCTAGACTCAGCGGCTTCAACCTTTACACGATGAGAGGTTTATAAAACAGATAGGGCTTTCATTCAAGTGTTAGCGCCAAATTGCTGATGGAGCTTGACACTATGTTGGATATCAAGTTGATTAGGGAAAAACCCGACGTTGTGAGAAACAACCTTGAGAAAAGAGGTAATGCTGAGAAACTCAGAATGCTTGAAGAGCTTATCGAAGACGATAGAAGGCTAAGGGCTTTGATCAAGAAGGCGAATGAGCTGAAACATACGCGGAACGTGATCACGGAGGAGATTGCGAGGATTAAAAGGGAAGGGAAAAGTGTAGAAGAGAAAATACGTGAAATGAGGGATACATCCCAACGGATCAAGTTAGTCGATGATGACTTGGGGAAACTTCGTGAGAGAGTCAACTACACCCTCATGCGGTTACCAAATATCCTACACGAATCCGTTCCCGTTGGCAAGGATGAAACGGACAATGTTGAAGTAAGAGTCTGGGGTTCCAAACCAATATTCGACTTCAAAGTCAAGGACCACGTAGACCTAGGCGTTGATTTAGGCCTGATAGATGTGGAGAGAGCGGCAAAGGTCTCAGGTGCAAGATTTTTTTTCATGAAGGGGGCTCTCGCGCTTCTCGACCTCGCTATAATGAGGTTTGCCATAGATTTCCTCGTAAGAAAGGGGTTCAAGTTCGTCATCCCACCTTATACGATTAGAAGGAAGCCGTATGAGGGGGTGACGGACCTCGCGGATTTCGAAACCATGCTCTACAAGATTGAGGGCGAGGACCTGTACTTAATAGCTACATCCGAGCATCCTATGGTTTCCATGCATATGGATGAGGTCTTCATGGTTCAAGAGCTACCTGTAAAGTACGTTGGTTTCAGCACAAACTTCAGGAAGGAGGCGGGAACCCATGGAAAGGATACGAAGGGAATCTTCAGGGTTCACCAGTTTAATAAAGTTGAACAGGTCATCCTCTCAACACCCGAAGAGTCTTGGAGATGGCATGAACACCTTATAAGAAACGCTGAGGAGATCTTTCAAGCCTTACAATTACCATACCGCGTTGTTAACATCTGCACCGGAGACATCGGAACCGTGGCAGCGAAGAAGTATGACCTGGAAGTATGGTTACCCGGTCAAAGGAACTACCGTGAAGTGGTTTCATGCTCAAACTGCACGGACTATCAATCACGTCGTTTGAACATTAAGTACCGTGAAAAAACTGGTTTACCACCTAAGGATTTCATACATACACTTAACTCAACAGGTGTAGCGGATAGGGCTTTAGTCGCCGTTATGGAGAACTACCAGCGACGAGACGGTTCGATCTCAGTTCCCAACGTATTAAAACCATACATGGATGGATTGACAGAGATATTGTAACTTATAGAAAAAAAGATGAAGTACTTAAACGCTCAAAGCCTTCAGCTTTTTCCTAAGGAACTCCTTCAACTGTTCCTCACCACCTATGTCACCGGTTGAGAGATGAACGATCATCCCATCAGCTTTCTCAGCGAAAACCTGAGGCACCGGATAACTTTCTCCACGGTCTTCACCGTAGGTTTCAGCCAAACGGTTTTCCTCTTCAGGCTCATGCTCTAGAACCTGTGGATCTAAACCATACTCCTCAGCCAGCTTGGAAGCCGCCCTTCTAGCTGGGGGACAGTGGGGATAAAAATCGGCTGAAACAACGATCAAACGCTTAAAAGCCAATGATAACACCGTTAAAATTGACGCGTCGCCCTGTATTTCTATCTATCGCCGTGTTTCACAGGTTGTAAGAGGTCACCGAGCTACCCTTATCTAGTCAACATAATAAGCCTCTTCACATTGTGCCGAGGCGTTGAGAACAAAACCAATAAATATGAGGCTTCGAAACTAAGACCCTAGCGGTAAGTATGCCAGGGGAGTTCGCAGCTAGGTCTTTGAAGAAGAGAAGGCGTCGGTTTAGATGGAGTTATCGATACTATAAACGGCAGATGCTTGGTTTAGACGTTAAGGCAGACCCTTTAGAGGGAGCGCCTATGGCTAGAGCGATCGTTCTTGAAAAACACGGGGTTGAGTCTAAGCAACCCAACAGTGCCATACGTAAGTGCGTGCGGGCTCAGCTCATCAAGAATGGGAAGGTTATCACCGCTTTCCTCCCAGGTGACGGCGCCCTAAACCACGTGGATGAACACGATGAGGTCGTCGTTGAAGGCATCGGTGGAAGCCGTGGTGGAGCTATGGGTGACATCCCTGGAGTCCGTTGGTCAGTTTTAGCTGTAAACGGTGTCCCCCTCAACCTACTCGTTCTCGGAAGGGTTGAGAAACCTGTAAGGTAGGGAATGATTTTGACTGAGAAACCAGAGTTCGATATCAAGCTCTTCCAGCGATGGTCTTTTAAAGATGTCGCCGTTAACGACCTAGGGTTGAGGCGTTACATCAGCCTTAAACCTGTTCATGTACCCCACAGCGGGGGAAGGCATGAACACCACCCCTTCAGAAAAGGTGAGGTTCCCATCGTTGAAAGGTTCGCGAATGATTTAATGCGTCCAGGCGTCCATGGAGGTGCTAAGGTAAAGGCGCTTAGCATCGTAAGGAACACGCTTGAAATCGTATACCTCAAGACCTCGCGAAACCCCATAGAGGTTTTGGTGAGGGCGATCGAGAACGCTGCGCCCTGTGAGGACGTAACCAGGGTGGCGTACGGAGGTATTGTCTACCATAGATCCGTGGACATCTCACCATCGAGGAGGGTTGACTTAGCCCTGAGGTTTATAACCGAAGGGTCTAGGAAAGCCTCGAAGCATAACCCAAAAACCATCGAGGAATGCCTCGCCGACGAGGTTATCGCCGCCGCAAACAGAGATTCAAAATCCTACGCTGTGCAACGTAGAGAAGAGATGGAGAGGATCGCCCTATCCTCACGATGACAGTACTAAGCCCCCTTCTTCAGCTATGAATTGAGTGGTTAGGCAATCGATGGAATAAAGGTTTCTACTCTAGCTTTTTACGTTGTAAGAATAAGCCGCATGGTGCTACACTTTATTTATACGAAATGAAATCGTAAAACATATTCTAGGCTTCAGGCTAAGCCATATGGCTTATAATGAAGGAAAGGGAAAAGTTAAAATAAGAATGGTGCCTAAAGCTAGACTACTAGGTGTATACTATGAGTGAAAAGCCGCACCTAAACCTCGTCGTCTGCGGTCACGTCGACCATGGGAAGAGCACGATGTCAGGGCATCTCCTATTCCTAACGGGGTATGTGGATGAGAGGACCATAGAGGAGTACGCCGCAGATTCTGAGAAGACAGGTATGGGTGACACGTTTAAGTTTGCATGGGTCTTGGACACCCTGAAGGATGAGCGGGAGAGGGGTGTAACCATCGACCTTGAATTCGTGAAGTTTGAAACACCGAAGTATTTCTTCACCATCATCGATGCTCCAGGGCATAAGGACTTCATCAAAAACATGATCACTGGGGCAAGCCAAGCAGACGCCGCCGTCCTCGTCGTCTCAGCTAAGGAGGGGGAGTACGATGTCGCAGTGTCCCCCGGTGGTCAGGCGAGGGAACATGCCTTCCTCCTCATGACCTTAGGTGTGAGACAGCTTGTTGTCGCATTGAATAAGATGGACGATTCTACGGTTAATTGGAGTCAGAAGAGGTATGAGAAGTGTAAGGAAGAGTTAACAGCGTTGCTTAAAACCGTGGGATTCGACGTTTCAAAGATACCGATCATCCCGGTTTCTGGATGGAAGGGTGATAACCTTGTTAAGGCAAGCGAGAATATGCCTTGGTATAAAGGTTCTACGCTACTTGAAGCCTTGGACACCTTCACTGTTCCATCGAAGCCCTTAGATAAGCCTTTGAGGATTCCGGTTGAAGCCGTTTACACGATCACAGGGATCGGCACTGTGCCCGTTGGCAGGGTGGAAACAGGGGTTTTGAAGGAGGGGCAGGTTGTCGTTTTCATGCCCTCGAACAAGAGTGGGGAGTGTAAATCCATAGAGACCCACCATGTGAGGATCCCAGAGGCACAACCGGGTGACAACATCGGTTTCAACATCAGGGGTTTAACGAAGACGGACATCACGAGGGGTGACGTGGCGGGACCTGTCGATAATCCACCCACGGTGGCGAAGGAATTCATCGCACAGATCATCGTGGTCTACCACCCAACAGCCATAGCCGCGGGTTACACGCCCGTGCTCCACGCACACACCGCTACCGTGCCATGCAAGTTCACTGAACTCATCAGGAAGATCAACCCGCGTACAGGTGAAACCCTAGAGGATAAACCGGCGTTTCTTAAAACAGGGGACAGCGCCCTTGTGAGGATGGAGCCTTTAAAACCCATATCAATCGAGTTATATTCAAGCATGCCGCCGTTGGGACGCTTCGCCGTAAGGGATATGGGAGACACGATCGCAGCGGGTGTTGTAAGGGAGATTACGCAGAAAGTCTAACACCTATCCACTTTTGTAAGGGAAGCATCGGTGCGCGACCCTTTTTTCTTAAACTGTTTAAGTGTAGAGACTTTTATCGTAGATGCTTGTTGAGACTTAAGCGTCAAGGTTTTTCCGCAATGATTATATATCGACGTTACTCCTACGTAACGCGGATATGGGATAAGGGTTGGTTCAGAAGGCACGGATCAAGCTGACGTCCACAGACCCGAAGAAGTTGGACCAGGTGTGTGGGGAGATTAAGGGCATCGCTGAGAAGACGGGTGTAAAAGTAGCGGGTCCTATGCCCTTGCCTACAAGACGCCTCGTCGTTCCTACACGGAAGACACCTTGCGGGGAGGGAACCCACACTTATGACCGGTGGTCTATGCGGGTTCATAAAAGGTTGATCGATGTGAACGCGGATGAAAGGCTGATGCGGATGTTGATGAGGATCCGTGTCCCAGACGATGTCTACATCGAGATAAGCCTAGTTTAGAACGTTATGTTTACGTAAGTGATTTAGGAAACCTGCAGTGTTGCTTCATGAAGCATTTCTCACATCGCTGCCTTCGACAGTTATTTTTTCCAAGACGCACCAAGGCTGATTCGAAGTCTATGAAAGTCTTTCCCCTGATCCCCGCCTGATCCCATGTAAACTTAAGGTCATTAAGTACCTGATTCCTACCTACCTCGCTTTTATCGATGACATCCGTGAAACCTAGGTTCCAAGCCGCCGTAGAGGCTAACTCCTGCGGCGGCGGGTCAGCTTTCTCCCATATCCCCCTAAGCTCCCTGAGGAATATCCCCGTGGTTACGGTGCCTATGCCCTTCCCCAAAGCCATAACCCGGCGTTCTAAATCCCTTGGGTCTGAAGCTACCCTATGGACATTGCGGATTTCACCGTCATAATCGTGTAAAAGCGTTCCCACGACTTCAAGGAGCTTCGTAGCGGTTTTGAAGTCGTAACGGACGTAACCACCCGCGTCTAGAATCTGAACCAGACCATCCCATCCCATGTCAATTATGGTCTTAGGGGTTTGAACTCCTCTCACTTCAAACTCCTCGTAGGTGTTCATAACGATGGTCTCGTTGATACGGGCGCCGAAGAGAATCGATGCGAGGAACCATTTGAAGACCTCCCCCGCATCGCCTGT
>CAYNFI010000002.1:64231-87715 GCA_964396445.1 uncultured Candidatus Bathyarchaeia archaeon
AAGCCTAAAACGGCTAGAAAAGGTTCATTGGTGATCCTGTAAAGGAACGTGAAGATTATTGTCTGAACGATGTTCGTAAGGGGACCGGCTAAGGCGATTTTACCAATGTCCTCAACGGTGACGAGATGCCCGTAAATCATAACCGCGCCTGGAGCGATCAGCTTGAACGGCAATGCTATGGATATAAGGGATAGTAGGGCTCCTCTAGGGTCCAGGCGGAACTCAGCCCAGTAACCGTACGCTTGAGCTGCAAGCTTGTGAGCGGCTTCGTGGACGATGAAGGCGAGTATGGTCCCTATGAGGAGGGTGAGGAGGAAAAGGGGTTGGAAGACTATCTGAAAATAATAGGAAAGCTCGATGAGGAAGAAGATAGCCGCAGCCGCAGCGATGTGTTTTAGCTCTTTCAAGCTGGTCCTAGGCATCCTTGAAGACGCGGGTGTAAGCATAAGGGTTGTGCTTGAAGCTTGCTGGCGCCAAAGGGTTCTCGGCAGCCTCGTGAACAAACTCCCTTGACACCTATGCGCCTCAGGCAGCCTATGTTCGACGCAGAACTGTCCCTGACAACGGTGACAGTTGAAGGGTAGTGCGATTTCACGGCCGCAGTATGAACACGAAACCATTAAGAATGATCGCCTTTACTCCATTGGAGACAAGATCTTAAAAACCTTCTCCGCATCCCTTTAAACCCTTGGTTACAGGCTGAGAGCATGCCTTAGTCTTCCGTTTACAGTGTTAAGGAATGGCTTCTAAGGCGACGAGGAGTGCTTTGATGTAACCAACAGAGTATGCTAGGGCTATCCTTCCGCTAGTGTCACCTACAATCTTTGGCACATGGTCGGGGTTTAGGGCTCCATCATAGCCAACCTTGTCGAGGGCTAGAAGAACTTGGAACATGTTCATGTCCCCATCGTCTAGGAGTACCTCCTCGAAGCCTCCAGACGTCGCAAGGCTTCCTCGAACATTACGGAAGTGCACATGGAAGATCTTACCCATCCTACCGTAGTGGTTAACCTCATCTAAAACGAGCTGCGGACCTCCAGCCTCACAACGTGTGCCCACGCAGTAGAGGAGCCCGTTACAGGGGCTGGGGAAAAAGTCGAGTACGTGATGCCAGCCTAAGGAATCGAAGGGAGCTCCGGGAAGGGGTGGGTCAGAGGGATGGAGCGCCAACTTTACGCCAGCCTCCTCCGCGGCTGGAACTATCCTCTCATAAACCTCTTTGCAGCGTTTCCAGAAATCCTCAAGTGTGATCGGCGGGCTCTGAGGGTTCTCCGCCAGCTGCTTCTCCCTGAGCGCTAGGCTGAACCCCCTCATCGTGTACCCTCCCCTGAAACAGGCTTGATGCGTAGAGCCGATGGGAAGCTCTTCATAGAGGAACCTTGGGCGCGCTATGGGGATCGAGGCCTCGCCTAGGCACTCGATGGTTTTGTAGAGGTTGTTAAGCTCCTCCTCGCCTTCAGGTTTACCTAACATATGCCTTTGAGGAGCTGGGAGGGTGAAACGGTATATGCCTAAGCCCCATCTCTGCATCCTACGTTTAAGCTTGAGCAGTTTCTTCAAGTCTGGGTAGCCCTTTTCACCCATTCCAGGTAGTGCCTGTGTATTGGCGACATCGATGCCGTCGGCACCTATCTGGGCTGCCCAGCTGAGGTAATCCTCTGACAGGTCGCCTTCCCATACTACAACCTTCAATTACAGACCCTCCATACTACACCGACCACTGCCCGGTATGATGACTAGATCGTTAGAACCTATTAAAGGGTGTAGAGCCATAGCTTTATAGCAGGTTTCAGGGAGACCTAAGGTGTTTTTCCAGTTATGTCATCGTTCTATAAGGGTTAGGTTGGGTGATAGCCGTAACCTTGCAGTATAGTTCTCAGTCTTTCCCTACTCGCATGGTCCATTGGTAGAATGGGTTTCCGGCATGGTCCCGCGGGTAAGCCGACCATGTTCATGGCTTCCTTGATGACGGTTGGGAAAGTTCCAAGCTCAAAGGCGATTCTTAGCGGGGCGAGTTGGTATTGAGCGGTTAAAGCCTTCTCATAGTCCCCTTTCACGAAGGCTTCGTAGATTTCCACGACGAGGCTTGGTACAACGTTTCCACAGGCAGCGATGGCGCCTTTACCACCGTAAAGAAGGGTAGCGTAGATCAGCGTGTCCCTTCCAGCGAGGACTGCGAAGCGTTTCCCCCCTTTCCTAATGTAGTCCATGGTGAGGGTTAGGTCGCCGCTGCTGTCCTTCATACCAACCACGCTGCTGCATTCCTCTACGATCCTAGCCACGGTGTCCGGTTGGATGTTCACGCCCCCTGTTCTCTGCGGGTTGTTGTAGAGAAGGATTGGAAGGTCCACCTTACCCGCTATGGTTCGGTAATGCTCGTAGAGTTCATGGGCTTTAGGTGTGATATAGTATGGCGTAATAATGGAGGCCGCGTCGCAGCCCGTGTCCTCCGCAAGCCTTGTAAGCTCGACGACTTCCGATGTGGACTCCGCACCTGTTCCCGCGTAGACAGGGACTTCCCCGTTTACTTCATCTACAACGGTTTCCCACACCGCCTTCTTCTCCTCCTTTGAAAGCGCCCAGAACTCTCCCTGGCTACCGACTGGGAAGACTCCGTGAACCCCACCCTCTAGGAGAAACCTTACAACCTTTCTCACACCTTCTAAGTCTATGGACTCATCCGCATTCAGCGGGGTTACCATGGCGGGTATAATCCCCTTTGGTTCAAAGCCCATTCCTACATCCCCTAGCTTGACGTGTTACGTAGCAAATTAATAGAGGTTTGCTTTAATAAATAGCGTGGAGTAGTGGAGGTTCAGAAGACCCGTGAGGTTGTGTTAGGTATGTCGATACAGGGTGATAAACCAGTTGTGGCTGTAGCCCGTGGGGAGAACGTCTTAGACATGGTCCGTAAGGCTTCAGCCTTCATAGGATTTGAGAAAATCGTGAAGCCCAGCGATGTGGTTCTTGTGAAGCCTAATTTCGGTGGGGTGAGGCGGGGGGTTTACACAAGCCCAGGCATGGTTGAAGCCGTGGTTACACTGCTTAAAGAAGACCTAGGTGTAGGGGAGGTCATCATCGGTGATGGAACGGCTTCAGGAGGACCGACGTGGAGGGTTTTCATAGAGCATGGACTTGAGACGAAGCTGGCTGTAAAGTATAAACCGTCAATCCGCTTTGTAGACTTCAATTATGATGAAGTTGTGAAGGTTGATATTCCCAATGGGTATGTGCTTGATGAACTCTGGGTTCCAAGGACCGTCCACGAAGTCGCGGACCTCATCGTCTCAGTTCCCGTGTTGAAGACGTGGCCGGGTTCAGCGGTTTCCTTAAGCCTTAAGAACATGTTCGGCGTCCCACCTACGAGGTACTATAGCTGGAGCGCCGCTAAACCCTCATCAGCTTCAAAGGTCGCCTTACACCTTGAGAACCCAGATAACCCTTCAGAATGGGTTTACGGTCAATCAGTGAAGCTTGCAGGGGTCATAGTGGACATATGCACTGTGGTGAAGTCTGATGTATCCTTCGTAGACGGCTTAACGGTATACGATGAAACAGGGGTCTACGACGTTAACGCTGTGAACGCCGTCATCGCGGGCTTCGACCCCGTCGCCGTGGACGCTGTAAGCTGCCTAACCATGGGTTTCAACCCCCTGAAGATACTCCATCTCAACATGGCGGCTGAGAAGGGGTTAGGCATAAACGCACCTGAGAAAATCGCGGTGCTCGGGGACAGTGTTGAGGAAATAAGATACTCGTGTAAGCCCAGGAAGGGAATGGAAGAGATCTGCGTACTTTAAAATTGGTTGAATAAAAACCGGCTACGCAGGGTTCTTCATTAACGGTAGGATTTAACGATGCTGATGGGAACATTGACGGTTGGTCCTCTAGAGACGAACTGTTACATAGTTGCACCTGACAGAAAGAGTGCGGCTCTGATCGTGGACCCAGGGGCTGAGCCCGAGCGCATCCTCCACGCGATAAAGTTACATGGTTTAAAACCCATTTACATCGTTAACACACATGGGCACTCCGACCACATCCAGGGGAACCGTGTGATCAAAGAAAGAACGGGAGCCCGGATCCTCGTCCATGAAGAAGACGCAGGGCTCTTGATTGAGCATAGAGGCCGAGAAGCTTCTCCGCCAGCTAACCTACTCCTCAGAGACGGAAGCATCATCGAATATAATAGTTGTCAATTCAGGGTTATTCATACACCAGGTCATACAAAGGGCAGTATATGCTTACTAACCGGGGGATTCCTCTTCACTGGGGACACGCTTTTCGCAGGGGGAGTTGGGAGGACTGACCCCCCGCTCGGTTCTCATAGGGCTTTGATCACCTCGATAAGGACTAAGCTCCTCTCCCTAGATGGCTTAACCCTAGTCTTACCTGGGCATGGTCGAAGCTCCACGATTGGCTATGAAAGAAGGAATAACCCGTTCTTGAAGAGATACATTTCACTTACCTAGGACTCACTGAAGATGTGGGCAATCCTCTTAAGAGCTGGGAACTCCCAGCTTTCTCTCTCCCTGAGGAAGATGACAAGGGATTCCGTAGCCGCGGCTGCAACAGGTATAAGGAAGTAGAAGAGGGCGCCTGTAGTTGTTTCAAGGGAGAGGTACAGCCCTTGCGTAAAGGGCCAAGAACTCACAGCCTTAACAACCTGTCTGGAAAACCAGCTGAACTGGGAATCCAGAAGAATGACGAAGACGCAGAATAGGAAGGTGTTTAACCATAATCTTAGGAGGGGGCTTTTAGGTCTCAGCTTCTCCTTTATGACTAGGTATAGGATACCTGAAAAAATGACGGCGTACAAGCCGATGATCAATGCATGCAGAACACTCGACACAGAGCCTAGTCCAAGGGTCTCAGCGGCCCTTCCCGTGAACAGTGAGATGGTTGTCGCCAGTGAAGCCCCGATGCCCGTTCCAGCGGCCTCGGTTAAAACTTCCTCCCTCGACAAGAAGCTCTCCTTTCTAAGAAGGGAGGTCGTAAGGATAAATAATTTTCATCCATCTATGCCCCCGATTTGGTAATTCAAGGCTATACATGTTCTATCACGATCCCTGCTAACTACCAGCATAACTGTTAAGCTTTTTTAACTGGATCAAGCACAGAAATCCTTTCACCATGAGGGGTGTGCGAAGCGATTTTACCCATGATAATGACAGGTAGACGTTTACCTAGTCAAAGGATCCCGCTAATGCATGGTTAGGTTAGAGGAGGCAAGCCTTTAAGGAAAGCGAGGACATCCTTCACTGTTTTTAAGTTTTAACCCGTATATCCCCTATTTTTCCCCAATCTTCCCTCGACGCTACTCCAGCAAATATTTAAAGCGTCAATGACTTGACATACATCTTCAAAAGGCGAAGCCCATGGTACACAAAGTATTAACGCTGGAAAACGGGGATAAAGACGAACAACGTTTTTCACCGTTAGGTATGAATCACTCCATATGTTTACCATAATGATATATACGAGGTTTTTCGAGTGTCTCTTATGCCGGAAGGCTTTGATTTAGCAAGAGAAATGTTAAAATGGGTAGCCATAATAACAATGACAATAGACCATATAGGCGCTATTCTATATCCGCAACATGTATTTCTACGGGTTATAGGGAGGTTTGCCTTCCCTTTATTCAGCTACCTCATAGTCTTAGGAGTGCAAAGCACAAAAAACGTTAGAAACTATTTCATAAGACTTTTCGTTTTCGCCGTTATCTCCCAAATTCCGTACTACCTCGCCCGAGGATTCAAACCATTTGATTCATTTAACATATTCTTCACCCTCTGTTCCGGCGTTCTTTTTATTCAATTCATTAAACAGAATCCCATACTGACTATGGTTCCCCTTCTCGCCTCAGTCCTTCTACCCTTTGATTACAGCGTATACGGCATAGCAACGATAGGCTGCTTATACATCCTAAACGGTAATACAAAGATAGGTATCGCCTCATTAGTCCTATTAAATCTTTTATTTGCACCTATATGGCCGACTCAAGTAGTCTCTCTACTAGCTCTGCCGATTATTCTTCTCCACAGATACGGTTATCGAAGGATAATGAGGGAGGTTGATGGAAAAACGGCATATCCTTTATGGCGAAAATACATGTACTACATCTATTATCCATTCCATCTGACGGTGCTTTATATAATTAAGTCATTGTACTTCTAGATTGAATGAAAGCCCAGAGGAGTTAGTGAGTTATTTACTGGGCGATTGTATTACGGGAAGGTGAGCGAAATTAAGTCGCAGAGGCTATATACTTTACCGCTGTATGCGCTGAAGACGGACCGTTAATGGGAGCTAGTCTAATGGCTAGATGGATGATTTCTTAGACTTTAAAGCTATAGGAATCATCGTTATACTTTAAAATAAACATGGAATCGACTATGAAAAGAGCTTTATAAGTAGCTTTTCAAGTAAAGAGGGTTTTTCTACTCAGTCCTCGATCATCCTTCCAATACGGCGCACATCTTGAACATTGGGTATTCTTTGGCGTAAAAATCATAGCAATGTCCTGAGCACCGTCTACACAGCCTGTAAAACATAGGTCTAAAGCTTATTACCAAATAGAACCCTTAACCCGAAGAGAGGAGCGTGTTAAAGATGACTAGGTTAATAGCAGTTCTTGGAAGCCAAGGCTCAGGTAAGACAACAACCATAGAGTATCTAATTAAGCATCTTTCCGAGGATGGGTTAAAGGTTGGCTCCATAAAACACATACATGACCTGAACTTTACATTTGACACAAGAGGTAAGGACACATGGAGGCATATGATGGCGGGTGCCAAAGTGGTTGCAGGTGTGTCTGAGAATGAAGCCGCGATGATAAAGAGGACTGATAACATAGGAGAGGGTTTTGAGGAAGCTGTAAACTCGTTGATGGGTTGGAAACTGGATGTTATTATATTTGAGGGGTTCCGATCCCTAGTCGGTAGGAGAACTGATATCTTAAAGATTGTAACGGCTAAGAATCGTGAGGACCTAGTTCAAGCTATGAAGGACTTAACGCCCCCAATACTCGCGGTCACAGGCATTATCGCTGAACATAAAGTGGATCTACACAACCTAGTAATACCTATGATAAATTTAGAAAAAGAGGGGATTAAGCTCATTAAAGTTGTTAAGGAAAAGCTTATGACTGAAAGCCGTTAAAATTAGGGAACGAATCTTGTACTAATAATTAGAGTTCCCTTAAGGCCTTCAGCCGCTTCACGATGTTCGGATGACTGGAGAAAACCTCTCCGAACCTATCAACCCACGTTACCTTGGAGGCGAGAACCCTATCGACGAGTTCCCGGTCTGATTTGCCGACTCCTACCCGGGCAAGCTCAGCTGCATCTTCTCCCGTTCGATCCGGGTCTGAGATGAAGAGGGTTTTGAAGCTTGACGCTGCGCCGAGCTGTTCCTTACGCAGCCTCCCCGTGGAAGCCACGATCTTAGCTAGGGCTTCTGAGAGTTTCCGAGGACCATCTTCAACCACGCTACTGCTGTGCCTGTCTGCGTAGTATTCCCTAAGACGGCTTAGGTGTAGGATGAATAAAGTGACGATGAAGTACATCACCATAGAAGCCATACCTATCAGGGCGGCTAGGCCTCCGTTACCCCTTGAATCCCTTCCTCTATAGTAGTAGGAGGACATCATAAGGGAGTAGCCGATGTAGTAGAACAGGGCTGGTAGCATGGAAACGAACATCATGACTTGAACGTCCCTGTGCCTGAGATGGCCCAGCTCATGCCCTAGGACGGCTTCAACCTCTTCATCTTCTAGCTTGTTCATCAACCCCGTGGTAACTGCAATCCGCGTCCCCGCTACCGGTGACCCGTAGGCGAAGGCGTTAGGTATGGGGATCTGAGCCAACATAACACGCGGCTTACTCACCCCGCTCTTCCTGCTTAACCTTTCAACGGTTTCATGAAGCCACGGGTCTTCTTTTCTAGACACCTCTCTAACCCTGTAAATGGCGTCGACCATGTAAGGTGCGATAAGCCATTGAATGATGTTGAAGGCGATGACGAAGATGGGTAGAAGCAGTATGTTCCCGCCGGCTAAGCTTAAGACCACGGCGAAGAAGAGCGTAGATACGCTGATAATCAGAGCTAATGTGCCAAACATGTAGAGGCGAAGTTTCATGAGACCCATTCTCTTACACCTTCACTATTGATCGTGGGGAACACAAGTCTTATAAAGTTATCTTCGACTTGCTTTGCTTAGCACTATTCATTTTAATTAACCACACCCTCAATGCTTTATTATAACACCTTTTTCTAAACCCTGATTACAAAAAAATAGTCGGCAAACTTAATATTCGGTTGCCAAGCCAACAACGGCTTTCCAAGGATTTCGAGGATTTGACAAGGAAAGTTTAAGGGTTAAACTCTTAATAGGGGAAGAGGAAGTGATGGTTTAAGAGAGTATAAATCGATGAGGTTTACTTTATGCATGATGGGCAAAATTGCAGTAATGCTCCTTTCGAGTTTCTAGAACATACCGCAGATGTGTACATCGCGGCTTATGGGAAGACTTTAGAGGAGTGTTTCCAAAACGCTGCCCTCGCACTGTTCGAGGTGATGACTGACACGGGGAAGGTTCAACCAACCTATGAGGAAGAGTTTGTGGTGGAAGGGGAAGATACGTATGCTCTTTTATACTCATGGCTTGAACAACTCCTCGTGAATTTTGAAACAACTGGAAGACTCTACTCAGTTTTCAAGGTTGAAATAGCTAAGACGAGGGAGGGTTACACCTTAAGGGGTAAGGCCTCAGGTGAACCCTTCAACCCTACAAAGCACCCGCAAAGAACGGGGGTTAAGGCGGTTACGTATCATCAGATGGCTATCGGTAAGGAAAAGGGCAGGGTTTTCGCCAAGTTCATCCTTGATATTTAGATGTGCACTAGCTGGTTTAATTATCAGGTTTAGTTATATTCATATGGAAGGCGTAAACCAAGGATTATTTTTCCCCTTCTCATAAGGGAAAGATGGCTATGCTTCTGAAAGTGTTAACATTTATAAACAAAGTTTTACTGTATTACCAGAGGGGGAACATGGTGAAGAGGAGGTTTTTAGCAGCTAGGGAGGACCTAGTCGGTGGGGTTTCAAGCATAGCCAAGGACAGGCATTTAACCCTCTACGGCGTTGTCAACGAGGCGTTACAGCAGGTAATTAGGGTTGAAGCTATGAAGCGGACCTTAAATGAGGTTGTGGATGAGTACATGGTGGTAAAGACAGCTAAGGAAACAGGTTCCATCATCGTGGCCGAGGAGCTCTTACACCCGATCGTTGAAAAAGCCTACGCCAGAGAGAGGGAGCCCATACTGAAGGCTTGGTACGAGCAGGGGCTCTGGTACGGGAAGATTTTTCCCACCCAGTTCCCTAACCAAGACCCCTTAAGGGTTCTTGAGAAAGTTATGCAGACCTTGATCTGGGGTACATCAGACCTCGCCGTTTCAAGGGAAAGGGATGGACCTGTGCTGAGATGTATAGGACCCAGGTTTAGCCAAGCTTACACCGTTCTGCTGGCGACTTTCCTCGAAGGTATGATCCATGCACAGGGCTACCAAACCATGAACAAGGATGTTTCAAGAGGTGTCATACTCATAACCTTCTCAAGGAAATAGATGTCTTCCCCCATTGGATGAAGGCTTGGAAGTTAACACCTCATACAGGCGTACCTATGGTTAACTGTGTATTTAGAAGAAGAAGGCAGCTTACAGTATTTCACACACGCCGCTGTCCACGTACCTTCAAAGTTACGGGTTATATCGCCTGCCGTTAGCATACTGTAAAGGACCTCCTTTTTCATAACTGCTAACCACTTGGTCTTATACTTCTCGATATGCCGCGCAGCGTCTACAAGGTCTGCATCTGAGTCTACGGTGATCAAGGGTGTGGAAATGAGCTACCTAATTTTCACGTTCTTCAGGTCTAATTCTTCACCTGCAACCTTCAGTGTTACACTCTTTCAGTTACTATACAAACCGGCACATCCAACCTCAAAATGAAAACCCGATCCTCACCTTTATCATGCATACTCCTCGAGTTCGCTTTCAACTCTTCCTCATCAACTTTAACCACTTTTTCCCCCCATAGCGTCAAAGACCTTCAAGGCTTTCCATGTATGTTATAAGATGCCAGAGTTTAAACATCCATAGAGTATCCTGAAAGCATTGGTCAGACTGAGTTAATATGCTTGCAGAGTCTTTTTCTAGGAAGGCGTAGACGAGGATTGAGATGGTTTTTCTGGGATATGCCAAGCCTCGGTTCTTGGGTGAACACTCATCACGTTAAGCATCTTAAAGGGATGAGCTGCCTGCTCCTCAGGGGAACGCAGGTCGGTTATGTAACACATCATCCTCTTCTGCTCCAACGCGGTGATGGCGAGGGCGGTGCATGGAGCGGCTGAATCCCCTGTGATACATACAACATTTGATTCACGCACTATCACCTCGGCTTTCCTCAGGCAGTCATCCATGTCAAGTGGGTTAATGTGGGAGATGAGCACCGTTGGGATACGCATCCCCTCCTTCGCAAGGGTATCCTCAAGCACGACCAATTTCTCAGTTACATCCTTCTCCGTTGTGACTAAGTGTACAACCTTAGGCGTGTAGTATTTAATTAAAGTGTAAACCTGATTCAGGGGTTCGATGAAGGAGGCAACCTTGAAGGTTAAGGTGTTCCACTCGAAAACAAGTTTCCTCACGAAGGAAGCCGCTTCATGAATACAGCGTGTGCTACGCGTGACTCCACCTCTCAACAACTCCGCCGTAGTGACAAGCCTTGCGTTAAGGTATTTCTCCTCTGGTCGACGTGAAACTACGACTTCACCCTTAACCGCTGAGTCACCTGAGCTGTGGAGGAAGGTGAAGCGAAGCTTCCTTAGAAATGCAACTTCATCTCCCTCTTCTCCCTTTAAATCTTCTACGTCCCGACACTGCGATGTATCAGAAAACCTCATCGCCATGTAGTCGAGGAAAAGGTCTACTTCACGCGGTCGGATTTTAACGGGTAACTCCATGTCTAAGCCTTTTTCAGAACCAAGCGATTGATCTTGATCCTCAAGCTTCCACTTCCTTTGAAGCGATGGTGTAACGACGGTTGAGGCTTTTAAGGCGGGTATGAGTGCGCCCAGCAGCGTAGCGGTTATGGAGAAGAGCATGGCGAAGAGCCCCCAGTCAGCCGAAACCTTCTCGCGGACCGTGAGAGGCCCTATGGTGAAGCCCATGACGCGGTAGCCTACTGTACCCATTAGATACCCTAATCCACCACCTATGAAGCCTATGATCGCGGCTTCAGCGAGAAATATCACGGTTATATGTGTAGGGTTTAAACCGATCGAGGAAAGTATGGCAAGTTCATTCCTCCGCTCCTCTACAGCCGCATAAACCGTGGTTCCGACGATTAACGTGACGATCCCCATTAACAGTGGGGTCATAGTCATACCCTTCTCCTCAAGGTATCCACCGACGAATTGAAGCTGAAGTTTACCGCCTATAGATACCCATGCGCTGTACTCAAAAGTTGATGCAATTATTTGAGCAAAGTTTTGAATGTTTTCCGGGGTACTCATCTGAATGCTAACCCTTGATATGACGACATCAGGGAAGGTCATGGCTCTGTTGAACGTCATCACTACGATTTGGTTACCTCTAAGGGGCACCGCGATCGGTGGACCTCCTGGCTGGGGTTGGAGGTAGCGTGGCATTATCGGGTTACTGTCGACGTCACGAAGCCCCTCTAAAGCCTCATCGCCGTAGAAGCCTACAACCCTAAACCTTTGGTTGAGGAAATGAACTTCATCACCGACCTTGACCTCTAAGGTCTTAACCAGCGATGCGCTTAGGAGAATACCGTCGTCTTCACCATCCTGAAGGTATGCACCTTCGACAACCGTCTTGTTGATGAGGGTGACCCATGCCTCCCTCGATGGCTCAATCCCCAGAATACCCGATATCCCGATTGACATGGACGGTGAACTTAAGCTCCCAATGGCCTCAGCTAAGAGGCGGGGAGTGTTCTCAGCCTTCGGCGCAACCAAGGTAACATTAGGCTTGCTTTCAAGCCATGTGATGAAAGTTTCTGGGAGGGGTAGAAACGAGTCGATTATTTGAGTGTCCGGCTCCTCTATGAGGAGGACTTCAATGGGAACCGATGCCTTACCCATTGCCTGTGTGACAAGTCCTCGCCCCATGGAAACAGAGGTTGTTGTGATGAAGCCGAATACGAGGATTATGACTGTGGTTACAGTTAGTGCGGTACGCAGTTTCCTCCGTCTCAGGTTCCTCAGGGCTATGGTGAATGAGGCTACAACTGCGCTGATGAAGGCGATGGACCCGTGTTCAACCGTCTTTTCCGGGTACCTTCCCGGCAGTCCAATAATAATGTAGCTTGTGAGGAGGGCTATGGAAGCGGTTAAAACGTAGTTCTGTAGGGGTATGAGGCGGCAACCTGGAAAGGCGAGGAAGAATATGGTGAGGATTAAGGCATAGACTCCTAGGAGGATGAAGGGTCTGAGTGAGAACGTGGTTAGGTGTTTCTCCTTAGAGAACAGTTCCGCGTTTAACCCGCCCTCGGTCATGAGGTAGATTATGGTTATGGAGGTGAAGGCGAGGAAGACCGTTGAGACAAGGGCTGAGCGTGAGCCTGCTTCGAACAGCCCTTGAAGCTTCGACGCAGCTTCACTTACTGAAATGTAAGCTTGTCTGAGATGGGCGAAGGCATCATCGAACAAACTGCTCCTAATGGAGGTGGTTGAAGCGGTTAACAACGTTAGGGCATTAGATAAATCTTCACGTTCAGCTGTGACTAGGAAACCTGTGTCTTCGGCCTTGATGAGTAAAGCGAGTGCGGAGTCGATGATGGATTTAACTTTGGTTACGCCAAACTGGATACAGTAAACACCTACGTCAACTTTTAAAAGCCCTCCTTGACTCAACCTGAAATAGCCGATGTCCTCGCCTATGGTGAATTCATAGTACCTCGTCTCCCTCGTCCCCGTAACGGGTACGTTAGCCCAGAGCTTAACCGCTGCCCTTGTCTCCGCTGGTACAACGACGTGGCTTCTGTTTAAGCCTAAGACATTAACCGCGTCGCCTGTCCCGTAAGCCCATATGTAAGGATCGGTAAGCGCGCCATCCGGGCTGAGGACTCTGAACCCGTAATCAGATACGGGCTTAGTGCTCTCAACGAACCGGATTTCCCCATCCATGATTATCGACGCGGCGGGTATGAGGTTGAAGACGTATGAGGCGGTCACTCCCTCCCTTACAGTGACGTCCCATAGGGCCGGTACGTAGTCCACGCCCGCGCTTAACTCAGCGTCCATATAGGCGTAGACACGGTAAGCTTGGTAACCCACTTCCTTCGTAACCTTGAAGATGAAAAAGCCTGAGGGAGCCGTCTGCAACTTCGTGATTAAGGCCCACCGGGACACGCGGAAAATCATTATCGTTGCATTCCGAATTGGAAGCCCTGTCTTGGCATCGTATACATAACCACTTATGGCGGTTTCCCCATACGGTACCAGTAGGGCAGGTGACCCGCTCGCCGCAAGGATTTGAAAGGCTAAGAAAAAAATTATCAGAGAAAGGATCACATGCTTACTGAAACACGTGCGTTTCATCGAGTAAGCGCCTGCACCAGCTATCATTGAGTGGTATAAGGTTAAGGTAATTATCCACTTAAAGCTTTCAACCCGACCGGTGAGAAACGGGGTCTAAGCTTCACAGTTATCCCAACGTGGTAGACAAACCCTCCAGCTAGGTTTAATAATAGGGGAGTTTTAACCCTCTCCTCTCGCCAAGTGAACCCTCCTCGTTCTCGGGAGCGTTATCATACCTCATCGGAGACTTTAACGAAGGATGTATCGGATCAAGCCGACCTTAAGAGTTTCTCCGTCGAGTTTGTACGTGGCTATGTGGCTTCCGATGGGTGGTTCAACGTTCTCAAGGCTCGCAGCCAATGTCTCAGCTGCTATATACGTTCCCCACGATGTGAAGACCTTAGATAGCTTCACTCCTGCTTCATAGAAGACTTGGATAGTATCAGCGATGTTGTAGCCAGCCTCCTTCCTTTGATCCTGTATTCTACGCACTATGTCCCTGGCCAAGCCCTCCATTTGAAGCTCTTCTGAGATCATGGTGTTCACGCCCACGAGTATCCCTTCTTCCTCAACGATAACATACCCAGCCTTAGGAGAGATTTCGACCTCAACTTCATCTGCGAGCAGGGTGATAACCCGCCCTGATACCTCCAATCGTACGTCTTCACCTCCTCGAAGCCTTAGGGCTAATGAGTGCTGGTCACTTCCTGCGACTACATCCCTTATCTTTTGAAGAAGCACCCCGTACTTAGGCCCTAAGACCTCAGGTAGCAGCTTAACGGAGTACGTTAGAATTGTCTCTGAGTTTCCGAAGCCCAGCTCCTTGACGTTGAGTTCATCCCTGATTAACTCTGAAAACTGCTTGAGACGGTCCAAGGTTTCAGCCTTGGAGGCTATCACAGCCTTAGCGAGGGGTTGGCGAAGCTTTATACCCGCTTTGTTCCGGGCGGCGCGTCCAAGGCTACTGACCTTGATGGCGAGGTCCATGTCAGCTAAGAGCTTTAAGTCCACTAACCCTTTATCGGGGGCAGGCCAACCGTTAAGATGTACGCTCTGATGAGCCTCCGGTTTTACGCTGTAAACTAGGTTACGGTAAATCTCCTCGCTTAGGAAGGGAAGGAACGGGGCGAGTAGCGTTGCAAGCGTGATGAGGCATTGATGAAGGGTGGTGTAACCCGCGTTCTTATCCATGCTGACTTCGCTCTTCCAGAATCGCCTACGTGACCGCCTTACATACCAGGTGGAAAGCCCCTCCACGAACCTCTCCAGGTATACGGTTGCAGACTTCACATCGTAGTTTTCAAGGCATTCCGTAACCTGTTCGATCAGGACTTGAAGCTTGGCGATGAGCCAACGGTCTAAGATGGTGAGGTCTACGGGTTGAGTGCCCGGCTTCCAGCAATCGATGTTTGCGTAGGTTATGAAGAAGCTGTAAACGTTCCAAAGTGGAAGTAGGAAGCTGCGTTTGACCTCCTCCGCCTTCTTATATCCGAAGAGCAGGTCTTCCTCGTGCTTGCTTGAGCAGTACATCCAACGCATGACATCGGCGCCCATCGTTTCAACGGCGTCGTCGAACCAGATCGCGTTCCCCCAGGACTTATGCATCTCACGCCCATCCTCGGCGAGAACGGTGCCGTGACCGAAGCATTTCATGAAGGGTGTACGGTTTTCAAGGATAGTGCTCATGGCGAGCATCGAGTAGAACCAGTTCCGGAACTGTCCTGGTAGGGATTCACAGATGAGGTCGGCGGGGAACCACTGCGTCCACAGATCCTTGTCATGCCTGTAGTTCAGGGTTGAATAGGCAACGATCCCAGCGTCCAGCCAGGGGTTTCCCACATCGGGTATGCGTGACATGAAAGCTCCGCATTTCAGACAACGGATTCGGATAGCGTCTACCCAAGGCTTATGAGGTGTGTGTCCGTTAAAAACCTCCCAACCTTCCACCGCGCGTGTCCGAAGCTCATTCTCGTCGCCTACGACGTCGAACCCTCCACACTGTGAGCATTCCCAGATCGGTAAGGCTAATCCCCAGTAACGCTTCTTCGAGATCATCCAGTCTTCCATATTCTGCAACCAATCTAGCTCTTGCTTCATGCCGAAGCTTGGAATCCAACAGACCTGCGTTGCGCTCTCCATGATTTGATAACGCAGGTTTCTCGTCTTCTCCTCCTCGGTCAGCTGCTCAAGCGGTTTGCCAAGCTTCTCCCCCATTTTGATGAACCATTCATCGACGAGCCTGAAGACAAGCTCGCTCTCGCAACGCCAGCAAACCGGGTATCGGTGCGTGTATTTCTCCAACTTAAAGAGTAAGCCCCTGGTATTGAGGTCTTCTACGACCGGTTGAGCAACGTCATACGCGCTCCTGCCAGTCAACCAACCGAAGCCTTTTGTGAACACACCGAATTCATCGAGAGGCGCGATAACGGGTAGCCCATGCTCGAGTCCAAGCCGGAAGTCCTCCCTTCCACACCCTGGTGCTATGTGAACTATACCGGTTCCCTCAAACTCGCTCACCAGGTTCCAGGGTAGTACACGGTGCGCTTCTGAAGCCTTACCGTCCTTAACCGCTTCAAGGTCATCGTAAGGCCCATTGTAGGTTAAGCCTTGAAGGCTCATACCGTCAAGTTCCTCAACTACCTCGAACTTACCGGTGATCATGCGCTGAAGCGCAGCTTTTGCTAAGATGAGCACTTCACCATTCACAGCGACTTTAGCGTAGACAAGGTTGGGGTGGACAGCAACCGCGACGTTAGAGGACAGGGTCCAAGGCGTAGTCGTCCAGACGAGCAGCGACTCACCACGCCTTTCTCTCAAGGGGAACTTCACAGTTAATCCGAGGTGGGTTAACTCACGATAGCCTTCAGTCGCGATCTCGTGCTCCGAGAGCGCTGTTGAACAGCGTGGACACCAAGGCATCACATCCCTGCCCCTTCGGATCCACCCCCGCTCATGGCATTTCTTCAGCACGGTCCAGATGGTGTAGTTGTTCTCGTCGGAGAACGTGAAGTAGGAACCGCCAAACTCAGGTGTACCCAGTTGACCGACGACCTGCTCAACTGTGCCTTTGACTGTACCGCCTGAGGGCCCTTGAACCGTGATCGTCTCATCCGGTCTCTCAAGCTTCGCAGCGAGTTCCCTGAGAAGCTCGGTGTCATCCCATTCCATCCAGTAGCCGAGCCTTATGGACTGTTCCACCTGCTTAGCGGCGAAGTTTAGAACGCGTTGCTTACACTTTTTAACGAACTCGGCGACACCGTAGTGTTCGATCTCCCTTTTCGTCCTAAAACCCAGCTCTTTCTCAAGTTCAACCTCGATCCAGAGGCCTTGGCAGTCGAATCCATTCTGATACCTTAACTGGAAGCCTTTCATAGCCTTGTACCTCTGAAAAAGGTCCTTGTAGGTTCGGCCCCAGGCGTGATGGACTCCCATAGGGTTATTCGCGGTTATCGGACCGTCTATGAAAGACCACCTCGGCTTTCCCTTGTTCAAGGCTCTACGCTGGTTAAACGCGTCTATCTCAGTCCACAACCGTAGTATGCGGTGTTCAAGCTTTGGGAAGTCAAGCTCTGAATCTACTGGCGTGAACAATGCGTCCTTCAACCTCCATTGTATTAGCAGTGGTATGTACACCAGGGGTCCATGAGAAGGGTGAACCCTCAGGGAAACAGAACACTACGCTACGCGACTGCTCCATCTCCATCTTCTCACATACCTGACTATCAGCTCGTCTCCAAGAGACTGAGGTAATATACTTATTTGAGAGACACCCATGTGGCAACTGTCTAAAGCACGGTTTATCCAAGGTCTATTCCCTCGTTAGACGGCTTCATAGCAGAGCTGACTTGATGGAAGCCTTTCATAAGTGTGCTGTGAGTGGATTTAAACTCTATTGGCTGGGAGGTGTAGCGTTGCTTTAGAATAGCGTTGAAACACGAGAGGGTTGAATTGGCTCTAGAGGATGGTCCCGTACTGAATTTGATGATCCCTCATTTCCATTCCTCTTCAACCTAACGACGGTAATGGTCTATTTAAGAATTCCTAGGCATAACCGAGGTAGACAGGTTAATCCCCAAGCTTAGAAGTATTAATCAACATTAGGAGCAAGGTGTAGAAGGCATGACGGTTGCGGATAGAGCCACGGTGGTCCTTGAGAAGCCCAGCGCTTTGAAGGCAGCTGAAGCCTTGAAGATCGGGCTTTCAAGACGTAGAGTGGCTATAATCGTAGGTGACTGCGAGGTTGAGTACAGGGGAAGGGCTTCTTCTAGGCTGGAGTCAGGGGAACGCGTGGTGCTGATAAAAGACGACGGAGCGCTTCTCATCCATAGACCCTCAGGGACCGAGCCTGTGAACTGGCAGAGCCCCGGTTGCACCTTTAAAACCAGTCTAAGCCCGGATGAGAAGCTTATCTTTGAGGCGTCACACGGAGCACCCCCGGAAACCGTGGCTATATCCTTCAACACAGTACGTTTACTCGCCGTACTAGGCCTCGTGGACAAGGGAGCCTTCACCCTGTACACCTCTGAGGAGGATATGCGGAAAGCCGTATTCCTTGAGCCGAGCCTTGTGGAGGAAGGCTTCCACCCCATCACCTACGAGAAGGTAGTGCCCACAGGCTTCGTCGACTGCATAGGAAAAGATAGGGATGGAAACTTCGTCGTCGTAGAGTTTAAGAGGGAAAGGGCTTCAAGAAAAGCCGCTGAACAATTAGCGCGGTACGTGGAAACCCTTAGGAAGGGCAACCCGAAGGTGCGAGGTATACTCGTAGCCCCAAGTTTAGTGAGCGATGCAAGAGCGTTGCTAGCGAACCTCCACCTGGGGTTTCGCCGAGTAACGCCTAAGATGTGCGCGGAGGTTTTGAAGGCTAAGGGAGGTTTGAAGCGGGGGAGGATCATCGATTATGGGGAAGAGAAGCCTTAGAACCGTGTGTTTATACATCAGATGAGTTAAGGCATCTAATCCTATGCTTGAAAAAGAACTGGACGAGCTTTTGTGGGTAGAAGCGTGGAGATGGGCTTAAAGGCTTTAAGAAACCTTAATCAATACTCCGTAAGGGCCCGAAGTGAGTGTTGGGACAGGTCTCCCTGTTGGAAGCCTGCAGAAACCCGTGGCGCAGCATGGACAAACCTGGCTTCGTGTATAGGCTTCCATGAAGCGCGTCGGCCCTCTAAGCCGGAGGTCGTGGGTTCGAATCCCACCGGGCCCGCTTGTAATTAGGTGCAAATACTCCACAAGCCGAGTAAGCTTCAAGGAAGATAGAACAGGTAAAATGTGTTTGTCAAGCTCTTCCGCCATCTTTATATACATATTCGTTTTTATTTTTTTTAAGGTGGTAATATCAAGCAAAAGGCTCATGCATGGGTAGCTATGAGAGCTTTGAAACTTATCGATGACAGTAGAGTTGAGAACGTAGATAGCCTTGTTGAGCTTCTATCATACTACTTATCGGATGTCTGGGAAGGAGCGTGGTTACCTGATACTCTCATAAAGGACATGGGTTATGGTCACATCTTTAAAATGGATAGTGACGACAGATTCGTAAACAACATCAGCTCCAAAGATTATAGAAAAATACCATACGATAAACTGAAGAGTGAAACCAAGGGAAAGCGTCTCTGCCTCGAGGATTACCTCAAAGACTCCGGAGAACTTGATAAACCTTACTGGGTAACTGGTGAGAGTGGCCACCTACCAGACCGTGTTATAGCCATAAACCACTCGATAATAGACATGTTGAAGATGGGGGACTTTCCAATCGCCTTCTACCTCCAGAAGAAGAAGCCGAAGGAGTACATGAAAGAGCTTACAAAACAGAAAATTAAGGATCTTTCCTTATCTCCCAACTTCTCAGCTCGACAGATCGCCCTTACTTTCTTCATAGCCAGTCATTATATATGCGATGCTCACATGCCCTTACACTGTGACCTTAGAGACATGAATGCAAATGTGGGACAAGCAGGAAAAGAAAGAAGGCTGCCGAAACCGTTACATCCGGGGATAGAGGCAGTCTGGGAGGAATCTTTTCCAAGTAAGGAAGTTCTAACAATTCATGATTACACACCCGAATCTATCGAGGAGATCGTCACCAAGATGCCCAAGGGATCCTTGATTGAGGTTGACACTTCCTGCTCCTACAGATTAGACCCCGAGCTTTACGTAGACATGCCCAACGAATGGGATGAGATGGTAAACATCTGCAGAATCTCTTACGGTGTTTCGAGAAAATGGATAACTCAATCATTCACTGATATAGAGAACCTCGTTGGGAAAGATAAGTGTACTGAAAAAGGCTTAGATCTCGCATACGAGGAAATTCAAAAGATAATCGGTGAAAATGCATTTAAAGACGTCACAAACCGCGTATTCCATGACGCGGTCGAATCTGTATCAAGATTATGGTACAGAGCTTGGGAAATATTTACTAGAAAAACCAGTGGATGAAAAATGTTGAAAGCTTTGGAAATGTTCCTATATCGATTGGGAAACGATTGGTCAGTCTATAACAATGGTAAATGTGATTTAGAAAAAGAAAAGAGGGACTTGAGAAAACCCGTATCTGACCACGGGTAATTATAAAGAGGATTTTATGTAATTGGTTAATTTCTTTCCCATGCTAAAGGGTTATCGTTGAGTTCATAAACGACCTATTCTTCGAAGGCGATAACTCTCGCTGGTGACGCTCCTAAGCCTTTTATCCTTAAAGCCGACACGACGAGGAAGACCCTGTCCTTTTTTAATGACTGAAACCCTGCCTTGTCGAGCTTGGCTATCTCGAGGACACCGTTTTCCAAGAGGAAGTTGTGAGCTGGAACTGATAGTTTAACGGAGCTCCCCTCCAAACCCACTGCTTTAACACGCTTCTTGACAAGCCACTCCGCCACTTCAAGGGTGATCATAGGGCTTTCAGGCTCTTTAAAGCCCGAGTGAAAGAGCACGATGTCACCTTCCTTTACTTTACTATCTAAACCGGTCATATCTGATGCCTTCATATCGTTGCCTCCGGAGAAGTCGTAGCTCTTAAAGGCTGAACCAGGACCTATGAAGGAGAGGTCGATCACGACGGCTTCACCGCAGAAACCCTCTAAGGGGATCGATGAGAGGTCCCCGCCTTGCTTATGCAGGTGATAAAGGCATTCAACGTGTGTCCCGCAGTGAGCCCACATGTATATGTCTTCCTGAAGTGTTTTATCCATGGGGTGTATCCAACCCTTTATACTAAGCCTCTCCTCGATGTCCTCAGCTCCCCAATCTGGGTCCTTTCCCCACCCTTGGGAATACGGTTCCAGAAGCCTGGTTAAATCAACGATCCGCCTGAACTTCAAACCCGTCACCTTCCAACTTTTAGATACACGCGCTTAGTACATTTCAACGGAGCATAGCATAAAAGCTTAGCATTGTGTTTTTCGCTTTAGCATTAAACTTTTTTCGTTATTTTCGTTTCCTGAAGATCTTGCCACCGTCGTTATACTCTCCAGTGACGTACTCAAAGCCTGCCTCAACTAAGGCGCATGCTTCCTTGATATCAGTAGCCACCTTCACAGTGAACTGGTCGTCCGTAGTTTCGAATACGGCGTTTTCAAGGTCGATGTACTTGAGGGTGTTCCCGATTTCTTTGTGTCCTAGGATTTTCTTTACATAGAGGATGTCCTTTGTTCGGTGGTACTCCATCGTTCCCTTCCAGTGGCGGAATGTCCTGAAGCTGATTTTTAGGAGTCTTGGATTAGCGAATTTATTGGCTATTCGACGTCGCTGCCTGTTAAAGCAACTACTTAGAACTACGAGGTTGAATATTCTCTCTGAGCTTTTTGGTAGTCGCATAAGTCTGTCGAGGAACTGCTGTGATACGGTTAGGATCCTGGGGTTATGATTTTTTCCTGGTCGGATGGTGATGGTACGGCTTTCCACATTGATGTCTGTCCATCTAAGTGCAGCGAGTTCACCTGGGTCGAGACTTGACAGAACCGAGAGACATAAGATACATATGTGTCAGGTGTGTCATGATACTTAAATCCCATTATCCAGATTTTTTCTAAAGCTAGTTGCGTAACAGCTAGATCCTACGTTTTGGAAATGATGAGCAAGATTCTAACTTGCTCTCTTATCGATCTTGTAACCTTTGATCCTGTAATTCCACATCGTCTGTAAGAAGGATAACATATTCCTATTACTAGAAAGTAAACAATCAAAAAATAAAAACACTCAATCTGCTTTTGCCATCATCAAAACGCCAAATGAGCCTACTAGTTTGAAACGAAATCTGTTTTTCATTCAAAAAACATCAATCTGGTTTGTTGGCTAAATTTTAAAGTTTTTTACTTAGTGACAGTATGGTCGAGTGCATTCATCGATAGGAAGCATGGCGCCTGGGTTCTGCTGCTTCTCTCAATCATGTTGTGGTTAGTTGGAGGAGGCTTTGCACCATTATTCATGTCAATATTAGCCTTTGCTACCGCAATTGAAAAAAGGGGGAATGGAGAATTATGGTTGTGTTGAGTTGCTTGGCAACTGTATGATTATCGGTGTTCCACCTGCTCCAGTCGTTATTATGAGTGTGTTCACATTAGGCGCGATTTGTTTGAGTGCTTCAACCCATAAGTAGAGCTCAGCTATCGTAGTTGAGTTCGTTACTCCAGCGGCTTGTATAGCCATCTCTATGGCTTGCCTCGTTCCGTTCGCAAGGATTACCTTTGACTGCGCTTCTCCTTCGGCCCTTATTATTGCCTCCTGTGCCGTCGCATTTGCCAAGATAAGTATCTTTTCTCTCTGGAATTCAGACTGCAGCTTCTGCTGCTCAGCAACAAGTTTCGCTTCAATTGAAGCCATATAACTCGCTGGCAGCGCGATATTTCTAAGGTCGAACTCTAAAGAGAATACTGCTCCCATCAAACTCGGCTCGGAAGTAAGCCGTCTCCAAATTTCATCCCGCATAGATGCTGCTATAATAACTCTTTTCTCCACTGTTTCAACAGCTGTAAAGTTTGCTGTGACGAACCGCATCGTCTCTCGTGCTATCGAAGATATCGTTATCTTTTTCCAGTCTAGGTTTGGATAGCTACGGTAAAGGTCTATAAGCTTCGTTGGGTTAAGGTTCCATCGGACCATCATGTCTATCCGCATTTCCAGCTGATCCTTACTGAAACATGGCACAGAAGGATAGTCAGCTCCCACCCCGTCCCACATCCCAAGGCTGTCCAGAGCGTAATAGATCTTTATCCCCTGAACCCAAGGTGCTTTAATGTACCATGTTGGCCCGAGAACCGGTCCATCAACTGTCTTAGTTAATGGATCAACAAGGATCAATGCGTAGCCAACAGGAACATTTACAAACATGGCTGAACTAAATAAAACGGCAAACGACAGTATGACTACCAATCCTAGAACTATGCTTATTTTCATAATCTTTCTCAATCCACCTCGGCGACTCCTTGGATATTCAGGCTTCTCCGGCTTCTCAGACTTTACCCGTGCTCCGCAAGAGCGGCAGTAGGGTAAATTCTCATCTGTCTCTGTTCCACACTTTGGGCACTTCATAGCCTAATCCCCCAAACCTTCCATTAGGTTTCCTCTCAATTCCATCACGTTTTAACCTCCATCATTATCTTTATAATGAATTTAAATATTGATATCTTTTTCGATCTGTCAACTATTCTGCTTGGGATTTTGTCTCATACTTTTTTGGTTAATGAGAGCTAACGTTTGCCTGATAAACGCTTTTTCTCCAGCTCCTCCTTCCTAGGATAACTCGGGAGAAGGGTTTACTATTCATTGGCTCATGTAAGGAAACGTAGCCATGTAGCCGTCTAGAACCCGACACACCTATAACGGAGAGAGGAGTAAGTCATTTAGCTTATTTCCGCCAAAATGCTTACTTATAAGCA
>CAYNFI010000003.1:0-1636 GCA_964396445.1 uncultured Candidatus Bathyarchaeia archaeon
CGGACCAATAGACTTGCCTTTCAGGTAGGGCGTAAGTGAGGGTACGTTGACTGTGGGCTTATCCAGTGGGAGACCAGTCATGGTAACTGGATCGATAACGTTCAACAGCATCCAGTCGGTTAAATATTTCTTTGCATCGAACTTTTGGCGGCTGACGAGTTGGAACTGTACAAGGTGGAGGTGTATGGGATGAGTGTCTGCTGTGGGGTTTACGATGTACCAGTCCTCTGTCGATCCAACTTGTGGCTTTTCAGAAATTGCCTGAATTGGATTTCCTGCCCATCTTTGTCCATCGAGGAATATCTCTGTTGGTCCCAGCATCCCCATTTTCTCAATGAGAGTCAGGGTCCTGCTTGGTGCATTAGGTGTCAGTGTCGGTATTGTGCTGGGGAGTGTCAGTGGAATAGTGGTGGGTTGACTCGTATCACTGAGTGGACCAGTAACGGTGAATTGCATGATCTGGCCAACGGTTTTTGGATCTGGTGCAGTTCCTGCCGGGAAGGGAGCTTTTGCGCTGTTCCTGACGATAACCCTATCGCCTGGAGAAAGCGTTGAAAAGTCTACGAGGATGTCCGCCCTCTCGCCTGGTGCAATGGTCAAACTTGTGAGTGGAACGGGTGCTGACAGGTAGCCGCCGTCGGTTCCGATCTGGTAGAACATGAGTGGGGGCGGGTTCAACAGTGGGTTCAAGGGTTTGACTTGGAACCATAGGGTGTAGAAGCGGGCGTTTGAGCCGTCAAGAAGGCGGAAGCGGTAGAGGGCTTGTTCCACGTTGAGGTTGGGCCATACCTTGCCATTCACCATGATTGTGTTGCCGAAGAACTCTGGCTGCCAATAAGGATGGACCATAGGGTCGAGGCCAATTTTCGGGAACCACATTGAGCCATCAACGTTGAACGATCGATCCTGGATCGCTATAGGATATTCATAAACACCAAAGGGTAAGGGACGCTTTCCAGTAGCACCAGGTGTAAACTCCCAGGAATCCCTAAGAAGGTAGAAGCCTGCGAGACCTGACATTACGTTGATGCGGGTTATGCCGAGGGCGTGGTCGTGGTACCAGAGCGTTGTTGGAGGTTGCTGGTTGGGGTAAAAGAATCTCGCTTCGTTAGGCTGCCCCGTTCCAACCGCGGTTACGTTGAAAGCATCGCCTCGCGATCCATTGTAAGTGAACCAGGCTTCAGGGTGACCATCGGAGGTAGAATGGACTTCGCCGCCGTGCAGGTGTGTAATCAACGGAACAGGGCTTTGTGCTTCAGTGAAGCCTGGAGGGTAAGCGGGCCAAGGCATCGGGGGCATCATCGGCATCATTCTGGGATTTGCCCAGTGAAGGGTTGGATCAACGGCAAACATGTGTGAGGTTGTTATATTGTTCTGCCACGTCACGTTGATGGGAGTTCCTCTCATGGCTTCAAACGTTGGGGCTGGCGAGAATCTGAAAAAGACGTTCGTTTGACCAGTGAGTGGGTTGTAATCCACTATACCACCGTAACCCCAAACTTCTGTCTGTGGAAATGGCGTCGGTAGTATCTGCTGCGTAAACTTAGTCATGTTAATCGTGTAATAATTAACACCATCAACAGTTGTAGGTACGTAGACTGGAGGTTTAACCAACTGGTTGACGTATTTAGGTATG
>CAYNFI010000003.1:1736-67312 GCA_964396445.1 uncultured Candidatus Bathyarchaeia archaeon
AGTTGTAGGTACGTAGACTGGAGGTTTAACCAACTGGTTGACGTATTTAGGTATGGTCAAGGGATCTAGTGTTGGAAAATCCGCTGGGGGCATTGGTACCGCAAAGCTCGATGTTAGAACCGTAGAATTGATGAGGATTGATAGAATCAAGAGGGTTGATAGAAATGCTGAAAGCATAATCCTAACTTTCATACGTATTTTCCTCCTTTTAATAATTATAATTAATTTTGGGCGATTGGGTATATAAACATTTGTGACTGTAGAATCACAACCACGCAATCGGAAATTCGTTTAGTCTGAATTACCTTCTCAGGCAAATAGGTGAACGTAAACTTAAACAATGTTCAATTCCTTGGATGGATAAGGAAGACGCTATATTGGAAAATAGCTGTTGGCACTCAGGATCTTGAATTTTCTTAGAAAATATCTGAAACAGCGGCTTTTTTCAGTTCCTTCAATGGCGTATCTTAAAATCATGCACTTTACCTCCATCAATTGTAATATAGGCACCTAATGTCTTGATAGAGGTAGAAAATCATAAGTATATGTGGTTGTTATACTACAGTTACAGAAAGATGGTTAAGAGGGCTTACCGTGCTGTCTTTAGATAAAGACGCTGAGACACTGTGCGATTTTGGGCTCACCTCTAATCAGGCAAAGGTCTACTTAGCCGTAGTTCAACTAGGCGCTGCCTCTATCAGCCAAGTTTCAAAGGTATCAAAAGTACGTCGAGAAGAGGTGTACAGAATGTTGCCCACGCTGGGAAAAATGGGTTTAACTGAAAAAATCCTAGGTAAACCGATTAAAGTAAGAGCTACACCAGTGGAAGAGGCGCTTTCCATCCTGATCAGCCGCGAACAAGAGGCCGCTGACAAGAAAGTTACTGCATTAAAGGCTAAGACGGAGGCATTATTAGAACAACTTAAAGCCTATAAAAAAGTGAAGCCCACATTCGAAGATGAGACTCATTTCATACTCCTATCACAGCGGGATTTGATAATCAACAAGGTACTGACTATGACTGAAAACGCTCAAAAGGAGATCGACCTCATCATTTCCAGAGATGAGTTCACTCATATTCTACTTGATTACGTTGAGCCGCTTAAGAAAGTTATGGAGAAGGGTGTAAAGGTTCGGATAGTTTTAGAAGTTCCCGAGTATGAGGACTCAGTTCTGAAAATCATAAAGAAATACGGTCTAGATGGATCTAAGGCATCTAGGAGATGCCTTCACATAAAGTATGTGGATGAGCTGCCAAGTCATTACATAACCGTTGATGACAGGGAGGCTTTGATTTCAACATCAAAAGATCCACGTTTTACAGGAAGTCCCGCTCTGTGGACGGATGATGTAAACCTTGTCGGACTGCTCCAGAGAAACTTCGAGGAGGTATGGCATAGTTCCGTAAACGCAAGCGCTGTTCAAACAAAAGCCGTTTCTGAGAAGGTAACGCGTTTTGTCGGTGAACTTCGTCCAAGAGACCACGTAATATTCGTGTATGAAACCCCAGAAGCTAAGCACAACGTTCTTTTCAACTATCTTAAAGCTGGAATAGAAAGGGATGAGGCTGCAGCGTATGTAGCCGCAGAGGAGAGTCCAAGCGATATAAGAGAGGCTATGAAGGGATTCGGCATTGATGTTGAAAACGGTGAGAGAACAGGTGCCTTACGTATTCTTGCATACAGCGATGTTTACATAATAAACAAAAGGTTTGACATACCCACAACTGTAGGCTTGTGGAACAAGCTGTACAATGAGGCTTTGAAAAAGGGGTTTAAGGGACTGAGAGTAACCGGAGAAATGGCGTGCTTCTTCCAACACGGTTTAACCATGGAGTTAATGGAGTACGAGAGGGAATTACATCGAATACTCGACATCCCAATCACGGCTATCTGCGCCTACAACGCCCGACAGTTAACTAAAGTCAATAATCCGATAAGTCTATACACAGAATTGGTGAGGGCTCACGGTATAGTTCTCTTCGCAGGTGTAGACAACAAGCTGGGGAAAATCGAGATTAGAAAAGCCTAGACTTCTCCCAAAATATCCAAAGGAACGCGAAAGAGAACTGACTGGATGAACCATACGCGTAAAGCCGTGGTTTAACTTTTAAAAAAGATGGTTGCCTGCGGATATAAGAGATACATCAAAGCATAGACAAACTGGTGTGAGGAGCTATCTCGTTTATGTTCGTCTCCCACTAAAGAGAACATCCTCTAGGCGTTGGTAAAAAGACGGGAATATTCAGCCTATGTGTTTAACCAAGCTAAGCTATTTGGTCATCCTCCTCGGTAGGGGGAGTACTTAAACATCGTGTAGCCGCCTAGTTTCAGAACCTTCATCGTCCGCGGCTCCTCTTCACGCTTCCCCTCAATTATCCAAGCCTTCAACTCCCCTATGTGGCCTAGACGCCTCACAGTCGCCCATATGGAAGTAGTGTCGTGACGCGCATTCGTATCCCAGAAGAAGAGCCCATCGGCTCCAGCGTCATAGTAGCTAAGAGCTTTCTTCTTAAACTCTTCTGGAGGCATACGCCGCGGCATCACATTCGGGTAAAGATTACACCTAGAACCTCCAGTTACGTTTCTGTAGTAGTTCATATCAATCTCTTCGAATGAGTGGTCGGCGTGGCAGGGATACGGGATCAGGTTATCGATTAAGCGCTCTTTCACCCACACATCAATATCCAGTCCATAGAACAGGTTTTCACCGCCTGTAGCCAAGGTTATAGCCGATGTTTCAAGCCTTCTTCCAAGTCCTTCGCCGACCTCATCCATAGCCAGCCGTAGTTCCCGCATAAACTGCGTGATGAAGCCAGCCCGATAACGTAACCACCGATCATCCCTCTCATCAACCGCTCTCGGGTCCAGCCCATAACTTTCTTTGAAACCATCAACTAAGGGTTTCTCGTAAAGAATAATCGGGGGAGCCCTAACGTAGATAACAACCGCTCCGTCAGCCCCACATGCAGCAGCTTCCTTCAAAACCGATATATAATAACGCCTAACCTCAGGATAGGCATAGCTTAAACCCGCGACCTCGGTCCCATCCCTATCTACAAGCCGCAGCTCAGGATGCGCCGCGTAAAAGCGCGTAGAGAAGAAAGTTTCCCATGGAGGAGCATAGCAGAATTGTTCAACGCGTTGGCTTACGTGGAACTCAAGGTCCATGCTATGTGCGTGCTCCATAGCCGTCTTGAGGGGGTTGATGCCCTTAGCCTTTAGGATTTGGATGCTCTCGTAGGCGTAGCGGTCGCCTATCCGTGAAAAATCCTCAATCCCTTCACCAATTATAGTACCACATGCACTGCCGTATAGCGTGGTTTCACCGTAGCCGACCTCCCAGAAGATCTTCTTGAAATCCGTGTTCCTGTAGGGTTCAACCATTTCCAGGATCCCCTCCTTCGTGGTTGAACGCTTTTGGTAGAAGTCGCTGAAGGCATCGTTCGCCGCGATCAGCCTCTTAGCATCTCCATCAGCCCAATCCTTCTTGACCTTTATCACCTCATCCTCGTTAAGCGGAACCAGCCTGATGTAGGCTAGGGAGGCGCTGGTTGGGAAACCCGACTTCTGCTGCCCTATTACGATGTCTCGCCCTGTCAAGTCAATGTATTTCCAGAAACCCTCCTCCAAAGTGTATAGGCTAGGTTTCTCCCGGGTGAACACGGTGAAGCATGGATCATCCTTGAGACGGACCTTGACCATATGCGCTTCCCCTTCAGCCAAGCGTGCACCCCAAATACCAACGTAGACCGCGTACCAGCCTCGAAGGTTCGGAGAGTAAGTGACATCAGGGGCGTCTGTCTCCGGACCGGCGGAGAGCATCACCCCATTTACCCCCTCAGCTTCATAGTCGATGAGCTGCCAACGGTACTTCCTCCGATCGGTTGAGAAAGCAGTTTTCGGAAGACATAGGCTCATATCACTTAACCATACAGGAGAACCCATCTTAACCCCAGCATCGACATTTGACGGGTAAAGCATAAATACCTTACTCAAAGGGGGAACCCAAGGTTGTCACTTGTAGAATGAGGGACGAAATCGTCACGTTTTAAAGACCTAGTTTTTCCGTTAGGTTAATTCAAAATAGAGTGTAGTTTAGCGTTAAACCCACACCCAGCCAGCTTTAAACGAGTTCTAACCGGCTTCGGCGGTGCCATCGATGCCTCCGAGTCTAATCCTAGACCTTCCAGCCGTAAAACTTAACAGGGTTTACCCATCGATCATCATTGTAGAGATAAGGTGGTGTCAGTATGGATTCAAGGGAGAGGGTTATACGCGCGCTTAACTTTGAGGAAACCGATGTGGTACCTGTTCAGGATTTTCCATGGCCTGAAACCGTTGACCGTTGGAAGAGGGAGGGCTTTCCCGCTGAAGGCGTGGAGGTATCCGACTACTTCGGCTTCGACATGTACTTCATCTCCTTCGACCTAAGCCCGAGGTACGAATCCTTCACCTACGAGGAGACAGAACGCTGGCGTATATCCACGGACGGCTGGGGAAGCATGAACAAGCGTTGGAAGGGGCGGAGCGGTACTCCACACTTCCTTGTACCCGCTGTGCGAAAACTCGAAGAGTTTAAGGAGAGGATTGAGCCCTTCCTCGACGTCAACGACCCGCTGAGGCTTATCAGCCCCAGGTACCCCTTCAGAGGAGATTTGGAGAAGGGAGTGAGGAACCTTCAGAAAAGGTACTTCGTCGTCGCAGGTATGGGTGAACCCTTCGAGATCGTGAGGGCTTTAATCGGCACCTACAACCTATGCGCCAGCTTCATAAGGGCTCCGACATTCCTAGCCTACATGTTTGATAAACTCGCCGACTTCATGGCTGAATGCGGGAAAAGCCTTATCGACGTAGGAGTTGACGGTGTACGCCCAGCAGGCGACCTAGCCTATAGCAACGGACCATTCTTCAGCCCCAGCCATTACCGCAGGTTTCTAGCTGAACCTCACAAAAGGATGTTCCAGCCCTTCCGTAACCGTGGACTGCCAGTTATCCTCCACACCGACGGTGATGTACGACCGATCATACAAGACATCATTGAAGCTGGTGTGACGGCTCTACATCCTTTAGAAGCTAAAGCCGGGATGGATGTGAGGGATCTTAAGAAGAGATACGGTGGTAAGTTGGCGTTTCACGGTAACATGGATGTAAGAGCTCTATCAGGCACCTTTGAAGACGTGAAGACAGAGGTCTCATCTAAGCTTCCAACCGCATGCAGGGGAGGAGGCTACATCCTAGGCTCAGACCACTCTGTACCCCCATCAGTATCTCTTCAGAACTATGAATATATGCTGAAACTGGCTCGAAAGTACGGTAGCTGTGGGAAGTAACAGGCTTTAATGTAGCAACATTAACAGAGGCTATGCTTCTCCCTCTTTAAGAGAAACCATTACAAAAGGTATTACCCTTAAGCATATCACCGGAGGCTTTATAAATAAATCTGAACACCTGAAATCCTACGGTCTTCGCTGAGGACTCTAGAGTTGAGCGACCTTTTCCGCTACGGCTTCACCCATCTCACTCGTCTTCGCCGAGCCTCCGAGGTCGTAGGTTCTCACCCTTCCCTCCCTTAAAACCTCCAAGACGGCTTTCTCCACTTTGAAGGCGGCTTCATCAAGCCCTAGGTGCTCAAGCATCATCTTTTCAGCTAAGATCGTTGCCACAGGGTTAACTTTGTTCTGACCCGTGTATTTAGGCGCTGAACCGTGGACTGGCTCGAACATACCGTATGTATCACCGATGTTTGCACCCGCGGCGAAGCCTAAGCCTCCTACAACCTGCGCCGCCTCATCGGATAGAATGTCACCGAACATGTTCGTCGTCACGATGACGTCGAAGGCTTCAGGCCGCTTAATAAGCTGCATAGCCATAGCGTCGACGTGTAGGTCGTCTACTATCACCTTTTGAAACTCCTTGGCCACGTTGAGAACGGCTCCCTTGAAAATCCCATCCGTGATTTTTAGAACATTCCCTTTATGCACGTAGGTCACATGCCTCCTCCGCTTCAACGCCATGTTGAACGCAAACCTCGCTATTTTCTCCGAAGCCGCGCTGGTGATCAGCCTCATGGCTACACCTATACCTGGAGCGACCTCATACTCAGTTCCCGCGTACAAACCTTCAGTGTTCTCCCTGAGGATGACGAGGTCGACATCCGGGTTTAATGATGGCACGTTGGGTAGAGACCTGCAAGGCCTCACGTTTGCGTACAGGTTGAAAAGTTTCCTAACTGTAACCGCCACGCTGACAGGGGAGCCCGGCTCCTCAGGTGTGGTCATCGGACCCTTAAGACAGGCATCCGTTTCCTTCAACATCTCCAGGGTCTGCTTCGGCAGGTTTGTCCCATACTTGGGGATACAGTTGTAGCCAGCTTCACCCCTTATGAGCTTAAGCTCTAAGCCCTCGGTTACGTCTTGAACGGTTACTAAAACCCTTAAAGCTGCTTCCACAACCTCAGGACCTATACCGTCACCCGGTAAAACCGCGATTTTGTAAACCCTCGGCATGAAACCCACGACCTTCCACTATCGAGGCGCGGTCTAAAAAGCTTTAACGGAGACGATAACTTCGAGCCTTTAACCGAAAAAGCCTGATCACGGAGTTTCCTTGATTAAGGGATACCGAGAAAAAGGGTGGATGGGCTTCTAAGCTCCTAAGCCCATTTAACGGTACAGCCTACAGGTGTTGTCTCCGCTACGGGCACGGCTTTCCCAGTGAGTAGGGCTTCAACTGCGTCGCGGAGGTAGTGGACGCGAACCCCTTTAGGGTCTTCGATGTTGTCATCGATACGGCCATGGTATCGAAGCACCCGTTTCCCGTCGAGGAGGAAGACTTCAGGGGTTCTCTCAGCCCCGTAGGTCCTCGCCACACCTTGATCCTCATCCCTTAAGTAGGGAAAGTTGAAGCCTTTCTCCCTAGCCCTGACAACCATGTTATCATAACTATCCTCCGGGTACAGTCTTGAATCGTTTGGGTTGATCGCTATAAGTGAGAACCCCCGCTTCGCGTATTCCCTTTGCATCCCTATCATCCTGCTTTCATAAGCCTTCACTGTTGGGCAGTGGTTGCAGCTGATGATGATGGCAACGACTTTCTTGTCCTTGAAATCCTGAAGGCTGTAACGTTTTCCATCGACGCCTAGGAGGTTCTTGAAACCCGGCGCCGGCTCACCAACCATTAGCCTAGACATTATTAATTCCTCATGTTTCTTAGAGGCTGAGGCATTATTTATCTGTTAAGTTTAGTTGACTACGTTGGCTTACAGGGTTTTAGGTAAAGGCTTTATACTTGGATCGTGGGGGTTATAGCACCGATGGGTGAAGGGCTTCAAGCATAAGACCTGTAGGAGGCTGACGACACCATCATGAACTGCGAAAACGAGAAACTCCGCCAAGCCTTACAGTCCGTTACGAAGATGGTGAACGCCTATGTTGAGAAAAGCCGTTACCTCCTCAACCCCGAGGGAGACGTAGTGAGTCATGCCTTACGGCTCTTAGCGGAGAACAAGGTCAAGTATGGACTTGCTTACTGCCCTTGTAAGCCTATCACAGGGGTTAAGGAGAAAGATTGGCTGAACATATGTCCGTGTAGAGCACATAAGGAGGAGATCTCGGCTCAAGGAAGCTGCGGATGCGGTCTCTTCGTCAGCCAAGCCTACATAAAGACCTTGGAAGCTCGTAAAAAAGAGGCTGCGCAGCTTATCACTGAGGCAAATAATTAATAGCCTCCGAGGTTTAAACACTAAGTCAACCTATGGGTTAAAGGGATGTCAAGATGAGGGGGAACCTTGTTTTTCCAATGCTTCTACTCTGCATCCTCCTCACCACCTCATTTCTACCAGTATCTCCCGTTACCTCACAGAACCTCTCAGGTCAGAGCCTATCCGTTGATGTCAGCCACACAGTTAAGGTCTACGATGGAGGCTGCGTCCTCGTTAATGAAACAGCTACCCTTATGAACCTCGGAGGGGACGCCTTGGAATCCTTCAAGGTCGGCTTCCCACAGAACTTCTCTGCGAAACTTTTCTACGCGGTTGCCTACGGAGCCTCAGGGGAAGACGAGCTTCAGATCGAGCGTGAAGCACTTGGAAAAGCAGGGATCGACGGTTTTAATATCCGGCTTTCAAAGCCTCTGCTACCCGGTGAAACGACTGTTATTCATTTATACCTAGTCTTCTCAAACATGTTATACTATAACTCCACATATCAACAGTATGAGTTAAGCATGTTCCTTTACCCCATTTTCCCCTTCAACGTGTCTAGGGTCTCAGCTACGATTGTGGTTACAAAGCAGGGCACATTTGGGTTAGTTAGTTACCCAGAAGACTTTAATGTCACATATGGGAGTTATGAGACTTCTCTCAACCTTACGAAGGCTCCATTAGAAGCCTTCACTGAACGCGTTGAAACCATAGCGTTCTCAGGGGATTTCCAAGCCGTTGCATTTGAGTATGCAAAACGGGTTGTAACAGTCTCCCCGGAAGGAAAGATCATGGTTTCAGACACGTATCAAATACGTAACACGGTTTCCTTGACGCTGTCAACCGTAAAGCTTATGCTTGAAAAGGGAGCCCGTGACGTGGTTGTTGAAGACTTCCTGGGGAAGCTTACGCAAACAGCCAGTATAGGGAATGAGACCCAGAATACGAATATCACCGTGACGCTCAGGAATGATTTAGAAAAGGGTATGCTGGCAACCTTCACCATCACATACACGCTTCCAACAAAGCCCTTCCTTAACTACACCCTCTTCAACCCCGATTACCAGCTTACGCTCAGGTTATTCATGGCGTTGAAGACCGCTGTCAAGAGGGTAACCGTGGAGGTTGTGCTTCCAGAAGGCGCCACCTTCATCGAAGCCACCCCCGTAAAGCTTTCATGGAACAGGACCGGGGAGCTTCAGCAAACTCTTTCATGGACTGGGGATAACATAACCCTTCTTCACGAATATGTCTTCACGATTAGGTACCGGTACATTCTCTTATGGGCAACCTTCAGACCTGCACTATACATATTCATAGCCGTCGCCATAGTTGCAACCATATACTTCGTTTCCAAGCGGGGGAAACCCGCTAAACCACTCCCATCAATCCCTACACCGTTGATGAAGCAGTTCATCGAAGCCTACGATGAGAAGGTGGCGTTAAGACTTGAGCTTGAAAGGCTTACGGATGAGTATCGAAGAGGCAGGGTTTCAAGAACGGATTTCAGGAGACGCAGTGAAGTCACAAACAGGCGGAGGAGGGACTTAGAGAGAACTATCAGTGAAGCCGGGCCTCAGCTGAGGAAGCTTGGGACAAGGTACGTTGACATGTTGAACCGCCTCGACGAGGCTGAGGCTGAAATTGAGGCTGTTGAGGCGAGCATCAGTGAGCTTATGGAGAGATACAGGGCCCGGAGGGTTTCAAGGGAGGTTTACGATAAGCTACTTAGTGACTACCGGAAACGCCTCGATAGAGCTAAGACCACGTTGGATAGAATCATCATCACGCTACGCTCGGAAACCCGGGCATAGCGGTATTTATTCGTCTCCTGAAAATTCTATATGGGAAGTAAGTGGGTTAAACCAGCTGGATTTATAAACGTCATAGGCATGTGAGTTTAGGAATCAGCTATGGCTGGTTGGGTTGAAACGCGGTTCAAGGAGAGGGTTAGGCCCTACGATGAAACGATGATGATTTCAATTGAGAGACGCGACGCCCTCGTATCCTACTGCCGCCCCTTCGCTAAGTATATAGACGACGCCTACTTCAACGGCCTAAACATCAGGCTTTACACGAACATTGAGCATGTACACGATTTCTGGTGTGATAACTGGTATCAGTGGTCCCCCTTCGTGATACCCCACGGCGAGGTTTACGTGATCGATGACGGTGGGAGGATAAGCCTAGAAGATTTATACGAACATCCGGTTTCCAAGCCTGAGATCAACGCAGGCGGCGTTTACAACCCCGAAACCAGAACGGCCATAATCCTAAACACGGATTATTATGGTCAGACAAAGTCTACCGCCCTCGGGTTGGCGGCTGACATCCTTGAAGACCAGTTCGGAATACTATCAGTTCACGGAGCCTCCGGTGCGGTGGATGAAAAAGGATTCCTCCTCATCGGCCCAACCAACGCGGGTAAAACCACCCACTCCTACGGCCCAGCGTTCTACCATCCAGATGGTGAATTCCACCAAGACGACTGGATCTTCGTCCGATTCGTCGGGGGGAAAGCAGTGGGTGATGCCTCAGAGAAGAAGTTCTACATGCGGACGAACTCGATCAAGAACTTTCCCTGGCTTGAATCCCTCTATAGGCAGAATAAGCTGGAGAACGTCCGCCCAGATGACCCTAGAGAAAAGTATCTACCCGGTTATCCAAGGGTGATGGTTGACCCGAGGGTTATGATGGCTCCTGAGAGGGTAGTCGACCAGATTCGCGTCAACAAAACCTTCCTACTTAAACGAGACCCGAGCGATAATATGGTGATAAAGTCCCTTGACCCTGATGAAGCCGTGGAGGTTCTGAGGAAGGCTTCGGAGCGTTGGTATAATAATTACTTAATAAGCTTCGGGAAGCGGAAGGAAGAGCGGAGGGCTGAACTGTTCAGGAAGCTCTTTGAAAAAGCTGAGCCATGCCAAGTAAACATTACCGCTGACGTTGAGAAAGTAAGGCAGATGATTATAGAGGTCACTAAAAGCTAGAACAGGCTTAAAGAGATAGTACCCCTTCTCTTAATAGGCATTGAGACACTGAAACATTAAAAGTTATAAGTCATAATAGGTTTAGCTCATCCAAACCTGAAGAACCCGACTGGTTATTCCCGCATGGAGATGTAAAGCCATTTCATGAGTTCGCAGCTGTCATTGATGGAGGCGTGGGGCACGTTAGGAGGGCAGTTGAACGCCTGTCCAACATGCTGTCTACCAATTTCATTACCCAGCAGCAAGAGGCTGGTTCCTTTCAGCTGGTACCAAACCTCGTCAAATTTATCCGGTCCATGTCCGTGAGGCTCAGCGATCCGCATTGCGTCGATGCCTACAACGATGGTGCCTACTCCCCCACCGACACCTACAGAGTAGCAGATGTGATGCCAGTGCGAAGTTGTGGTTGTAATGGGGTTATCATGGTAGTTTGAATGCTTAAACTCCTTCTCAGCGGTGATATCTTTTTCACGGTCATTAGTAATTATGATTAATTCAAGGGATTCACATCCATCGTTGATCAATTTATGACTCATACCAGCTGGGAAAAGCACCATACTTCCCTCTCTCACCGCGCAGGCTTGATCACCAGCCTCCACACGCCCTCCCCCTGAGGCTACGTACATAACTTCCAAGAAATCCTCGTGCGTAGTTGGAACAGTGGATGTACAGGGACCCAGTATTGCCCTTGAGATACTCCTCATGTTAAGTAGAACCGCGCCTGGTTTAGATGGGATAGCAGGGTCAACGCGGGTCATGAATACACGTTCAAGGAGACACCCGTGGGACGCTTCCGTAGAAGCCTGCCACCAACCTCTCATATAAGTTCCGAGGAGATTCCCATTCGTTGGGATAATCGCTCGAGCGCCCGGCGCCAAGTTCCAAGTAACTGACATAGGGTCACCTAAAACTCGTTTAACCCACATCGCTTAAAAGTTTTATGAGGAAAGCACGAACCGTTGAGACGCATTCGATTTATGCACCGTTTAGATCAAGTTTAACTCAATTTAAGTCCGGTTGAAACGCTACATAAATGATTATCCGAGTGAACCCCTTATCTTACCCATGTCCAATATGAGCTTTTTCAGGTTTTCGGAAACAGAGCCTGTCAGGTACTCCGCGACTCGACCGGGGTAAATGGTTAAGGCAACCCGTTTCACAACCTTATCTACACGCCCCTCCCATAAATTCTTGATGTAGAGCATCGCCATCCCTGTGAGAATCTGATGACCGCTATCAGGCTCCTCAAACGTAAAGTATTCCCTTAGGTAATCGATACCCTGCTTGATCCGAGGTGTTAAGACGATGTTAACGCTGGGGCTTGGGTTTAGGAACTTGGACGCGAACTGTATATCGTCTTTAAGAGATGGATGTACCTCCTCTATGAGGGTTTCAAGCCATCGTTGACCCATCCGCTCAGAGATTTCCCTTAAGGCTTCACCTGTACCCAGAAACTCCGGTGGAAGCCCACAGGTGTAGAGTGCAGCGGTGAACTTTACGGCCCTCGGGAGTATGGCTAGAGTCTTTCTATCGATGGCTGTGAAGGCTTGCTTCACCTCAGAGTCTGGGCATAGAGTGAGGAAGGCGTCGATTTCCCTGTGCTTTCGAAGCTCACGGTAGTATGAAACGTAACCTGAGCTTAGGACCCGGTCTCGTTGGTCTGGGACTACCTCAGCTACTTTTGAAACAGCCTCAGCAACCTCGCTTAAGGTCGTGAGGTAGTTCTTCGCGAAGATGGCGATTGTTTGCATAAGCTTTCCCCGTTCGTATCCATCAACGGATAGAGGCTTGGCTTGGACAGCTTCCTTCATGGTTTCAACAAGCTTCCGGGTTTCCTCTACGCCATGGTCGTAAATCATACCTGATTGAACGGTGTACGTCTTAACTCCACTGTACTCATTCAGGAAATTCCCAGCGTTGGCAAGCGTGAAGTGCCCTCTGAAGGGTAAAGCCCCGCCGCCTAGAATGGGGTGAACCTCCACTCCAAGCTCTTCCCGTACCCGGTAGCCATCAGATATGGCGAGTTTACAGGAGAGCACGGATGCTGGATGCCCGTAGACAAGCGCGGTCTCAGATTTTCCGAGGAAAACCCTAAAGTAGTCTTTAACACCTAGCACCTTAATGGATTTAGGAAGGGTTTCGTGAACAGAAACCTGTTCGGGAACTCCTTCAAGGAGCGGGATCACCCTAAGCTCCATACCGTTCTTCCATCCATTAAGCTCCCCGGCTAAGGGCTTGAAGAAATGGTTAACCCTATCCCTGCATCGTTTAAGATCCCAAACACTCTTAGGCATGGCTTGAACGAATTCTATAACACCCTGCTCCCCAAACCTTTTCATAGAGTAGTATATACCTTCCATGATGGCGAGAATAGCCATCAACTGCCTGAAGGGTTCATCCTCAAAGGAGCTTACCAACCTAGGTGTTATGAAGACGTCTCGACCAGGTATAAGCCCTGAACCCTGGTTAATCCTCCGGATCACCTGACCTATCTGATGATACGGCGTTAGCTTACCCATATAATCGATTAGGTACTCGTCGCAGCCAAACCCCTTCTCCCCATGGCTAAGGGAGAGAAGCGCCTCATCAACCTCCTCCTGAACGGATACACTGCGGCTCGCTGAGTCAGGATGCTGAGTAGCCATAGCCACGGGGATTTTACGCTCGACACTCATGACGACAGCCACTCCCTTATGCAGCCGTTCCAAGCTTTAAGCGTTAAGCCCAAGGACTATAAACAATTTTGAAACCAAGGCATGTTAGGTCAACTCAAGTCAAGCCATGTTGGCTGCATGAAAGCCGCTCAGAATATTTCTTTGATATGAGTTTTTGGAAACGTTCCGCGTCCTCAGCCATGGCTACGTTGTTCCAGAGAATGTAGAATTCCTTCCCATACTGGGTGTAGGGTTCCACAAACTCCGTGTAAAGTCTTCTATGGTCTTCATCAGTGTACTTATAGACGTACATCCGCTTCCCAAGTCCGTGAAGCCTGTAATAAATGAGTTCACGGTAGGCGGTTACAGTTCTCTCTTTAAAAGGATCCACCACGTGTACGAGGTTGAGCTTATCACATAAAATCTTAACTATTTCCGGAAGCCAGGAGGGGTTCCTAGGCTCCCAAGCGATTTCCAAGCCATCCCTATTAATCGAGTTGAAGAAGCCATTTATATCCGTTACAGTTGCAACCGAATATATGAAGGTAGGTGGGCATTGGACCACCACCACCTTGGCCTCCAGAACCTCGGCTATCCTCCGTGTACTCTCCCACGCTTCAATGTTCTCATCAGTGGGTTTTAAAAACCCATACCTCTCGGCTCTCTCCAAGGGAACCTTAACCCCAGCTTTCCTCCATGTTGGACTTGTCACAGGATGGGTTATAGCTTGGAAAGCCTTTAACGTAAACTCGAAGCCCTCTGGAGCAGCTTTCCTCCACTTCTTAGCGGTCTCAAGTCTTGGAAGTTTGTAGAATGTTGATTGAAGCTCCACGAGGCTAAACTTCTTATAGTACGCATTGATTCCACCCTGCACAGCGAAGCCACAGCAACCTGCCTTTATCAAGCCCTTCCCTTCCCGCAGCGTTTTTCCGAGGGTTTTCTTCGAATGAATTTAGGAGAATTAACTTATATTCCTGTGTTTCGTATTAACGAAGTCAGCTTTGGACACCCGAAGAAGCACGGAAATCACTGAGGGACGCGAGAGAGCGGCGCATCGCGCCTTACTCTATGCACTCGGATTGACGAGGGAGGATATGGCTAAGCCACTCGTAGCGGTAGCTAACTCTTGGAATGAAGTTGTTCCAGGGCATATCCACCTCCGCGCCTTAGGCGAAGCCGTTAAGGAGGGAGTTAGGCTCGCTGGTGGCACTCCCCTCGAGTTTAACACAATAGCGATCTGTGACGGTCTCTGCCAAGGCCATATCGGTATGTCTTATTCACTGCCAAGTCGGGACTTAATAGCGGACTCCATAGAACTCATGGTTGAAGCCCACCGCTTCGACGCCATGGTCCTCATCGGCAGCTGTGACAAGGTCATTCCGGGGCAGTTGATGGCGGCAGCAAGGCTTGACATCCCCTGCATAATGTTAACCGGCGGACCGATGCCTCCAGGAAACTACCGTAATCAAGCGGTTACATTAACCGATATGCGGGAGTTCATCGGAGCTGTTGAAACAGGTTTGCTGACAGATGATGAATTGGCGGAGATCGAAAAAGTAGCGTGTCCAGCACCGGGAAGCTGTTCCATGCTGGGAACCGCTAACACCATGGCCGTCGTTACCGAGGCGCTGGGCATGAGTCTTCCCCGCTGCGCCACAGCCCACGCCATCAACGCGGAGAAAAGGAGGCTAGCCTTCGAAAGCGGATTCCAAGTAATGCGGTTGTTGAAAGCTAGTTTGAAGCCTTCAAAGATCCTGACCGCAGAGGCTTTCGAGAACGCTATGACCGTGGACGTCGCCTTAGGCGGTTCAACAAATACTCTCCTCCACATCCCAGCCATTGCTAAGGAGTGCGGCTTAAGGATTGAACTCGGAGAATTTGATGACGTTAGTAGGAGGACGCCGCAGGTCGCGGCGTTAAAGCCCTCAGGTCCATGGACGTTAAAGGACTTGGATGAAGCGGGAGGCGTACCCGCGGTGATGAAGGTGCTCACCCCGCTCCTACACCTCAACGTGCTAACGGTTACCGGGGGAACCATGGCTGAGAATATATCGGATGCCAAGGTTACGAACCCCCAGGTTATCCGGGGCTTAGACAATCCTGTCCGCACAGAGGGCGGTTTGGCTGTGCTTAGGGGAAACCTAGCGCCCGGCGGGGCTGTGGTTAAACAATCGGCTGTGGACGAGAGTATGCTGCTTCATACCGGGCCTGCTAGGGTGTTTGAGTCCATGGAGGAAGCCGTTACCGCGTTGCAGAAATGCTTGGTTCAGAGGGGGGAAGTTATGGTTATTCGCTACGAAGGCCCTAAAGGTGGACCTGGTATGAGGGAGATGCACATGGTAACCTCCATCCTCATGGGTATGGGTCTAGGAGCATCAGTGGCGCTGGTTACAGATGGACGGTTCTCAGGCTCAACCCGTGGACCCTGCATAGGTCACGTATCACCTGAGGCTTTTGAAGGCGGCCCCATAGCTCACGTTAGAGACGGTGACATCATCGTTATAGACATTCCAGCCCGACGGTTAGATGTCAGACTGCCGGATGGCGAGATAGCCAAACGAGCGGAGGAATGGCGTCAACCCTCCCCGAAGGCTGAGAAAGGTGTTCTCCGCAGGTATGCGCTCCTCGTGGCGTCACCGAACCGCGGTGCATACCTAAGAGATAAAGTACCTAACAGCTAGATACACGGCTCAACAGTCTACTGTAGTATTTACACCTTTGATATAAAGAGTAAAAGCCGCAAAATGTTTAAAACTCTTTTCTGAATACCTACTCATTGGAACTGCATCATCAAGGCCTTGATGTAGATGCTTCATTTAAATCATCTGAAAAGGATAAGTAAGGGTCTAAACAGCGAATTTAGAGGCGTTGATTATGTCAAATTTTAAGGAAATGATGGCGCGAAGCGCGCTGAAAAAGATTTCGAGGATTGTTTTAGCCCTCGACCTCACCATCGTTGACAGGGAAAAGCTGTTACGTAAAGCTGAGGAAGTGCTCCGTGCAGTTTCCCCACACATATGTGCCTTAAAATTGAACAGGCAGGTTACGCTTCCCTTGGGGCTTTACGAGGGAACGAAGGTTCTTGTCGACTTAGCTCACGAACTTCGACTCCCAGCCATAATGGATTGTAAGGTTAACGACGTTGGGCACACAAACCGTGCGATCGTCGAGCATTATTTTAACGCTGGGTTTGACGCAGTTATCGCAAGCCCCTTCGTAGGCTGGCTTGAAGGTATGCAGCCTGTGTTTGAAGTGGCTAGGCAGATGGGTAGAGGTGTGATCCTCCTCGTCTACATGAGTCATAAAGGTGCTGAGGAAGGGTTCAACCAAGATGTTATAGACCCGGTTAAAGGTATAAAGCGTAAGCAGTATGAAGTCTTCGCTGAGAAAGCTGTTGCTTGGAAAGCTGACGGTGCTGTGGTAGGCGCCCCTTACCCTGAGAAGATTAGGGAGGTTCACGGCATCCTAAGGGATGAGGTTCCCATTTACGCGCCTGGTTTAGTCGCTCAAGGGGGTGTGGTGGAAGAGGTTTTGAAAGCGGGTGCGTCCTACCTCATCATTGGAAGGGGTATATATGCCTCGGATGATCCCGTCAACGCAGCGGAGAGGTTTAAGGAAGCGCAATATACTCTATGAGGCACTTTCCCTGATCATCTCTGCAATTTTTTAAACGTCGGGGAAGAATATTTTATATACATAAAATATAAATATCTTCACTCCGCATAATATCCAACGCTAAGCCACAGGGTGGACATTATGAGCGATAGGATCCGTACAGCCATCGCGGGTATAGGTAACTGCGCCTCAGCGTTAGTTCAAGGAGTCTACGCATATCAAGACGTGGCTGATGGGGGTTCCATCCCCGGTCTCATGAATACAAGCCTTGGAGGATATAAACCAAGGGACATCATGTTCGTCGCATCCTTCGATGTTGATGATCGGAAGGTTGGGAAGGATCTCTCGGAAGCGATCTTTGAGACGCCTAACAACACGAGGAGGTTCGCTACGCCTCCGAAGCTTGGAGTCGAGGTTTCACGTGGACCCATCCTCGATGGGCTCGGCAAGTACCTGAGACCCGTTATCGAATTCAATTCGAAGAATAGCCCTGTTGATGTGGCTGGTGTTTTAAAAAAAGCGGATGCAGAAATTTTAGTAAGCTATCTCCCCGTTGGAAGCGAGCGGGCAACTAAATTCTACGCCTTAGAAGCTTTGAAGGCTGGATGTGGATTCATCAACGCCATGCCGGTCTTCATAGCCTCAAACCCACTGTGGCAGAAAAAGTTCAGGGAAGCCAGGCTTCCCGTAGCCGGCGACGATGTTATGAGCCAGATCGGTGCCACAGTCCTGCATAAAACACTTGTTAAGCTTTTAGTAGACCGCGGGGTTAAGGTTGAGGAGAGTTATCAGCTGAACATCGGTGGGGACACAGATTTTCTCAACATGCTAGAGGAGGAGAGGCTAAAGTCAAAGCGGGAGAGTAAAACGAGTGCGGTGATAGCTATGACGCCTTACCCCGTCTCACTAAGGATAGGTCCAAGCGACTACGTTGAATTCCTCGGTAACAAGAAGATCTGTTACATACGGGTTGATGGGAAGTACTTTGGGGAAACCCCTGTAACTATCGATGTTAAACTCGATGTCTACGATGCACCGAACTCAGCCGGCGTCGTCATAGACGTGGTAAGGGCGATGAAAATAGCGCTGGATAGGGGAATAAGTGGGCCATTAACCAGTATTTCAGCCTATGCCTTCAAGCATCCCCCTGTCCAGCTTCCCTATGATAAAGCTAAGCAATGGGTTGAGGAGTTCATCGAGGGTAAGAGGGAGCGCTAGGTTTCCTCACGTCTCCAAAGCTCCCTCCTTAAAAGGTCTCTTACAGCCGCCCTGATCGCGGCGCTCCTGCTCGGGTACATCCCAGAGCGTACGAGCTCATCTATGCCCTGAATTAATGCTTCAGGTAGTTTAACCGTCACAAGCTTCATAACCATACCTTCCACCACGGGGAGCGTATTATGTTGTTGCACCTGTTGTTTTTAAGCTTAATTGCCAATTGCAAAGGTTCCCAGCGGCCTGAAGACCGTGCCTAGCGTTCGATACATAGGAATCCTAGGAGGAGACCTAACTCTACACGCTATCTTTAACACAACGATTGAAGACAGTAAAAAGAGATAATAGTTTGTGGACGTGTAACCTAGCTCGGTGAAGTCTCTGGTCCCGAAGCTCTTCGGCACCAACGGCATAAGAGGAGTTGTGAACAAGGAGTTTACTCCAACCTTCATCGCGGGTATAGGCTCAGCTATAGGCACATACTTCGGAGGCGGTAGGGTTCTCGTCGCCCGCGATGGAAGAGTAAGCGGAACCATTGTGAAGAACGCCCTGTTAAGCGGCTTACTCGCCACAGGATGCAACGTAGTGGACTTAGGAATGATCCCTACGCCTACGGCTCAGTACGTAACACGCTTCCACGAAGCCCGCGGATGCATCGTCATCACTGCGTCGCATAACCCACCAGAATTCAACGGTATAAAAGTCTGCGGCTCAGACGGCGTTGAGATATCCCGTGAGGATGAAGTGGTGATAGAGAAAAACTATTTCGAGAGCAGGTACACCGCAGCCTCATGGAATGCTTTAGGACACATCGTCGAAGACTATAAAGCCTTAGAGCTTTACAGGGAAGCTGTGAAAAGCCATGTCAACGTAAACACCGTCCGAAAAGCTGGGTTAAAGGTTGTTTTCGACGCCGGTAACGGAGTCGGATCCCTCGTAACACCCCAACTTCTAAGAGAACTCGGATGTGAAATACTTACAATAAATGGGCAGGTTGACGGTATGTTCCCTGGGAGGCTTCCCGAACCTAGACCTGAGTACCTCACAGCGCTACCTCAGATGGTTAGGGCTTTAGAAGCCGACTTAGGAGTTGCACACGACGGAGACGCTGATAGGGCGATATTCGTGGATGAGGAAGGAGTGATCCACCCAGGCGATAGAAGCTTCGCCCTCATCGAGAAAGCCGTCCTCGAAGCACAGCTTGGGGAAACCATAGTAACCTCGCTGAGTTCCTCCCAGGCTGTGAAGGACATAGCTGACAAGTACGGGGGAAAACTTGTTTGGACACGGGTTGGAAGCGTGGTTGTGGCTAGAACCATGAAAAGCCTTAACGCCATCCTTGGAGGCGAGGAGAACGGCGGGATATTCTACGGTCCACATCAATCTGTAAGAGATGCGGCTATGACAACCGCGTTGATCCTCAAAATAATGGCTGAGGCTGAGAAGCCGCTGTCAGCGATGATGTCTCAGCTCCCACACTACGAACTCCGTAAGGAGAGAGTAAGTTGCCCCAACGAGTTGAAGGATAGGGTTATGAAGGAGTTAGTGGGTAGAGCTCAAGGTACCAAGGTTGAAACCCTTGACGGTGTGAAAATATGGTTTCCCGACGACAGCTGGGTGCTCATCAGACCCAGCGGCACTGAGCCGATATACAGGGTGATCGCTGAGGCGAGAACCGTGGATAAGGCTGCCTCCCTCGCTGAGGAACATAAAAGCATCGTTGAGAGGCTTGTAGAGGAGCTGGGAAAACAAAGTCCTCCTTAAACGTGACCTTTAAACGTTTGATTTCATGGTTGAACAACATTTTTATCGGAGTGTCTAGCAGTTACAGGCGTGGTGTATGCTGTTGGGTGGGTCGAAGAAGAAGTCACTTTCCCAGATGATGAAGCAGCAGCAGCTTCAGGGTAAGAAGGATGATAAGAAGACGAAATCCGCTGGTGAAGAGAAGAAGCTGGGCAAGGTTAACCTGCCTAACCTTGAAAGTAAGGAGTTCGTCAATGAGCTGGCGAAGATGCGGGCGATAACCCCGTATATGCTGGCTTCACGCTACAACGTTAAGGTCAGTGTGGCTAAGGATATCCTCGAGCAGCTTAGGGCTAAGGGACTCATCCAAATGGTTTCAGGGAGCAACAGGGTTAGGGTTTTCCAGATCGCAGCCGCCTAACTAGCTTAACCACTAATCCGCTCCTCATTTTTCCCAGAAAGCCTAAATCACTAACAAGTTTCCCTATCAGATTAACCTGTGTGTACACCTCGGAGTTTTCATAGAAAAGGCATATAGCCTTGGTAAAAGGCCAGTAAGCGATGTCGCCAGCTTCCACCACCTTTCTCCCCTTCTCAACACCCATGGTTAGTTGAATTGGAAAGTAGATTCCTCCACGCATTAAAGCGGCTCTACCCTCCACTGGAAGCTTCTCAACGATGGCTTCAACGGTTCTCGGAGAGTAGAACCTTATAAGCTTCCCTTCAACCTCTCCAAGGCTTTCAATTAGAAACGTTACATCAATCCCTGTTACGTCAAGCGGCTCCATACATCTAAATCGTATCTGAGGCTTTTATCCTTAACCAAGCCTCGGTGTAGAAAACTTAATTTTAACGGTGGTGCAATCGATCTAACGGTGACGATTTGGTGGCGGACATTAAGGATATGGAGAAGAGGTTTAAGGAGCTTGAGAGGCGTAGGGATGAACTTGTGGATGCGCTGAAGCTTCTTAGACAACGACATGAGAGGAGAGAGGTTACCGATGATGATTACCAAGCAAAGCGCTACGGTATTGAACGGGAGATCGTTGAGGTTATGGATCGATTAACGCAGATGCGATACCTTATGGAGTCTGGGTACGGTTAAAGATGAAGTCACGCATGTCCACTCCTTATGCTTAACGTGTGAACGATGTGTTTTCAACATGTATGAACCGCTTATCTGGTGGGTACTCATACTAGGCTCATTCCCGATCTCCTACCTAACCTTCAGTAAGGGACCACTCCTGAGGACGCGGGTGATGTCTCGTAAAGTAAAGTTCTGCGCTGGATACCTCTTAACCACCTTCACCCTCTACGTGGTTTGGCTGTACACCTCTCCAACAGGAAACACCCTAACCGATTTCTCCCCACTCGGAGGTTATCTAGCGGCTATGTTTTTCCCCTGGGCAGTTGCAATACAAGGAAGGAGATAAGCGTCTCAACGCTGGATTGGGTTTAATCTAGTAGAGATAAGACCCTGTTTCCCTCATCTCGACCTATATTTTCGGATGACCAAGGGTTATTCTGTTTAGCACTGGGATTCAGGTTTGGAGGTGGGTGAACTTTGTTGACGAACGAAGTTTATTTGGAGGTCGGTGAGTAAACCACGAAACCTATTCTTCTCATCTCCGCTAAGTTGGGGTTCAAGCTTGTCAATGAGGAAAGCGATGCAGTCTATGGCGACACTTGCCCTTAAAAAATCTTTTTCAACCTTCTTTGTAGCGGGGTTAAGCCTTAATCCCATGTACTGCCATGCCTGAGCGCTCAGTATGCTTATGAAGAGACTGAGGAGTGGGTAGATATCTAAAGAGAAAACGTCGACCATGCCAGATGCTTCTTCTCCCTCTGCTTCCTCCCCAACCATCACATCCAACCGTCCAGCCGATTATCTACTTGAAGACCTTGGTAAATAAGCTTAGGCATTAAGAACGCTTAGTTAAGGAAGCTGTTTTTAGAGGTCTTCGAAAGAGTCTAAGATAGACTCTGGGAAATTCACCTCCCGAGGCAGCATGTTGCATGTACCCCGAAGGCAGGGGAGTAATTAGACGACTTCGGTTGTGTAACCGTAAGGTTTATCATAGGCTATACTCCAGATGTGGATTCATGGAGCATCGGTAAACGATGACAACATCGTTGTATAAACAGCTTGCGTTGGCGTGGAGGAAGCCTAAGGAATCCTATGTGAAGGCTTTGATGAGGGAAAGGGTGGTTGCGTGGCGTAAACAGCCTACCATCCTTAGGGCGGAGAGGCCGACAAAGCTTCATAGGGCACGGATGCTCGGCTTTAAGGCGAAGCCAGGCTTCGTTATTGTAAGAGTTAAGGTGCGCAGGGGCCCGGGTGAAAAAACCCGTCCAAGCTCTGGAAGAAGACCTAAAGCCCTAGGGTTTAAAAGGCTTACAAGGGTGAAGAGTAAACAGCTTATCGCTGAGGAGAGGGCTGCGAAGAGGTTTCCCAACCTTAAGGTTCTAGGCAGCTACTACGTCTGGGAAGATGGAACGCATAGGTGGATCGAAGTCGTCATGGCAGACCCAGAATTTATCCATAAATGAGCTTCTATGTCAAACAGCTTGTTACAAACCTTAGCGGCTTTCCTAGGTTTAAGCGATTCCACGTCCATAATAAGTTACTATAATGTTGGGATGTGAAATATTAAGCCTTAACCCAGTCTAATAATTAAAGATTGTGCCGTGTTTAATAAAAATTTACCCTTTCTTCTCTCTAATTGTTTCAATTTTTTGTCTCCATAATGCTGGAACAGTCGATTTTTCATGCATGCCATCAACATAGTGAATGAAATGAAAAGTTAGAAAGATATAAATAGTTAAAAGGAAATAAAAATCGTCGTGTGATCTGTCTTGACTGAATTGCTAAATAAACTTAAGGTTGACCCAGTAACATATGTGGAAAGTTTGAATTCACCAATCGGTGTTTATCTTAAAGAAAAAGTGTTCCAGAAAATTGCTGGATCGGAAGATTGTTTGAAGAAAGAGCTCTATGAAAAAACCGTTTCTCTACAATCTGCAGATGGAAGTTGGAACCAACTCTTTGTACAAACCGCTAATAGTCTCTGGGACCTCTCGCTTATGGGATATGATTTAAAAGATCCACATGTTAAGAAGGGCTTGGATTGGCTTCTGTCCATCCAGAAGTACGATTACGGAGGTTTATCGGGATGGATCTTTCATTCCAACAACAGGAAGGAATCTCGCACAATGAGGTCGACGTTCTATGGAGAATTCGTACCGGGCTGCACAGGTTTTTACGAAACAACATATGCAACTCATCTATTCCTTGCTTTCGGACTAGGTGACATAAAACCAATTAAAAAAACGGTGAAATCATATCTTCAGCTGTGGGGAGATGGGAATTGGGTTTGTGGAGCGTTATGTGGGTCAAACGTGTTCCGAATCTTAGTTGAACATCCATTAAGCCGAGACACACCCCAAGTTGAGAATGGAATTAAGTTTCTCGCTCTACAACAAACCAAGAATGGATCCTGGGTATTCCACAATCAGACATTGCCTTTCTATCATATTTTCCATGCTTTATCCAGATCCAAACACACGATGGCGAGACAACAGATAAAAAATGCGTTTCCAAAAATTCTCCGATACCAGAACAAGGATGGAAGCTGGGGAAAAAGCGCACAGAAAAAAGAAACACTCACATTTCTTACCTTAGATGCTCTTAAGAACATATCGTAGACTCCCACCTACCATATGATTTGTTCATTATTCATTCTTCTGAAGAAAACCTGATGGAAGGCTGAAGGTAAGGATTCCTGAAGCCATATCTGCTTTGAGAAATCGTATTTTGAAATTCTCTGCGAATGTGTAAAACTTTAAGACTAACATTTACCGACATGGTTCCCTAAGCTGGGTTAAAGTTGAAGCCTGAACCTGAGTGTATCCCATGTATGCTCGCGGTTCGCCTCCGTGAAGTCACCGAATCTAACCTAGACCCTGAAGTAAAGGTTGAAGTTATGGTGAGTCTCCTGAAGCAGTTCTCTGAGCAAATACCCTTAGAAAAGGATCTACCGGTCATCGCGACAAGGCTTTTCCGCTACGTTAAGGAAGCAACCTCTTGCAAAGACCCTTACAGCGCAGCGAAGAAGCGTATGAACACTTTGGCGTTAAACGCGCTTCCCGAGGTCAGGCTCATCGTTGAAGCTAAAAAAGACCCTTACGAAGGGTTTAGAACCGCGTGTATCGCTTCTATCGTAGGCAATGTCATCGACCCAGGGGTTACAGGGCATATCTTCAACCTTGAAGGACTCGTTGGACTTGTTAAAGAAGCCACATTAAGCGTTGACGATACACGCAGGATCTTCGACGCGTTGAAGGAGACACGGCATGTTCTCTTCCTCTGCGACAACGCCGGGGAGATCGCCTTCGATACACTTCTCGTGGAGGAGATTAAAAGATTTAAAACCCGTGTAACAGTTGTTGTTAAGGAAGGTCCTTACCAGAATGACGCCACTTTGGAAGATGCTTACACGGTTGGCATGGATAGGGTAGCCGATGAGCTTATCACAACGGGTACTGATGCCTCAGCCTTGCTCCTTGACGACTACTCACAGCGGTTTCATGAAGGGCTTAAGCAAGCCGACCTCGTAATCCTGAAGGGTATGGCTTACTACGAAACTGTTGAAGCATTAAGGAAAGCTTTTCATAAGAAAATCGCGGTTCTTCTAAGGGTTAAATGCCGTCCCGTGGCTAAAACGTTGAAGGTTGAGAAGGACGCTAATGTCGCGCTTCTCCTAGAGTAGCCACGATTAAGATTGGAGACTTTCACGACAAGCCCATTGAACGTTTCAATACCTCAACGTTGACTTTACCAGCTGAGTAAACGTTTCCCGTCTTGATGTTGTTTATGGTTACCATCGCGGGGGCGAAGAGGTGTGGGTCGATTTTATAGAAGTCGTAGTTGGCGGCTTTGAAGACCTCGTTGAACAGCCGTCCGTAATCCCTTGAAGCTGAGGAGGGGGTTTTAGCGACGATGTTGGCTAACTCCACGTCGTCCTCGTAGTCAACCGTGTAGAAGGTTACCCCAGCGTAGAGAATGACGTCGTTCGTTCTACCCATGGCTCGGGCGAACTTCGGATGAATCGATGCTACTGGGGCGTAGCCGCAGCCGTGGAGGATGCTACGCGGGTTGAACCCTAGAGAGTGAAGCTTATGCACCCCTGTTTCAACAACCCGTCCAGATATCTGAACCGCGCCGGCTAGGCTCGAGGTTGGGGTAATGAGTACGTATAGGTTCTCAGGTTGAACCACGCACTCATCAGCTATGAACCTGAGCACATCATCGCCGGGTTTCTTATCGACTTCCAGAAGAACGATGGCAACCTCTGAAACATCCCCGTACTCGATCTCCTTGTAAAGGGACGCTGGTTCCAAGGCGAGGGCTCTAGCTGGACCAGAACCCATAGCGTAGAAGTCACCGACTTTAATCCTCCAGCCCGCGTATTGGGCTCCGAGGGTTGCCACAGCTGGGTGGTCTGTGGAAACGAAGATGGATGGGAGTGAAACATCCCCGTACTGAGCGTTAAAAAGATGGGCTTTACCAAAGCCTCCCATACAGACTTCCGTGATAAGCACTCCCGCATCGTATCCTCCCTTTACATCGACGCCTGCATCGATTAACGTCGCACCGACGCCAGTTTTCTCAACTTTTACGCCAAAGGCATACCTTTGCTCTATAAGTTTCTTAACAAGCGTGAGGGCGGTTCTGTTAACACTAACCATAGACACACTATTCAACCACCATTATCTGAACCTATATTACGATAAATCAACACCCATGATATATAATTTGGCGCAACCGACAATTTAGCAACAAGTCTTATCAGAAACTCTTCAAGGGCTGCTGACAGTATATGCGGGTTCACGGTATCTTTACGCTTAAATATGCACCGTAGTGAAGGGGTGGAGTGTGAGGACAATGGTTGAGAAAAAACCTCTAGACATCGATAAGAGGTCTGTTAAGCTTGATAGGATTGTGCCTGAGGAGGGTTTATTAGAGGTCCTTGCTACGGGCTTTAAGTTCACTGAGGGACCGGTGTGGAGCGTTAAGGGGGGTTACCTACTCTTCAGCGACATCCCCGCTAACCAGATCAAAATGTACACACCAGGCGTCGGTGTGACGACTTTCCGTGAGCCAAGTCGAAACTCGAATGGCTTAACCTTCGATAAGGAGTTAAGGCTCCTAGCCTGCGAGTTCAGGAGGGTATCTCGCACAGAGAGGGATGGAAGCATCGTCACTGTGGCAACCCACTACGGGGGGAAACGCCTCAACAACCCCAATGACATCGTGGTGAAGACGGATGGAGCCATCTATTTCACAGACCCAACCTACGGATGTCCACCTGAGGAGAAGGAGTTACCCTACCAAGGCGTTTACAGAGTTACGCCTAAGCATGGAGAACTCACACTTCTTGTAGACGACTTCGAGCAGCCAAACGGGTTAACGTTCTCGCCTGATGAGAAGCTCCTTTACATCGCAGACTCCTCTGATAGATGCTATGTAAGGGTCTTCGACGTTCAGCCAGATGGCTCCCTCGCTAATGGCAGGCTCTTCGCAGACCTCAAGTCTAATAAACCTGGTGGACCAGATGGCATGAAGGTTGATGTCGAAGGCAACGTCTACGTATCAGCGGCGGGAGGTCTATGGATCTATGCACCTACCGGGAAGCTCCTTGGAATCATAAACACCCCTGAGAGACCGTTCAACTGTGGTTGGGGAGACGATGACTGGAGGAGCATGTACCTCTGCGCCCACACAAGCCTCTACCGCATCTTGTTAAAAATCCCTGGTATCCCAGTTCCATAGCGGGAACCCTGCGCTGTGGGAAAACTTATGTTCCTGGGTAAACCATGTATAAGGAGCCAACTAGGTTAAATGTATAAGGATATATTTCCCTAACCACAACTATTGGATGGTCGTCCGTATGTCCGCAGGGGAAGAAACTGGGGAACAGTCTACGACTGATAAATTTGAGGATAAACCTCCTGAGGCATCGAAGCGTGTTGAAGCCTCTAAGCCCACATCATCAGTCCCAGAGGTTAAACCTGAAACATGGAGGAAATGGACGCGGTTTATACTTGAAACACTCCGTGAGCCTAAAGACCTCCAAGCCCTCTATGGAAAAGTCAGCGCGGCACAGATCTCTAAGAAACGCGTTGACAGCATAATAGCTATCCTTGAGGAAGCGGGACTTGTGAAGGTCAGGGATGGAAACCTCAGCCTCGCCGGAACTGAGTCAGTTGAGGCCGGAGTCACGGTTCCAAGCCTTGAAGCCGATAAGCTTAGGGAGGAGCTTAAAGGGAAGGACTTCGAGGTACAAGGGCTCAAGGATAGGGTTGCAGTCCTTGAAGCCGAGGTTGAGAGTCTTAAAACCGGTATTAAAGGTGTTGAATGTGTTTTCCTTCGACCCTTGGATGTAATTGGGCATAGCGGTCAACGCCTCTTCCACTGTGTGAAGAGGAGGATTACAATCGGTGAGCGAGCTAACATCTGCCTCATATGCGAGTTTAGACCATCAGAGAGTAAAACACAGACTTAAAGGCTATAATGTAGTTGTGCATAGAGTTATCAGCTCTAAAGTCGTTATGGTAAAGGCTTTACTTTACCCAAGAGGAGTAGAAGTTCTCCTCAGATACTGTCCATACTTCCTACCCGATTGCAGGTATTGTATGAGGTTTTCCTCGATGTTTCTAGGTAGGGGTGAAACGATGGGGGTGGCTGAGGGAAGCATGATGTATCCGCCACCTGGAGCCCCTTCTGATACAGCTTCCTCAACCTTACTATCCACAACCTCCCTTGAACCGAGCTCAAGGTCCCAAGCTTCTATGTACCCCATGAGACACATGTGATCACCAGCCCTACGCTTCAACTCTGGTAATGTCACATCTCCGCGGGGAGGAGGCTCTATGGGTTCAAGCATGTCAGGCTTCATCTCCACGATTCGCTCCAGCACAGCGTCGAGTTTTCCGTGACAGTGGATGCAGGAGTAGTTACCGCTTTCCTGAACGATCCTGATGAGTTCGCTGTCGTATTGGGCTACGAATTCGTCGAAGTAACTCGGCGCCATCGTAGGCGGCGTCACATACTCCGGTCCCCATATCCTGAAAACGGTTCCATGTACCATACTGGTAAGGTATCGGTAGAGGTCTATGAACCTTTCATGCATGGTGTTGAGGAGCTCCAAGACCTCATTTTTCCTACGATGGGCGTAGTTGAGGAAACCCTCGTATCTGAAGAGGGGCACCGTGACGCCGAGGGGGTCGCCGAGGCTTAAAAGCATCAATCCTCTGTCTCCGAGCTTCTTCTGTGCTTCGAAGAAGTGGTTGAGGCTAGGCTTTATCGGCTTGTACGGTAGAGAGAGGATTCTTTCTACATCCTTTTCTTCCTTGATGAAGGGTTCAACCTGCCATGTTGTCGCCACGTTGTCGTCTACCCTTTCAACGGAATGTAGAGGACCCTTAGGTGTTTCAACTGTGTTCTCGTAGAATAGGGAGTTTCCAACCCTCCTCTTCTTTACATAGGCTTCGATCGTATCCGCTGAGGAGTAGAATACACCAACATCGCTTATTCTCCTTTGAACTTGGTCTTCCCCAGCGGCTTCGAGGATGCGGGAGAAGTTCGGGTCTCCTATAGGGGTTGAGGCGAACGTGTCCTGAAGCTCTTTAGCGAGCCTTAAGAGCCTAGAGTAGCTTAGGTCCTTAACCCTCCAGTCATCGCCCGCGTAGGGGTTGATTTCGTAGAGGGTTACGGGAACCCTGTCCGCTTCTTCCAACCTTATAGTGGCGATCAGTCTTTCCCGAGTGGTCATCTCCCCATACATGAAGTCTCCCCGTTACTCAAGGTATTTTTCAAAGATGCTTAGGTGGGTGTTTGAGTCTTTGAAAATGAAGAGCCTCCCGTTACCAGCCTCGTTGAGGTCTCCTTGGAAGAGGTAGAATGGCCCCTTAATCCTCTCATTCCCAACCTTTACGGTTGCTCTTATATCGTCTATAGTGAAGCTTGGTAGGATTGATGGGATATTGCCTAGGGCGACGATTCGACCATCTCGCATACATGCACCGAGTCTTCCCCCAACTTGCCCCTTGATGTAGACCGTTCCCCCTCCCATATACGCGCCAGCGAACTGCCCAACGTTTCCATCAACTTGGATGAAGCCGTCCCGCATACGGTATCCAAGCTCATACCCAGCGTTCCCGTGGACGATGATGCTTCCCCCACGCATACCCTTCACACCCCCACGGTAGGGTGCTCCAACACAGTCACCTACATCCCCGAAGACCTCAATCATCCCATCCTTCATCATTCCACCAAGCCAAGAACCTACACTGCCTTCAACCACGATCCTTCCGCCGCACATCCTCTCGCCTAGATGCATTCCCACGGAACCCTTAACCATGATCACGCCTTTCCCCATACCCTTACCGATTAGGCGGACCTTAGAGAAGTCACCGATAAGCTCAACCGTTGGAGAGATTTCAGAGCTTTCCTCCTTTAGCTCAAAGAGATCCTTAATACATACCTTGCTGTGTCCCTCCCAAACCTCGAATCCGCCAATTTCCTCAAGGGATTTTCCCTCGAAGTTGTCCGGGGTAATGGTTTCAGCTTCGACGGGAACCTTGAAGGGGAACTTAGGCATTAATAAAACCTTGTTCAACCCATACACCTCCGTTTATCCAAGCCGCGGCGTAGCCGGGACAGGAGCTGACACGGCTAGTTCATCTTCTCCAACCTGATAGTTCTCAAACTCAAGTGTGTAGTATTCCTTAAACTTTTCGCGAATGTTGCTGAGCATGGTATCAGTCAGGTCTTTCGGCGTATCAGCTTCTACCCAGTAGGTTCTTCCCACGGGTTGCTGCAGGATCTCGCCGTCCTTAGCCACGAGGCATCCTGCCTTAACCGTGTACGATGCTCGACGGAAGGCTTTCCGCACCTTCTTATAGTCTCTCGAGAGGTCCACTTCCTTTGGGTTGAAGGCGTATACGCTGATGTCTGCGTCGGCGCCTACGCCGAGATGCCCCTTACTCTTAAGTCCTAAGGACTTAGCTGTTCCAGCCCGCGTTACAACAGTGACCTCGCTGAGGTCGTATTCCCGGTCTATGCTTGGTAAGTTAATCCTCCTCTTTGCTACATTATTGATCTTAGCCAAAGTCCTCTCCCTTGCTTCGCGGCTTATCAGCCATGATATAACCCTTGGGTAAGCTGTGAAGGGACCACCGTTCGGGTGGTCCGTTGTGAGGTAGACCCTCCAAGGGTCATTCACGAGAAGGGCGAGTTCAAGTCCTATAGCCCATTGCACTCCATGAGCCCGGCTTTTCCTCTTGAACCTGAAGGGTACGATACCCGCGGCGGTTTCAGCCTCCACATCCGCGCTGGCCCATTTATTACCGGATAGAAGGTGTAAACGATGTTGATTCGGTCCATCAGCGGTCATCGTAGTCACGTCCGTGAAGATAACCTGCCCTATGTCTATGGAAACGTGGCTGTGGCTGTTCACGTACCTCGCGATCTTATCGGCTTCCGAGGCTATGGTAACCCAGCCTTCACCCCCGTAGGCGTTGAACTGGCAGTGTGTTATGTGCACAACAGGTTTCCCCCAGGCTAGGTCCTTAACGCAGTCCATGCTTTGAAGGGTGACAATAAAATTTCCAGGGGTACCGATCCTGGTCGCGTGGAGATGCACCGCGTGGGGAAGCCCGAGCATAAGGTTGATCCTACATAGACCTCGGATGATCTCCCTCGGCGTAATACCGAAGTTTGGAACAACATCATCTATGGAGTCGAGGTTCCCACCCCAACCCCAGGCCTCTACACCCCCAGGGTTAACCACTTTCAGGGCATAGCCCCTCGTTGCCTTAAGTAACCAGGCTAGGTAAGCGGCGCATTCCTCAAACATCCCTCGGCTTAAGTACTTCATGACGAACCAGTTGTTTCCAACGAGGGGGAAGCAGGCTTTATCCACGATTGGTGTATCGTTAAGCTCGTGGTGGGTATGCCTTGTTTTCAGAGGCGGAGTGGCCGGTTCAATGACGGTTGTGTAACCCATACGGGCATATCTGTAACCGGTTACGAAGGTGGAGGGCACGGTGTGACCTACTCCGGACCGTGTCACCCGTGTCTTAACCTCATAGTCTCGTAGGTGGTCTTCAGGTCTAAGGAGTCTCCCCATGTTCGTCTTAGAGCCGGCGATGTGACTGTGTACGTTCTCAAGGTTTTTCCTTAAGGACTGTGTATGTCCACTCCGCCGGGCATGACTACCATGTTGGAAGCGTCGACAACGTAGGCTTCACGTGAAGACACATCTTCGACGACCCTGCCATCGTCGATGGCTATATCCATCCTGTCTCCGTGGACTTTGTTAGCAGGGTCGAAGACGAAGCCGTTGCTTATCAACATCTTAACCAAATACCTATCTCACCTCCTTTACCCTGTTAAGGATCATACGTAAGACCTCGGTGTCAGGTAGAACCCCGGTTGGGGGTTCAACTAATTTCTTCAGTTTCAGGGGTACACCATCCATGCGGTAGGTTGTTCCCTCAGCCTCGATGCCGACGTGAGCCGATGGTACCGCAACATCACCCAGCATCGTCGTAGCGGTGAGGTGTGGGTCTATGGCTACCAACGGGATTTGGGTAAGGGTTTTCGCAGCCATCCTCGGGAAATGTGCGAGTGGATCTGAAGCCACCACGAGGGCTGCATCGCATTCCTCCCTGCATAGGATGTCGATGATAGAGGTTTCACCTGGGTTGTACCGTGGGTATCCGCGGTTGAAATCTACGCAGAAAGGGTAGCCTGTCTGCCATGTGAAAACGGCGTTGGCCCCTGTGACATTGAAGTGACCCCTCATAGGCATAATCGTGAACTTCGTCTTCATGTTCAGGTCTCTTACAAGGGAAAGCGCGGCGTCTATGTTCCTATGCTTCCCATAAGTCATCGAAAGCCCAACGCCGAAGAAGAGCGTCCCGAAGCTACAGCCCATCATCGTCTCAGCCAGTTCCTCAAGGCTCTCAACTGGGATGCCCTCAACCTCGTCCACCTCAAGGTCGTGTCCCCTTACGATGGACCGTAAAGCCGTTAGAACCTCATAGTCTGTACCAGGTTTAACCTGTAGGAATGTATCTGCTAAGCGAGCCGTATGAGTTCTCCTCACGTCTACCACCACAAGCTTCCTTTCACGTCTTGAAGCTCGGAACATTCCCTTGGAGAACGGTCCATACCTGACCATATGTCTCGGATGGGCGTGGCTTGGGTTACAACCCCAGTAGAGGATTAGGTCGGCGCGCGCCTTTACCTCACCCAGAGAGCATGTGACCTCGCCTACATCTTGAACCCCCTCGATGGTTGGTCCATGGCATACGGTTGTTACATTATCGATGACGCAGCTTAATTCCTCAGCGAGCTCAATACCGAGGCTTGTAGCTTCGCAGCTTGTGCAACCCCAGCCATAGAGGATTGGATACTTAGCCTTGACTAAAAATTCAGCTGCTTTATCAACGGCATCCGTTAACAATACGCTCCGAGGCTTTCCATCCACTTTAACCGTGGGATTAGTAAGACGTTCGTTGTTGTAGCCTAGAAACTTGGATTTCCCAAGAACACATGCGTTTTTGACGTCGATAATCCGCCTGTCCTCGATTAAGACTTGGATATCGTCACAGCAGGAGCCGCAGAAGGGACAGACAACGTTACGTACCTCTTCCATACTATACTCCCTTCTCATAAGTCTTCTCCAGCAGGACTTGGAGGTCTAAGACAGTGTCTTCCGAAGGTTCAACGGTTGCGGAAAGCCCCTTCGTCGTCGGCATACCTGTTCCCTGGGTTGTCGGGTCTGTAACCATCTGGGCCCAAGGCCCGTAAGGTATGAAGGCTATGCCTCTATGTGGTGTCTGCGTAGACGACATCGCTTTCACAACGATGCTTCCGAAGTCTGTGGAAACCTTAACGGTACCCCCGCTACTGACGTTTATGCTTTTGAGGTCTTCAGGGTCAAGCTCGCAAACCGCAACGTTTTCCTTATAGTACCTTGAGAACTTCCCTGTTTCCTTTCCCTGCCCTTGACCTAGGCTTCTACCAGTGACTAGTATCAACCTTAACTTACTCAAAAAATCGCCTCAGGCATTCCCTAAGCACGTATCGACGGACAAAATCAGTGCTTTGGTAATAAATCTTTGGGTAGCAAACCTCGAAGAACATAAGCGTACTCGACTCCTAGGGGGTGGTGCTAAATAGTTCTGGAGTTTAACGTAGTGGATTTCTCTTCTCCTAATAAAAACTGAGGCATATACTGTGCCTTACCTTGAAGCCTTGGTAAGAGCCTGAAAAATGTTGGGTACCCTTTCACCCAGCTTACAGCTACTGGACGCTAAGCCAGTATTTCACTTTAGGTTTCAAGGGGTAGTTTAACGCTCATCACGTAAGCATCTTCCCCGTCGTAGTAGTATCCTCGGACCCTTTTCACCTCCATGAAGCCCAGCCTCTTGTAGAGGCTGACGGCGGGTGCGTTGCTCACCCTCACCTCTAGGAAGCATTCCTTAGCATCGTTGTCAACCATGTTTTTTAAGGCCTCAACGATCAACGCCTTTCCTATACCCATTCTCCTATACTCTGCTAGAACGGCGATCGATACGATATGTCCCTTCTTCGTGAAGCTGAAGCGTTTGAAATCCGATGCTCCATGCTCCACTCGGCACATGATGTAGCCTATAATCTTACCCTCGGCTTCAGCTACGATGAAGCCCTTGGAAAACCTTTCAGATAAGTCTAGGAAGAAATAAGTACTGTAGTTTTCGGGTAGACACAGCTGGTTGATGCGCATAACTTCTCCAAGGTCTTCTTCTCTGAATGTTCTGAGCGTGTAGGTTACGGGGTTCTCCATGCACCTTCCTCACAGTCCTCGGGCAAAGACCTTTTATAACTGTTTTCCAGCTGTTAATAAGGTTGAACCAAGGGTTGAAGTGAAGGAGTTTGGAAGAATATACATTTACGCCGCCTACAACGCAGCCGCTTCTCTTAGATGAGTTACGGGTAATAGTTGCTCAGCGGTTTCAGGTTTTAGACGCTTACCTCGAGTTCGGCATACCATCCTTTGTCTTGGCTTCTGGACCTACTAAGATGCCTTTTAAAGCCCTCCGTTCTGAACTGGCTCCTCGGAGCCTTATACCAATCCTGCGGAGTCAGGGGGATAACCTTATCCTACGGGTTTATACTAAGCCAAGGCTTAACCCTTCAAGGGGTTGGGTTAACATCATCTTCTTCATCCTTACCCTATCCGCGGTGACGTTTTTTGGCTACATGTTCGCAACGTCACCTTTCCTCGTCTACCTTGAACCACAGCAATCCATCTATCTGCGGACACTTCTCTACATCGCAGCCATGCTCATGGTTATCGGTCTCCACGAAGTCGGGCATAAAATCATGTGTGAAACCAGGGGTATAGACGCCACTATGCCATATTTTATCCCTGGGCTCGTTGGGGGAACCTTTGGCGCCATAATCATGTTAAGGGAACCGCCGACTAACAAGGATGACCTCTTCGACATAGGTTTAGCAGGACCACTCGTAGGCTTCGCCGCTTCAATCATTGTCGCGGTTGCGGGGATACAGCTCTCTTACGTACTACCGGTTGCACAGGTTGAGGCGTGGGTTGAGAAGAACCCGGAGTTGGCGCTTAGCCCCCTTCCATGGGGACCACCTATCCTCGACCTCTTAATAATGGTTTTTAAACCGATCCCAGCTGATGGAAACTACGTCTTCCTTCTTCACCCCGTTGCGTACGCTGCATGGTTGGGTTTCGTCATCCTATATCTCCAGCTTCTACCTGCTTGGCAACTGGACGGTGGGAGGGCTTTAACAGCCGTACTCGGTCCGAGGCGGATGAGGTATATATCGTTTATCGGTGTTGCAGTTATGTTCCTCACAGGTTTCTGGCTTATGGCGTTGCTTATGTGGCTTCTCTCCGCGAGGGCCGTTGACCCAGGACCCCTAGACGATGTTTCAACACTAAGCCAGAAGAGGAAAGGGTTAGCTCTGCTCATCCCCGTCATTCTGGTGCTTACCGTTGTGTTTATCCCATTTCCGTTCTTTGGTGTCTAAGTAACGTCGGTAAAGTCGATGAGCCATACGGTACCACAGCAACCTTAGCTTTCCTCTTCCCCACGAACCTTAAGGCTGTTTCTAACGCTGAGCTGGCTGTGGGCGCGGTTCTCAGCTTGAAAACCCCCGTTGCATAGTGTTCAGGCATCATAGAGACTAGGATTACACGGTTCCGCTCGAGGGTTTTAAGTAGGTGGTATGCATTTTCCCCTCCGGGTTCAAAACTTTTCCTCAGCGAGCTCTCAACCTTTTCCAAAGTTCTTAGGTTTACCAACCAATCGTAGAATTTTCTACTCCCGTAACCTTCACTACACTCAGCTACAAGAACGATGACACCGCCTTCCTCTGCGATGCCTTCCATATTTTGGACAGCTTTAAAAGCCTTCGCAAGGTCAACGTCGTGTGGATAACCCCCCGCGGAGGTTATTATAACCTCCACGGGTTCCTCAAGGACGACCCTATATGTGGAGTCTACAACTCGTACACTTTCCATGAAGACACGTTCAAGGTCTCCTGCAAAAGCCTTTAGGACTTCAAAGCCGTTTCCGAGGACGAGGTTTAGTGTAAAAATGGGTTTTACAAGTTTCGCAGCCTCAACCATGTCGAGGTGGACCGGGTTTCCCTCTAAAACACCCGGCTTGGCTTGGGGTTTGATCATAAGTGCATGGTTATGCTTTATGGAGGTCAACCCAGCGACTCCTGGGAACACGCTTTTCCTTCCTCCGCTGTAACCTGCATACCCATGGAAACCAACTTTTCCTGTGACAATCTTCACATCGGCTTCGTAGAACTGTTTGTTAACTGATACCTTTGTACCGAAGCTTGTGTCACCAACATAGACGAGGTTATCCTCGGCTTTAGCGTCGTGGTTGAGAATTACCACGCGTTTAACTGCATCTTCTCCAACTAGTTCGGGGAATTTTTCGGGTTTAACAGCTTCAAGTGCGCCGCAGGCCACTATTACCTTAATACGTTCATCCTTTACACCCACGTTTGAAAGCTCTTCGAGGATGGTTTGAAGCATAAGGGGTACAGGGCTGAACCTTGCATCACAGTCGACCACTATGACAACGGAGGAGTCTGGACCTGCAAGTTCACTGAGCTTACGGCTTTCAAATGGATTCTTTAAAGCTGCCCGAACCTCCTCTAAGGGGTTTGCTACAGGGTTAACGCCTTTAGCGTCTAAGACAGCGAGAAAGTTCTCCTCAGGAACTCTAGTCGGAACCTCCGTTGAACCGTATGGTAGCCACACTTCCACCATAACTGCAACCCCCTTATACCACACGCGTAGAAAAGGTATGTCTTGATTAAACCTTAAATCATTTGAGGTCCTTCATAGACGGGAAGGGAGTATCGGGGCTATGGCTTGGAGGGATAAGGCGAAGCTCTACGTATGCGATGTCTTAACGAGGCTTGGAGCGCTCAGGTTCGGGGTTTTCAGGCTTACAAGCGGGAAGATGAGTCCATATTACATTGATCTTAGGCTTCTGCCAAGCGAGCCTAAAGCCTTCAGTAAGGTTTGTGGAATATACTTGGACCTTGTGAGGCAGGATGTGGGCTTGAAGAACTTCGATAGAATTGTGGGTATACCGACGGCGGGTATCCCCTTCGCCTCAGTCATCGCTTATCAAGCTGGGAAGCCCTTTCTCTACATTCGAAGGGAAGCTAAACTTCATGGTAGGGAACGTTTGATTGAAGGCGTCCTCAACCCAGGCGATCGCGTTCTCATCGTGGACGACCTTATAACAACTGGAAAAAGCATGCTCGACGCTGCTTTAAAGCTTAGAGCTGAAGGCGCAATTGTTGAAGACGCGGTTGTCCTCATCGACAGGAATGAAGGAGGAGAAGCCGCCCTCTCAAAGGAGGGAATAAAGCTGCATAGGCTCCTAGACATAACGGAGACCGCGAAGATCCTCCACACAAGGGGTGTAGTTGATAAGGAAAGTTACGAAGCAATCATAAAACAGATTAAGAAATGATTAGATGCCTAGAATAACTCGGGTGAAAAAATATTTTTTATCTGGTCCAAGGGTAAAGTCGTAGTTGGGGGTTAGGGTATCGGATGGACCTCGGCAGGAGGGTTTACGTAAAGGATGCGATGGGTGAAGCTGTTCTTGCAGGCTTTGTTCAAGACGTGAAGGACCTGAAGAATATCAGGTTTATCATCCTCAGGGACAGGAGTGGGCTTATCCAAGTTACGGCGAAGCGTGGGGAAGTTTCAGAAACCCTCTTTGAGAAGGTTGGCAAGATACCACGGGAAAGCGTCATCGCTGTGAATGGAGTGGTCGCTGAAAGCCCCATAGCCAAGCTTGGGAAGGAGGTTTTACCCAGGGAAATCGAGGTCCTAGGTGAAGCGGAAGCTGCTCCAGTAATCGAGTTTCAATACCATGATAAGGTAAGGACCATGTTGGATAAACGGTTGGATTTCCGCTTCTTGGATTTAAGGAGTCCGAGAAGCCAAGCTATATTCAAGGTTCAGAACGTCATAAGCCAAGCCGTCCACGAGTTTTTTACAGAGGAGGGTTTTGTGGAGGTCCATACGCCTAAGCTTATCGCTCAGGCTACAGAGTCCGGGTCAACGGTTTTCCCCGTCGACTACTTCAAAAGAACCGCGTACCTAGCCCAATCACCCCAGTTCTATAAGCAGATGCTGATGGCGGCGGGTTTCGAGAAGGTTTTCGAGGTTGGACCCGTGTTTAGGGCTGAGAAGCATCATACGCCAAGGCATCTATGTGAGTATACGAGTATCGACTTCGAGCTTAGCTTCATCCGAAGCCATGAAGACGTGATGCAGGTCGTTGAATCCATGGTAGTCCACGCGTTGAAGCGTGTCCTGAGGAAGTGCGGTGAAGAGTTGGAGACGTTGCAGGTGAAGCCCACGTTACCGAGGACGCCGTTTCCGAGGGTTACCGTAAGGGAAACCTACGAAATGCTCAAGGAGAGGGGTAGGGAAACCCTGTATTCCCAGGACCTCGATGCTGAGGGTGAACGCCTCTTCTCCTCCGTAGTGAAGGAAGTTCATGGGTGCGACTTCGCCTTCCTCACCGAGTTTTCATGGCTTCCCGATTCAAGACCTTTCTACGTTATGCGCAAGGACGATGAACCAGATTGGACCTACTCCTTCGACCTCATCTGGAACGGTTTAGAGGTTACTACAGGTGGGCAGCGGGAACATCGTTATGCACGGCTTAAGCAACAGAGTTCTGAGAAAGGCTACGATCCACGGGACTTCGAGTTCTACCTAGAGTTCTTCAAGTACGGTATCCCACCACACGGAGGCTCGGGAACTGGGCTTGAAAGGCTTACCATGCGGTTGCTTAACCTAGAAAACATCAGAGAGGCAATCCTGCTGCCTAGAGACCCAGAACGCCTAACACCGTGAAAAAGAGGGAAAAAGAGATAGGGGGAGGGAAGCCCCCTAGCATTCTTTCAGCACTACCTACGCTTCCCTACTCCTGCCACAAACCTCCTCGGAGAAAGCTCAAATTTCCTCTTACATGGTTCACTGCAGAAGTAATATGTTGACGCCCTATACATGGACCAGAACTTCGCCGCTTTTTCATCAACCTGCATGCCGCAAACCGGGTCCTTCGCCGTTTCACTCACCTCCCACACCTTTCACGGCGAGGCTGACTTATTACTAGCCCACGCTTCTTTTTATAAATATGCTTTAAACGCCACCTGTGTAACCGACTTCCACTGTGTGAAACAGAGTCATATGTAAGCCTTTTATACGATACGTGTTATGGAGGAAGATGAGGCGCTAGCCTTTGATCGACCTGAGTAAACATCGGATAGTCGACCTATCTAAGATGCTCTATCCAGGGAGTCTGAAGGTAAACGGGGAATACCTTCATGGCAGAGAAACGAGACGGCTTGAAATCCGTCAGTTTACCTACGCTCAGGATAAGATGCTCATGCACTGGGTTGAAACGGAGACACACATAGGGACTCACGTGGAAGGGCCTTCACATTATAAAAATACACTGGAAACGATCTCGGAAATCCCCTTAGAAATTTTCATAGCTGAAGCCGTTGTCCTAAATCTTACGGCTTTAAAACCCCTCGGCGGGAAGGCTCAGCCTATCACAGCCACACATCTTAGGAACGTGAAGCGAGGTGATATCGTACTTATGTGGAGCCCATATAATGGGGATGAAGCCCCATACATCTCGCCTGAAGCTGCGCAGTGGCTGAAGGAGAAGGGCATCAAGATGATCGGAGTTCAAGGCATCCAAGTTGAGGCATCAGGCTCTGTGGTAAGTCATGTAACTTTTCTTGGAAATGGCATCCCCATCATCGAGGGCTTAGAAAACCTTAACGAGTTGAGGAGGGATAGGGTCTTCTACATCGGGTTTCCTATGAAGATAGCCGGAATCGACTCCTCTTGGATCAGAGCCGTCGCCTTGGAACCACTTTAACCTTTTACCGTGTGGTTCCCAAGACTTTTCAAATTTTCAATCTTTTACTCACGTAGACTCCGTCTTCACTGTAGCCTAGGCGCTTGTAGTAGCCTTTCACCCCAAGGGCGCTGAGGATCATCAACTTTTCTATATCCAGTTCTTCTAGGCTTATCCTTTCAGCTTCCGTGAGCAAACGTCTTCCATATCGGCGATGCTGCCATTCAACCCTAGGCTTCTCCCCAACAGGCAGCATCGGCCCATAAACGTGTAGCTCCCTGACGACGGCGCTTTTAATAAGCTCAGGTCTATGGGCTTTACTCGATGGGGTTCGCAGTCTAAGATATGCGATGAGGATGCCTTGTTTCACGTCTTCGAAGGATAGGAAGGTTTCCTGTCCCTCTGAGGCTTCGTAGTCCAACCGTTTAAGCCGTATATCCTTTAAGGTAGGGGTTACGCCGTAGCGTAGCTGTATGTGCCCTACTTCCCTACAGCGGATACACCGGCATTTCAACCCTTCCGAAACTAGCCTTTCATCGAGTAGTTGCCTAAGGTTGCTCTTCTTAGGCCCTGCTTCTATGAGGTTTGATGGGATGTCCCTGTTAACCCGTTGAACCCTCACATATGGTGGGATAAGTCGCGTTATGTCTACGAGAAGTTTGAGAAGGTCTTCCTCATTATAGGTCTTGTAGCTTCCATTCAGCCACTTTTCATGAAGACGTGTACCTTTAAGGACGAGGCATGGATAGATCTTCAACGCATCAGGGCGGAAAGCGGGGTTTTCAAAGAGCTCCTTGAACATCGCTCTGTCCATTTTAAGGCTTGAACCTGGGAGGTTCGGCATCATGTGGTAGATGAGGCTTAAGCCGCTGTCCTTAGCGACCTGTGTAGCCTCAACGACATCTCTAACCGCGTGGCCGCGTTCGATGAGCCTGTAAACCTCGTCGTAGGTCGTTTGCACCCCGAGTTCAACACGGGTAACACCTAGATCAAGCAGTCTATCCACATGCGTTGGCTTAAACCAATCGGGTCTCGTCTCCACCGTGACACCTACATTCTTAACCCTAGCCCCCTCGGCCTTCACCTTAACCTCCCCAAGGTTTAATGATGGCTCATCTATGACGGCTTCGAGGCAGCGTTTCACAAACCATCTCTGATACCTAAGCGGAAGCGCTGTGAATGTCCCGCCGAGTATGATAAGCTCCACCTTGTCAACCCTATGTCCTACGGCTTCAAGCTGTGCAATACGGCTTCTAACCTGAAGAAATGGGTTAAACTTGTTCTGAAGCCCCCTCATAGCCGCCGGTTCATGTCCTGTGTAGCTTTGAGGAAGCCCTACAGAAGGCCCTCCGGGGCAGTAAAGGCAAGGTTTAGGGGTTGGACATGGATAGGGCTTAGTCATAACGGCTACGATGCATACGCCGCTTATGGTTCTAACACGCTTCCGCGTAAGGAGAGTTTTAAGATGGCTTTCCTGAGGAGCTAGGAAACGGATGACCTCAGCGTTTCCAGGTATCCGCTCAACCCCCAATTCCCGGCAAACCTCAACCCTAATCCTATCCAAGTCGATGATGTCCGGGTTAGAAACCTGAATCAGGCGCCTAACGATTCTTTGACAGGCTTCCTTAACAGACATGATGTAAAACCCTTAAGACCCCGATGGTTAGCCTTCATATTCTATCCGACGCTTCCTTAAAAGCCGTATCCGGTGATCTATGCGATGGATACACTCCCACGGTTCATTTTCCCGCAGAGCTTAAATGTGGAAACGTATAAATCCCTGTGCATGCATTCTGTTGAAGAGTTGGTTCCTATGTCGAAGGCTTTGGTTAAAGTTGTTGTGAACGGTTATGGTGTTATCGGAAAGCGTGTAGCCGATGCTGTCGCTGCACAGGAAGATATGACGCTTGTTGGAATATCGGATGTTGTGGCAGATTGGAGAGTTAAGATGGCGGCTTCGAAGAGGATTCCAGTCTACTGCTCCGCGCCTGAGAGGCTTGAGGACATGCGTAGGGGCGGTATCGATGTCACCGGGACCCTCGAGGGACTTCTCGGAAACGTCGACGTCGTCATCGACTGTGCTCCCGCGAAGATCGGTGCGAAGAATAAGGCGGTCTACGAGAAGGCGGGGGTTAAAGCCATCTTCCAAGGTGGGGAGAAACACGAGGTTACAGGGGTCTCCTTTGTAGCGCAGTGCAACTATGAGGAATCATTGGGTAAGCAGTTCACGAGAGTTGTAAGCTGCAACACAACCGCGCTCTGCCGGGTTTTAGGAGCCCTCCACCGCCGGTACGGCTTAGCGAAGGTGAGGGTTGTGATCATCAGGAGGGCTGTTGATGTTTGGGAGAGCGGGCATACAGGTTTAATGAACACGGTTGTACCGGAGATGGGAGTCAGCCACCACGCCCCAGACGTGAAAACGGTACTCCACGACCTAGACATCGTAAGTATGGCTGCGAAGGGTGCTCACAACCTTTTCCACATCCACTTCGCCATAGTACAGCCTCAAAGCCCCATTACGAATGAAGATGTGGTTAACACGTTTAAGGAAACACCGCGGGTTGTCCTCGTCCGCGGAGCTGATGGTGTCGAAGGCTTAAACAGCGTCTTCGAGTTGGCTAGGGACCTTGGCAGACCAAGAGGTGACCTCTACGAGATCCCTGTATGGGAAGACGGGATTATGGTTCTAGGAAACGAGGTTTACCTTATGTGGTCAACCCCAAACGAGAGCAACGTGATCCCAGAAAACATCGATGCTATAAGGGCGGTTACCTCCACTGAAAAGTATTGGCGGCGATCATTAGAGAAGACAGATAAGGCATTGGGAGTTGTAAAAAAGCTTTACTAAGGGGTATCGCGGAAACACCGATTAAAACAGGCTTACCACTGAGTCTACGTTGTGCGCCTAAAGCACACGTTCCCTCTTTTTATCCATTAAAATTATGAGAGTAGAGTTAATTTATTTGCTTTGTTGCTCTGGCTCTATGATCACAGCAGTTCCAGTGGCTGAAATTAGGACTATTCCCTCTAAGACATTCGAGGTTTCCATGTCGAGGCCTATGATCGCGTTGGCTCCGCGTTCTCTTGCCACGTTTTTCATCCTTTCTATGGCCTCTATTCTTGCCTTCTCGATCTCTGAGGTGAAAGCTGTAACCTCCCCTCCGACCATCGACTGGAACCCTGCCATAATCTGACCGCCCACTCCCCTCGTTCTCGCCGTACAGCCGAAGACGATTTGCAGAACCTTCTTCACACGATAGCCTGGAATCGTTGGTGTAGTTGCTATAACCATATCTGAACCGAACCCTACAGCAACCTCCAGTCCGACCGCAGCCCCGCAGCTAGAACAGAATTTTGATCCTTCTGAAACCTCAGCTCCACATTTTGTGCAGAAAGGCAACCAATTCACCGAAACATATGTAAGCTAGGAGGCATAAAAAGTTTCACCGCATAAAGCCCTTCAACATCCGTGCAAGGAGATGGCTCACCATCATCAATGTCTTATACTCTGAGCCTCACGATACGGTATAGAACCCCGAACACGGAAAGCTTACCTCATTTTTTACGCTGTTTTAGGTCGCCAGTTAGCCTTATCTGAACGTTGGCTAATGAATTGATCGAAACCTAGTTGTGATGGTGCCTAAGGTGGAGAAACTTAGAGTAGGTGTTGTTGGTTTACATAGAGGTGTTTCATACATCAAGGTCTTCAATGCTCTTCAAGAGACGGAAGTCACCGCGATATGTGATGTCGATGAGAGTACTCTGAATAGGGTGGGTGAAGCCTTCTGCGTTAAGGATCGGTACATGGACTACGGTGATATGCTTAATGGAGGCATCGATATCGCGGTTGTCTCGTCACCGATGCACTTTCACACTCCCCAAGCTATCTCAGCTTTAAACTCTGATGTTCACGTTCTCAGCGAAGTTACAGCCGCGGTTTCACTGGACGAATGTTACCAGCTTCTAAGAGCTGCTGAAAGAAGCAGGGCTAAGTACATGATGGCGGAGAACTACTGCTACATTAAAGAGAACATCCTAATCGAGAACATGGTCAGGGAGGGTCTCTTCGGAGACCTCTACTTCGCTGAGGGTGAATACATACATGACTGTAAATCGCTGCATCATGACAGTTATGGGAAGCCCACGTGGAGGCATCGTTGGCAAGTCGGTAGAAATGGGGTGACCTACGGAACCCACAGCCTCGGACCGGTTCTACAATGGTTCAACGAGAGGGTTGTCACCGTTTCCTGCTTAGGCTCAGGGGTTCACACAGACCCTGAACACGTAATGGAGGACACGGTTCTAATGCTCTGCAAAACCCGAAGTGGAGCCCTGATCAAGATCCGATTAGACATGCTTTCCAACCGTCCACACAACTTGACCTACTACTCCCTGCAGGGCACAAAGGGCTGCTACGAGGCACCGCGCGGCTTCGGTGACGCTCATAAAATCTGGCTTACAGACGGTTGCGGGAAATACGAGTGGGTGGCACTTAAGGAATATGAGGAACGTTACCTACCAGAAGCATGGCGGAAACCACCGGAGGAAGCTTTGAGAACAGGGCATTGGGGAAGCGACTACTTCATAGCCAAAGCCTTCGTTGACTGCATAATCAACGATACAAGGCCACCTATAGATGTCTACAAAGCGTTAGATTTCACAGCGCCTGGACTGGTATCTGAGGATTCTATAATACAGGGTGGAAAGCCTTTACCCGTGCCAGACTTTAGACAATCCAAAGCCCAGGATAGGTGTTAACCATGGAGTTTAAGGGAAAGGAGAGAGCGTTAAGGGCTTTGAACTTCGAGGAAGTTGACCGAGTCCCGATTATGGGAGGATGGTGTGCCCATGCCGGGTTCCTCGCCAATGCCAGTGGCGTCAAGATGAGGTATGACTATGCAATGACTACCTGGGAGAACCCTATGAGGGCGGCGCTCCAAGCCTATAAGAACGTCGGAGCCGACCTCATACCCCAGTTCATTCTTCCGAAGCGTTTAGAGACCACGACCGGGGATACCCTAGGTAGACCTACTGAGTTCAGCGTCGGCGGCGCCCGCGCAGTTGACCCGCTACGTTATAAAACACCTGAGGATGTTCTGGAGTATGTGCAGAACCTTCCGAAGCTCCAAGATCTAAAGTCAAGCTTCGAGTTTGACAATCATTTTCGTAGGTACGTTACGGAGGTGAAGGAGGCTCAGGAGGAGTGTGGGGATGATATACTCTGGTTAAATGGATATGGGCAATGCGGCTTCATGTGGTACAGTACATTTGGTTACACGCCTTACCTCCTAGCCTGTATCCGTTACAGTAAAGAGATGAAGAAGCTGTTCGAGTACTCAGCGGAAGAGGGAAGACTTATGAATGAGGTGATATCGACTGCGGTTAGGGAAGAGGGGTTTCCACCGTTTGTTTACGGCGGCCAAGATATCTGCTACAACCATGGACCCATGCTCAACATAAAGCTTCTCGATGAAATATACTTCCCATGCTTGAAACGGGCTGTAACACCGTTGAAGGATGCGGGTATAAAGATCATATGGCACTGCGATGGGAACATTATGCCTATAGTTAAGAACCTCCTAGACGCTGGCATAGACGGTTTCCAAGGATTCCAGGAAGAATGCGGTGTAGACCTTGTTCAGCTTGCTAAGCTGAAGACAAAATCGGGTGGGAAGCCGATCCTTTTCGGCAGCGTCTCTGTAACGAGCACCCTCCCCTTAGGGACAGTTGAAGACGTGAAGAGAAGCGTGGAGAAGTCCATAGATGTATGTGCACAAGGAGGGGGATTTGTCCTCGCACCTACAAGCACCGTTGGACCGGATGTGCCAGTGGAGAACATATTCACCATGTATGAACATGGGAAAAACTATGGGAGAAAATTCAATTTACTTTGACACCTTGGTCCTATTGAACATATTATTCCTAACAATAAGCTTTAAGCCTCCACAGCCTCACGGTAGTGTAAAAAGATGAGGTAACCCAATGGCTCTATGAAAAACTTAAATCCTATCCCCGCCTACGCGTGAATTAACGGTGGTGTCCTTGACTGAGATCAGGTTCGGCATCCATCTTCCTAACGGCGGTTTCAGTGATCAAGCTTTCTCACAGCTACAAGATTTAGTTGTTGAGGCTGAGCGGCTTGGCTACGCGTCTGTTTGGGCTGCTGACCATTTAATTTACCCTGAGACCCTCGGACCGCCGAATATCTACGAGCCTCTCGTTAGTCTCGCAGCCTTCAGCGCTGTCACGCACCGAATCCTCCTCGGCTCCGCGGTACTCCTACCCTTACGACACCCATTGGCTGTAGCCAACATGGTCACCACAATCGACCATGCCTCTAAGGGAAGGATTATGCTAGGTGTGGGTGTGGGATGGTTTAAGCCTGAGTTTGACGCTTCCAACGTGCCTTTCACTGAAAGGGGGAAAGTTCAGGAAGAAGCTGTTAGGCTTATTAAAGAGCTTTGGACCAAGCCGAAAGTAGACTTCGAGGGTAAGTACTTCAAGTTGAGAGAAGGCTACGTTAACCCTAAACCTATTCAGAAGCCCCATCCACCCATATGGTTTGGAGGAGCGGCTTCACAAACATTCCCCCGCCTTGTAAGGCTGGGAGACGGTTGGATCCCCTGGTGTCCAAGCCTTGAAGCCTTCGAGCAGGGTGTGAAAACCATTAGAAAGCTCATTGCGTGTCTTGGAGGTAGTTTTTCCAAGCTTCAGCTAGCCCCGGACATCCTTGTATGCATAAAGCCCAGCGACGCTGAGGCTAAGCAGACGGCTTCAAGCGTTGGTTTAGATGAGAAGACCTCTATCATCGGTGACCCCACAGGGGTCGCGGAGAGAATTAAGCAGTATGTTAACCTCGGAGCCACCCATGTCATCCTAGGCTTCAGACCGTTAGGCGAGGAACTTGAAGGTATGAGGCTGGTAGCCGACGAAGTCTTTCCTAGGCTTACATCATAATAACCTCACATATTCAATACGTCGTTCTACAACCTCACATACCAATGAAAGACGGCTCCATCCAGCTTTAAAGTGTGATTATCAGCTGATGAATAACGGATAAGTTAAACTGTTATATACATGCTCCACAAAACTCTGCATGGGGGCTTTGGGTATGCAGGTGGTTCAGGTAACCTATTTCAACAGGACGAGCGATGAGGACCCTGAGGTGATTACAGCGGAAACTCTTAGACTCTCTAGAAGACGGGGAGACGAGCTGGGGATCACGCATTTCGTGATAGCTTCTTCCACCGGCATCGTTGCGAAGAAGGCTTTGAACATGCTCGCAGATAGGTCCTTGGTGTTTGTAGGGGAGGCTCGAGACTGGTATGATCAGGATTTCCTCGAGGAGTTGAAGCGCAGAGACATACCTGTGATCTTCTGCCGCGAGGTTAAGTACAGCTATCCAAGCGATGTTCAATCTGCCTTCAGATGCATGTCTGAAGGTGTAAAAGTATGCCCTGAAATAGTGATGATAGCCGCGGATAAAGACCTGATTCCGGGAGGAAAGGAAGTGATAGCCTTAGCGGGAACGGGTTCTGGAGCGGACACCTCCATGGTCGTTGTTTCCGCGAAGAGCAAGGACTTCAAAGAACTCAAGATTAGAGAACTCATCTGCAAACCCCGTTGACCCTCAGACGTGATGAAAGACCGTGAGTATCACAGTTTATTCCCAACATCCTCTAGTGTGACCAGCTAATTCCATCAGAATTAAGGAGCTTTAGGAAGCCTCTTTGCTTGTCTGAGGGTCTCGATAACCTCCCCATCGTTTAAGTCGTACCAGTTCCTATAGGCGTCCGCCACTGCGAATACAGGTCCGCTTCTTACGTTGAGGCATACCATCTCATCCACTTCGTGTATAAGTAGCATGATAGCGCTAAAGGAGTCCATCGGCACAGCACAACAACCTTCAACAATTTCACCTTCTTCGCAGACCTCGCCGCTGCCAGCATAGCGAAGCCTGAAGTCAGCCCATCGTCGACCAATATGACCACTTTATCGTTTAAATCTGGCATAGACTTGTCTCGCCTGAATTTTCTAAGCCTCTCTTTAATGACCCTCCTTGTCTCCGCGACCGATTTATCGATTACATCTTTCGTTAAGCCTAGATGCCGAATGAGAGTTTCATTAAAGTCTGTTTCGCCGTCCCAGGTTAGGGCTCCGAAGCCGGCTTCGGTGTTCCACGGTATCTGAACCTTCCTAACGATGATCACGTCCATGGGGATACCGAGTTTATTAGCGAACGTGTAGCCTACGGGAACCCCACCAGCCGGCAAAGCTAAGATGATAACATTATCCTTGCCAGCGTACCCGCGGAGCTTCTCAGCTAGAAGCCTGCCAGCGTGAATCCTATCACAGAAAATCTACACACATTCCCAGTATGCGGGTTCCTCAATAAGCTTGGTAGGCATTACAGAAACCCCGCTTAAAATAAATTATAGACTAGAGCCGATTTAACCATAGCTTTTCACAATCTTGGCTTACACGCGTGAAGAGAACTCGTTGTCCTAAAATCAATGTTCCTTTAACTTGCGCCAGGTGCCACTACACCTCTTAGAGATATGAGAGACAACCAGTCCTAGTAATGCAATACAGCGTTTTAGCAAAGGTTATAAGGGTAGGGCTGCGGGTTTCGGAGAGAGAGGTTTTCGCATGAGGCTTGCTTACGGCGCGATTGCAGAGGTGACTGATGAGAAGCTTTTGTTCGCGAAACAGCTTGGGGCGACGGATATAATCGTCAACACACCTCAGCTGCCGGGAAATGGGTACTGGGAATTCCTTCCGCTTCTAGAGTTAAGGACGCGGGTTGAAGCCTTCGGTTTGAAGCTTGCTGCGATTGAGAACATACCTCACGATTGGTATCTGAAGGCTATGCTCGGTGAACAAGGGCGTGACGTACTGATTGAGAACTTCTGCAAAACTCTTAGGAACATGGGTAAGGCAGGTATCCCTATCTTAGGCTATCACTGGATGCCCACCGCGGTTTGGCGAACATGTTACGACACGCCTTGGCGCGGCGGCGCCCGTGTTACCAGCTTTGATTATGACCTTGTGAAAGACGCTCCCTTAACACCCTTGGGTACACTAAGCGATGACCAGATGTGGGATAACTATACCTACTTCCTGAGGATGGTAATCCCGGTGGCTGAGGAGGCTGGGGTTAGGATGGGGCTTCATCCTGATGACCCTCCTGTCCCGTCTCTCGCGGGAATAGCTCGGATCTTCCGCAGCGTTGATGCCTTTAAACGTATGGTCGAAATCGTTCCAAGTGAGTATAGCGGGCTGGAGTTCTGTCAAGGCTGCTTCAGCGAGATGGGCGCCGATGTGGTTGAAGCCATACGGTACTTTGGGGCTAGGAAGAAGATCTTCTACGTCCACTTCCGAAACGTTCATGGAACGCCCTATAAGTTCAATGAAACCTTCATAGACGACGGTCAGACCGACATGTACGTGGCGATGCGTGCTTATAAGGAGGTGGGTTTCGACGGTCCCATCATCGACGACCACGTGCCCAAGGTTGTTGACGACACCCCTTGGGGGCATAGAGGCCGCGCTTATGCCTCAGGATACATCAAAGCCCTGATCGATGTTGTAAACGCTCTTCCCTGAAAAAGTGGTAACCCCACTACGCCTTGAAAACGAAGCAGAGAGGCAAATTAGTTTTGCATCGAGAATATGGAGAGGTATTTCTCGTTAAGCCGATACATGAAATAGGGATTTATAGACGGCTTGAATCATGGAGTTAATGGTATCATAACTTGTGAGAGGTGTTTTCGCTTTTAGCGATTTCCTCCAGAGGTAGTATCTGCTGAGGTTCGTGGACGACGAGGCCTTGCGCGAGCCTCCGAAGGATCGGTAGTAGCTTTAGGAAGTCGTTCCTATCGATGACCGTGTTGACGGAGTACCAGTTGCCGTCGGCGAGGGGGCTTATAGTCGGTTTTTTCAAGGCTGGAAGCTGGGTGAGGAGCTTGTCAAGGTTCTCTTTTCTCACATTGACAAAGATGTGGAGCTTCTTCTTTCCCTCAACTGTCCCCTTTAGGAGTGTTAGGATATCGTAAAGCTTCACCCTTTTCCATGGATCCTTTAAGGAATCCTTATTGGCGATGAGAATAGCCGAGGATTCCATGAGTGTTTCAACAGCCTTAAGGTTGTTCTGCTCCAGAGTTGCCCCGGTTTGGATGAGGTCGATGATGGCGTCAGCGTTTTCAGGGGGCTTCGCCTCAGTAGCCCCAAAGGATAGGTATATGATCAGCTTCGGGTTGACACCTCGCTTCCACCAAGGCGTGACCAGTAGGGGTTCCTGTGTTCCAAAGTGGCTCTGATAGGTATTGTTGGACTTCACGTAGCCTGCTGAGACGTTAAGGTACTCTGTGGCTATCCTAACGTTTTGGCCTTTAGCCCAGATTTCCTCAAGAAGGTCTGATAAGGAGTTAATTTTCGTCCAAGTCTTTGGCACAGCGAGTACAAGCTTCACATACCCATACTCTAAGTCTAGTAGGTGCTCAACGTCCGCGCTGGTTTCCTTAACCCAATCGGAACCCGTGATTCCAACGTCATGAAGTCCCTCAGCGACCGCGACAGGGATCTCCTGAGGCCTAAGAATCTTCAACTCGATCTCAGGGTCGTTTATCGACGGTCTATACATACGCTCCTCCCCGCTTAGGGTATACCCTGAAAGCCTGAGGAGGTTGTAGGTATCCCTTTCTAAGGAACCCTTAGGAAGCGCAAGTTTCACAGACATCGTTCTACCCCTCTACCATACAGTGAGCACTTAGACTATTGTGGGATTTTTGTGGGACAATTGTAAGTGTAAGGGTCGAACATAAAAAGTTTACGGAGCCAAGTCTTAAGGTTTGAACCGTGTAGCATTTTTTACCACATTCGATCAGCGTATATGATGACGAGCCTCTAGGAGGTCTAACCACGGTGATAAATATAAGGAAACCATAGTGAATAATACGAAAACAGCTGACATTAACGCGTTTCTGTTAAATAGGAGCCTGAAAACAGATCAACGGCTATGTTAAAAATGATCGCTGGGTAACATCAGAAAATTAAAGCTAAAGAGATCGTTTAACCTTACACCAACTCTCCTGAAATTTAAAACTAAACTGTAGTACGGTTCAGAAGTTCACATACAATTGAGTAGGTTTCTTTAATCCTATATAGGAGGCATAATCTCCCTCCGCTTATCCCTAGGAAGCTTCGTCCATTTTTGGAATTCCTGCGAAGGTGGCTCCAGTTCATAGAGTTTACGACGTTGAGATTCAAGGAGCTTGTTTGGCCTACTGATGCTCTCCGCCGCTGTGAAAACCTTACATCCGCTTAATCGCGCTGCTTTAAAAACTGGGTGCGCGAGCTGCCTCCAGTTCTCATCTCGGAGAAGATGGTGGTCGAGGATAAGGATAGGTATCTTATCCGTTAGCTTGACGAGATTATGTATCCCTTGGTTAATGACTTCATATGAGACTTTAAACCCAGTGAGGTAGGATGGGGGTCCTCCTAGAATAACGGCTTCAGGTTTCTCCTCTATTATCCTTTGAAGGGTTGCCCCAGAAATCGGTCCTTGAACATCGGGGCAGTGCATAACCTTTTCATCACCACAGGTGACTGTAAGCATCAGAACCCATCCTAACCCTTCATTCTCTTCACCGTGGCAGACAGGTTCGGAGAACCTTAGCTGGGTGCCTCCAAACTCGAAGGTGTTTCCATCACAGACGGTGAGCTGCTTAGCCATCTCTCCGATGATCTTCGTGAAGATCCAGCCTCTCTTCCTTTGGTTATAGTTGATATGGCTTCGAGCATCCTTCACGAAGAGAAGCTTGTCCTGGTATATCTCACGGGCAACTTCACGGCTGCTCCAAGTCCAAACCGTGTCAACTCGTAAAGCCGGGGAAACATGGTCGAAGTGGTAGTGGGAAGCTGTGGCTACATCAGCTTTTCCAGCGTACGCCGCAACCTTCCTCCGACAACTTTGAAGCGCCTTATACTCCCTCGGATGTGGTAAAAGCCTGAAACGGGGACCGAGTGAAACCCCTGGGTCGATGATCACCTTAACATCCATGGTTTCAACGTAGGTACACATAGAGCGAACTCCGAAGCTTTCAAAAGCGAGGGGTACAACCCTAATCCTTCGAAGAGGTATCTGCAACCCTTTGTATTCCCCTTGACTTAAACCAGCCAAATACCCTATCATCCAAAGTTTACTAATAAATCCTCACAAGTTTTCGAGAATGCGGATAGCTTCACCGGTCTCCCTCATCTGCGATGGGCTTAACGGTTTGAAAGCCACGTGGTGTTTGAAGACAGTGATATAGGTTTTTAGTTTGAACCGAAGTCGTACATTATGCTCGCGGCGTACATTATTCCCTTGACGAAGTGGTGGATGGTTATGAACTCGTTTGGAGCATGGGCTTTAGAGAAAGGTGGTGCGCATCCTGTCCATATAGAGGCCAGGCCAAGCCTTTTGGTAAAGAGGTAATCTGGTCCTGAGCCTGCGGCGTTAGGGTAGACCACTGGCTTAACGCCGTAAACCTTCTCAGCTGCTTTTATCACTGTTTGTGAGACGTGGGCTTCCAAGGGGGTTTTCGATGGCTCCAAGAACCCTATTAGTACAACCTCAACGTCTCCAAACCCTCTATCCACGAGGTGGCGCTTTAACTTTTCAAGAAGCTCGGATGGGCTTTGATCATATACAAGTCTGAAGTCAATCTTCGCCATAGCTGTACTTGGGAGAACGGTTTTCGACCCTGAACCTGTATACCCTGCTTCAAAACCGCATATAGTGCATGTTGGTTCGCATATTAGGGCTTTGAAGGCTTCAGAGCCACTACGATTCATAAGAAACGTTGTGAGCCCGAAAGCCTTCTTTATACCTTCCTCGTTGAACGGAGCTTCATTTAACAGCTGCAGCTCCGCTGGGCTTGGCGGTTGAACACGGTCGTACCAACCCTCGACAGTTATTCTCTCATCCAAGCTCTTCACCGTAGCCAAGGCCCACAGGATTCGCCAAGCAGGGTTCTTAACAAGAGGGGCGTAGGAGGAGTGGAGGTCAACCCCCGCACCGATACAGCGAAGCTCCACATACAGTATTCCCTTAAGCCCTAGGTCGATGGTGGGACGCCCTGAGGGATCCATACCACCGTCGCAGCAGACAACCGCGTCAGCCTCAAGCATACCCTTATGCTGCGCTATGAAACCTGGGAGATGCGTACTGCTAACCTCTTCCTCACCCTCGAATAGAAACTTAAGGTTCACAGGGACATCACCCACGGTTTTAAGGAAGGCTTCAACAGCCTTCACATAAGCCATGATGTTCCCCTTACTGTCCGATGCCCCCCGTGCGTAGATGGCTCCATCCCTAACCTCTGCTTCGAAGGGTGGGTTCACCCACTCATTCAAGGGCTCAGGGGGCTGGACATCGTAATGCGAATATACCAGTAACGTTCTCTTGGAAGCCTTGGATTTCACCTCACCGTACACGACGGGTTGTCCTTCAGGAAGAGGTATTACTCGGGTTTCTATCCCCGATTCCTCCATGAGTTTCCTTAGGAGCAAGGCGCATTCCTTAACACCCTTGTCCTGAGCTGAAACACTGGGCTGCCTTAGAAGTTTTCTAAGCTCTTCAACGAAGCGTTCACAGTTTACCTCAACATAGTTAAAAAAGTTGTGTAATGTCATGGAGAAAACTAGGCAGCTTACGTATTTATGATTTCCCATCAGGTAGTTTAAATCGATGAGGTGTAGATGGGACTAAGAAAGTTTTTCTATGGGAGGCTATGCTATAATCCTAACTGGAACTGTCAAGTTACTCCCGGGAGGATGCTGTTAAACTTTGGATGAAGCCGCTGATTACCTTGAGAAACTTGCCGATATTTTAGCGCGAAGCTCTAAGCCCAACCTGGAGGCGAGGCTGGCTCGGCTTGAAGCATTACAGACGAACATTGGGAAACTCGAGACTTCACTAGCGAGCCTCCACCCTATGGAGGTTACTGAGTTCAGAAACGCTGTCTTCGACGTTCTGAAAGACCCAAGGCTCGATCGAGCGCATAAAGTGGCTGAGATTACTAATAGAATGGAGGCGCTTAAGAAGAAAGGTGTCTTAGAGGTAAAGGACCATAGAGACCTTGTTGGGTTAGGGCTTCTCCTAATCGCTTTCCCCGAACCTACCCTTATCTCCGACGCCCTAGGTTTAGGCCTCATAGCGGTTGGGTTACTGCTTCAGAAAACGCGATAGAATTAAGACTGCCCCTAGGATCGGCTATGAAAATCAACCCAGCTAAAACTTTTCTCCGATCTTGTTTCAAGAGGACTTATATATAGGCGTAGGGAGTAATTGATTTAAAAAACTGATGTGATAGGCTGCCTTACTGTCGTATATGCTGAGCTAAGTTAGGTTATGATACATGGTTCTATTCATTTTACGTAACTTACGTTGCGAGCACTGGGTTGATATGGTAATAGGAGGAGGATGTAGATATGAAGTGCCCAAACTGCGGAACTGAAGTAGGTGAGGATGCCAGATTCTGCACCAACTGCGGCGTCGCCCTTCTTTCCACCGTTAAAGAAGAGGGAGCAACTCCGCTTTACTGTAAAAAATGCGGTTTAAAACTCCCTGAAGGCGCAGCCTTCTGCACCAAATGCGGCAACCCCGTTGCAACAGTACCCCCCATAACCCCCGTTGCGAGAACAGAAACCCGCATTATATTGGCTAGTTGGGGAGAGCGGTTCGTTGCCTGGTTACTCGATATCATCATAATCGGCATAGTGCTTGCACCATTGAAGTGGTTAGCGATATGGCCTGCCTTTGTATGGGCGCCGGCACCCCTTAGATGGATACCCTTCGCCGACTTCGGACTGGATAACCTCATATACCTCCTGTACTGGACTTTCATGGAAGGTTCCAATGGTCAATCCCTCGGCAAGATGATTATGAAGATCAAGGTAACCCGGCTTAATGGGGCGCCCACAGATATCGCACACGCCGCCTTACAGAGCCTTGGGAAAGCCTTTCTACTCCCAATAGACTGCCTCATAGGATGGATCCTGTACCCATTAAAAAATCAAAGACTTTTCAACTATCTCTCCGAAACCATCGTTGTGAAAGCTTAACTCTAGAAATAGTCTCACACACCCGTGCTAGAGGCTATGCTCTATATATCAACGACCTAAATAGCTTTTCAACCACTTCTCAGCCCTAGTTTCATCTTTACCCACTCTCATAGTTCAGAAACAATCCCGTCTGTAACACTAAAACCATCCGCTTGAAAATACTTAAAATACTCCAATGGTTCACAGACCCATGACTCCATATGAAGTTTCTCGATGTACCTTTTGAGTACCTCGCCTAACAGCTTGCGAAAACACCTTTCTCCAAGCTTGAGGCTTCTCCTTTAAAAAGGAGTAGGCATAATAGAGGGAAAGCTATTCGAACCTCAGCGGTAGAAATGACGAAGTTAAAGGCGGCAGTTATCGGTTGCGGCGGCGCCGCACGTTTCACCCACGTACGCTGGTATTTACTCAATCCCTCAGTGGATTTAACAGCCCTCGCAGACCCTGATAAAGCGAAACTGACGTACTGCGCAGAAGAACTGGTTGAAACAGGTTCTTGAGATAAAAGAGACTCTACATCAAAGTTACAGGGTTAAGGAAGAAGGTCAAACCGTCGACCCAATCCTCTTTATGAGGGAGCTTAGACAGGCGTTGCCGAGAGACTCCACCGTTTTCACGGATACAGGTCAGCATGCCACCCACGTTTCTTTCCCACCCCTTTTTCCGGCTTTTGGACCTAGAACGGTTATAGACCCCGGTGGATGAACGCCTATGGGTTTCGCCCCTACGGCAGCCATAGACTTTGTTGCAGCTTAGACACAGGGAGCCTCTACTTCGACTACCTCTACAAATATTTTTAGAGACCTGATAAAGATTTTGAACAACGCTGTTAAATAATAGGAAGCGGGTAGAGTAGGAGGATGGGTGTGCAGGTGGTAGGATACGGGCGACGGAGACTATGAGGCAATGCTGGGAAAAGCTTACGAGCAGCTGCAGCCCCGCATAGGCAAGGGGGGGAGATTTCAACCGCTGAAGGCTGATGTATCTCGGATGGGGAATCAAACCTTCTTACAGAACTTTAAAGCTATCTGCGACCAGCTTAACAGGGACCCGCACCATGTTCTCAAGTTCATCTCTAAGGAACTGGCGACAGCCGCGACTCAGAAGGACACCTACGTCGTTTTCCAAGGTAGGTTCTCTGAAAACCAAGTTCAGAGGCTTGTAAGCAGGTATATTTCAGACTTCGTCGTGTGCCCCGTCTGTAAACTACCTGACACGAGGATCGATAAACGTGGTAGATTCTACTTCCTCCTCTGCGAAGCCTGTGGAGCTAAGTCTTCAGTGAGAGCGGTTTAGCCTTGACTTTGGTGTACATAAACGTGATAAAACGGGGACGACACGTCCTCGTAGCCGTCTGCGACGAGGAAGTCCTTGGAAAAACACTCAACGATGGAAAAGTGGAGTTTCAAATAAGCGAGAGATTCTATAAAGGCGAGAAAGTAACGCTGGACGAGGCTATAGCCCGGGTAAGGGAGGCTACTTCAGCAAATCTCGTAGGTCATAACGTTGTGAAGAAGGCTACCTTGGAGGGTTTGATACACCCCAAAGCCATAATCCATATCGCGGGAATTCCGCACGCTCAGATGATCATGCTATAAATTTAAGGGAACCTACTTTTCCAACCCCGGTTTCGCGGAAAAGCTTTAAGTTAATACGCTTCTTAACCGTGACCGTAACCTTACAGGGGAAATACCGTGAATACGTGTGACAGTAAACTCGTCGAGGTCTTGCAGTTGATCAAAGACTGTGACGGTGTCTTAACGGTGAAGCTTCTCTCCGAAGACGAGAAGAAGAAGCTCCTTGAAACTGAAGCCCAAGCCGAGGACCGGGTTATCTTCGGGTTGTGTAAGTCCCTCAATGAGGGTGTAAGAGAAGCCCTTAACAGGAGTTTCACCGTAGCTGCTGTCATCCAAACATCAGATTTCGCTTATCCACATCACCCCTACATGAAAGTCGTTTATGGAGACGTGGTTGTAGGTGAGGAAGCCTATGGGGAGGAAAGGTTAGCTGAGCTTCAGAAGTCACGTGACAACTTTTTCCTATGGGACAACTTTGTCCTTTACCGTTCAAAGCTTCCAAGGGATCCTTTGGCTAAACGCGGTATGAAGATGGTCTACGTGGCGAGGCCTTTCCAATACTTACACAGGCTTTCCTACGTCGCAGACGATGTGTTCGGAGTTCCCTCAGTGGAGGGAGATTCCTTCTTGAAGAGCCTTCTAAACACGGCTTCAACAGACCCAACGGTGGGAACGTGTTTGATAGGCTTTAATGTAAGGAAAGAACGTTAGCTTGTTTACTAATCAGTTCGACATTAAGGAGTATTCATTACAATACCCTTCTTGAGGGCTATGCAACGAGGGATCTCCACCACCATAATGGCTTTTTCCACGACGACGCAGTCGCTGCCAGCCACAACATCTCCCTTCAATAGTGTAACCTTATCCGCTGTCTTCACCATAATAGCTACGCCTTCCAAGCCGTGTTCGCGAAGCCCCTCCCGAATAACCTTTGCAAGTTCTCCGCTTCGCGGGATCGGCGCGTCGAGAAACCAGTATACGCCATGGGGCTTTAGCTCTTTAAGCTCTGAAAGTATGAGGTTTAAGGCTTCAAAGGTTGTATCCGTAAAGCTGTACTTTCTTGAAACCATAGAGATATCCCTTACAACACCGTCGTCGGATAAGAATACAGGTAACCCCATAAGTATGATTTCAACCGTTATGAGGACGTTGTAGCCGTCTATGGATAATTTTTTTCCTCTCATAGCTTCGACTGAAACAACTTTTCTCCTATGCGCCTCACCAGTTTTTACATCGTAGACGGTACGGTATAGGAGAAGCCTTTCACCCTTATCTAAACGGTATCTATCTCCCACAAACCTAACGGCTGGTTCTCTCCTATAGCCTCTAGATAGTAGGTATGCTAGGTCCCTAGAAGCCTCGACGACACTGTTCCCTAAGCCTTTAACAGCCTTCGATTCCATTACTCCACGTAAACCCCTGGTCTAAGGGGTTTAGCCAACCTAGCTCTATCCCTTGGGTCGTAGCGTTCAGTATCTTCCTCAGAGAAAACATGCACATCAGCTTTAAGTTCTTGTTGGAAGAAAACCAGCATTTCCCTTAAGGCTTCAACCTCGTCTAGAACCCCTACGGCTAACCATCTTTTCAAGGTTTCCTTTGAAGCATGACTTAACTCCTTAAAAACTCCTTCAGCGAACCCCGCAGTGAGCCGCCCTTTTGCCCTAAGCTCAGGGTCCTCCATCAACATCTTCATCAACCCACCTACCGTGACTATACCTGCGTCGACGGCTTGAAGCGTTTTCAAGAAGACCTTCCACTTCCACGGCGCGGAAAAGTAGTAACAGATCTGCTTGGGAGCAATCCCGGTAGCTCTAAGGATGTTGAACGTATCCTCAAGTAAGGTTTTGGCTAGGTTCTCCACCTCTTCCGCTTTCAAATCGATCTTCGAAGGGTTGGATACGGGCCATGAGGTTTCCGCGATGAAACCTTCTCCACCCATAGTATGCCAAAGCTCCTCACAGAGATGCGGCGTAAACGGAGCTAGCATACGGACTCTTGCATCTAAGACCTGTCTAAGAACGTTGGTTGTAGCCTCCATTCGCATAGGTAAATCCACCTCACTTGAGGTGCGTCGGGTATACCATTGGATGTCCCGGTCTAACTCATACATGATAACTTGGATAGCCCTACGGACATCAAGTTCATCCATAGCTTCCGTAACTTCATTGACGTAAGTGTTTAATCGGCTTACCATCCATCGGTCTATGTTTCTTGTTAGGTTAAACTCTTCGATTCCCTTCGACTTTACACAGAGGTCTAAAGCGTGATTTCGGAAACGTTCAAGCCATTCACCCACAGCCTTAGCTAAACCCGGGCTGAAGTCAGCGTCTTGAAGAAGACCGGCTGTGGAAACAACAGCGACCCTTAATGGGTCGGCGGCGTAGTTTTTTATAGCTTCCCTGAGCGGGATGATGTTGCCTAAACTTTTCGACATCTTCTGTCCTTCCATCAAGACGCTTCCGTTGACGACGATTTGGCGGGGCCACTGAGCGCGTGGGAAGATGGCGAGGTGGTTGAATATGAAGAACGTTAAGTGGTTGCTTACCAAATCTCTTCCCGAGTGACGGCTGTCAACGGGGTAGAAGTAAAGGAACTCTTCACGTATCTGTTTCAGCGTGTTAGAGCTTAGCCCAGTAGTATCTGACAGCTGGTCAGGTTCTCCGAAGCCGAGGAGTACGTAGTCGAAGAAGGCGTCTGTTAGCTGGCTTGCCTGAAGCCTAAGTTGGTTAACGTGCTTTGAGAGGATGTAGTAGGCCATATATATGGTGCTATCCGATAAGGATTCGATGATCCATTCCTGGTCCCATGGAAGCCTCGTTCCTAGTCCCGATTTTCTAGCACAGGCTTTTGCACGAAGCCAGTCAACAACGTTCTCAAACTCTTGTATTAATTCCTTAGGAAGAACCTCCATCTCCTTAAGCCATTCATGGACTAACCTTTTCCACTCGGGGTTACCGTAATCTATGAACCATTGATCCTCAAAGATCTTTACAACGCACTCGGCTCCACAGCGGCAGAAAATAGGGCGGTTGATAAGCTCATACATGACACTTGCCCTTCCAGCCTGTATCAGGTCTTTCTTAACGGCTTCCTTTGCCTCAGTCACAGAAAGCCCAACGTATTTCCCCGTGTTCTCCCTCATCAAACCCCGGCTAAACTCCATGTTATAAACATCCTTTGTTACATCCTCGAGCCTACGGTCGCGTTGGCTTTCAATCCCTAAACGTTGAACAGCCTCAACTGTGAGGAATTCAGAGCCTTCAGGTATTTTTATAACGGATATGGGTTTAACCTCTTCAAGAAGACCTTGGCTTAAGCCATACTCCTTCAGTCTACTCGGCTCCTTCACTAAGCTCTCTAATCCCACGTAGTCATAAGGCGCGTGAGCTGGGACAGACATGACGACGCCTGTGGCGTTCCTAGGGTCTACGAACTCGGCTGGAAGGATTGGAACGTAACGGTTCGTAACAGGGTTTCTAACCTGCTTTCCAAGAAGTGTTCTGCCGCGGATAAAGGATCTAACGTTAACAACCTTATTCTGAAGGCGGAGCTTTTCTATGCATTCCCTGCTTATAATCCACCGCTGTCCATCGACATCTGCTTCAACGTACTCAGCTTCAGGGTTTAACCAAATATTTGTGACTCCGAAAACGGTTTCAGGCCTCAATGTTGCCGTTGGCAGTATGGCCTCAGGAGATTCGAAGAATATAACGGTGAACTCCTCTACCTCAGGTTCCATGTCACCACGGGTATCATGCTGCCCAACAGGGTTTCCACAGCTAGGGCACCATCCTACTGGGTGGCTTCCCTTCGTTATGTACCCTCTTTCACGCAACTTGTGAAACTGCCACTCGATGAAACGGTTGTAGCATGGGTCAATAGTAGTGAACTCCCTTCTCCAGTCTATGGAGTAACCCATCTCCTTCATACCCATCTTGATCTCTTCATGAAAGTATTGAGCGATCTTAAGCGGTTCTTTAAACCCCTCTAAGACATCGAGAGGAACCTTACAGATCCGTGTAAAGGTATCAATGATGTCCTCGTCGCCAGCTTCTAAACGCTTGGACATGGCGAGGACAGGAGTGCCTGTGTAATGGAAGGCCATGGGGAAAAGGGTTTGGTAACCCCGCATCCTCATGTAACGGGCGTGAATATCCGTTAGAGCATAGGTTCTTCCATGTCCAATATGCTGTGGAAGGTTGGGATAGGGATATGCGACTGTGATAAAGAATTTAGGCTTGAGTGAAATGGGGTCGACTTCGAAAAGCTTCGCCCTCTCCCATTCACGCTGCCACTTCCTCTCGACTTCTACGAGGTTTGCGGGCATAGTTATACCCATCCTATAAGCCTTTAAGTGCAGAATTATTTGTTAAACTCCTTTATAACCGTAGGTGGAAGACTGTAAAAAGAAGTCCAGTCGTAAAACTGGGCACATTTCAGGGATATGCAAAGAACGGAAGCGATCTTCTTCATTACTCCTCTATCTAGGCACTCAACTGTCAGATTAAGGATTTTCCAGTATGATGATTCTTAATATGCAGGGGTATTTGCGAGGGTTAAACGATTGTATGCGCTGTTTTTTTCTTAAGGTCTTCCTCTTCCTTCCGCTTCTTAAGCGCTTCCTCAATTTTATTCCATGTTCTCGTCACGTCTATATCGTATTGAAGCAGGGCAAAACCGACTCGGATAAGGTTCTTCGCTATGTCCCTCACCATTTCAGGGTCCATCCTTTCCATAACCGTGAAATCCGTGAACCATTGCTCGAAACCTCTAAGGCTCTGTTCATAGGTGGCTAAGAGCTGTCTACCGAACCGTATAAGCTCAGCCTTATCCATGGTTTCAAGTTTATCTTCAAGGCTTTTTCTCTCCTTTAAAAGGAACTCCACGTATTGATAGAAAGCCATCGACATTCTACCTTCGCCTCTCTAATACGAAACACAGTTACACTTAAGCTTTAACTTACACCCCTTACAACCTTAAAAACATCACACAGAAGGAAAATATTCGAAGCTGAGGTTTCAAGAACCCATTTTAAACCCTCTATAATGTTCCTCATGGATTAGAGCGTCTAGTGGTATACGTTCTGTAGGCCGAGGTTTCTCACCGGGATACCCTATAGGAATTATGGCTATGGGTTTCAACCAACTGGGAAGACTTAGGATTTCTATGACATGTCTGTCGTCATAAGCCCCGACCCAGCAAGCGCCGAGCCCAAGAGCGTGAACGGCGAGTAGGAGGTTTTGCACAGCCGCCGCCGCATCGAGGAGGCAGTATAGTTTACGTCCTCTATCACCGTATCGAATGGCAGACCTCTCTTCGTTAGCACAGACCACGATGTCAACCGGTGCCTGTTCGATAAACTCTTGATCAAGAGCCGCCTCGCAAAGCTTTCTCTTAACCCTAGCGTCTTTGACGATGATGAAATCCCAGGGTTGGCAGTTCCCAGCTGAAGGCGCCCACTTCGCCGCTTCAAGAACTTTCGTAAGTAAGGCTTTGGGAACTGGTTTTGAAATGAAAGCTCGAACACTCCTCCGTTCCCTAATGGCTTCGAAAACATCCATAAATCAATACATTAGGTTAGATGGATTTTAACCTTAACCTCGCTATTGTTAAGCACCTAAACTGTATTCTAGCAGAAAGATGACGTTTCCCCTTCCCTTCAGGGAAAGGAATAAATCAGTTCCCTTCATAGGCTATATGGGGTTACGGTATGACTAAGTTAGCTGTTAAAGGCGGAGATCCTGTTAGGAAGAAACCCTTCCCCTCATGGCCAGTCTACGACGAAAAAGAGCTTAACGCGTTGAGGGATGTCCTCTACAGTAGTGCTTGGGGTATTGGTGGGAAGAGGAAGAGCGAGTTCGAGGAAAAATTCGCGGCTTACCACACCGCGAAGTATGGGGTTGCGGTGACGAGTGGAACCACTGCTTTAGAGATCGCCCTCCGAGCTGTAGGGTTAGGCGCTGGTGATGAGGTGATTATACCCCCATATACCTTCATGGCGACGGCTACAGCTGTAATAATGGCTAATGCAATCCCGGTCTTCGCCGATATCGACCCTGAAACCTACTGTATAGACCCTGCGAGAGTCGAGGAAGCGATAACTGGTAAGACGAAGGTCATCATACCCGTCCATATCGGGGGCTGCCCAGCGGATATGGATCGAATAATGACCGTCGCTGAAAACCATGGGTTAAAGGTTGTAGAGGATGCTGCGCAGGCTCATGGAGCTCAGTTTCGTGAGAAGATGGTTGGAAGCATAGGGCATATGGGCTGCTTCAGTTTCCAGTCGAGTAAGAACGTTACAAGCGGCGAGGGAGGTATCATCTTAACAAACGATAGGAAACTGTACGAGTTGTGCTGGTCTCTCCACAACTGTGGACGGACTATGCAGGGTGCATGGTATGAACATCACCTGCTCGGCGGCAACTATAGGATGACGGAGTTTCAAGCTGCCCTGCTCCTTGTGCAACTTGGAAAGCTTGAGGAACAGACGCTGAGGAGGAATGAGAATGGGCTGTACCTATCGGAGAAACTCTCTGGAATCGATGGGATAAAACCTCAGAGAAGGGATGAGAGGGTTGTTTCCCACGCCTACCACCTCTTCATCTTCAGGTACGACGCCGATGGATTCGATGGCTTACCGAGGAGCCGTTTCATCGAAGCCCTTAAAGCTGAGGGTATACCATGCAGCCCCGGTTACGGAATCCCCCTCCACCGTATGCCTTTCCTCGAAACAGTGCGAAGATGCCCTCTATCATGTCCCTACTACGGTGAAGCTCCAGATTACAAAGCCATATCCCTACCCGTAACTGAGAAAGCGTGCTTAGAGGAGGGGGTTTGGCTGGGGCAAAGCATGCTCCTCGGAACCAAGGAAGACATGGACGACATCGTACATGCCATCTTGAAAGTTAAGGAGAACGTGGCTGAACTGCTTTAAGGCTTTCAGAGGGGAGTGTATCAGATAGAGGTGCGAGGCTTAGAGACTCAGCTCAGGTTTACGCAGCCTCTCCCTGATTTTTTCAAGGTCTATCTCCACGGCTGCGATGGGGTTTTCTAAACTGAAGTTGATGATCACTTCAGGATGGATTTCACCTAGAAAGCCTACATCCTCATTGTTAACCATGACCACGCCGAACCTACCCTCCAAGAAGCTGGGGTGTGTTCCGGGTGTGACCGAGCCCTTCACACCTAGAGCTTTTAATAATCCGTCAACAACCGCCTTAACCTCGCTGAACCCAGCCTCCGCGTGTGTTGTGACAGCTGCGAGCTTCCGCCTAGTTCTGGCTTTAGTCTCAGAGGCTTCATCGAGTTCGATAACGTCGTCTAGTTCAAACACTCTTTGCGGGTAATCCCTATGTTTATTCCTTGAGAGAACAGTGACCAGGCTTGGGATAAGCCAGTTCCTACATACCGTGTACTCCGTGGTTTCAGGGTTCACGATCTCAGCTGCACCCACTTCTGGAAGCCTCATCGCCGTGAAGAGCAGTCTAGGATTCGTCAAGATATACGTCATAACCTCTTGGTAACCACATCCCACCATAAGATCCCTAACTCTCGCCGAGAGGGTTTCTAAGAGATCCTCCTCTCCTATGGTCGAAATACGTGGAATCTCCGGGGTGATGTTGTCGTAGCCATAGGCGATGGCGATGTCCTCCATAAGGTCAACTGGATGCATGATATCCACTCTATACGGGGGAATGAGTACGGTTAGAGTGTCGCCGTCAACGGCTTCAACACCGAACCTCATGGTCTTCAGGTACGCTTTGACCTCCTCCATGCTGAGGTTTAAGCCGAGAAGCTTTTGGACGGCTTTCCCTTCAAGGTTTAGCCTTCTAATGCTTAGGTCAGGGCTTCTTACATCTCTACCCGTTGGGGTATCGTATGGATATGCGAGTGCCACGCTTTTTACGCAGCCTCCTCGCTCTATCAGGGTGCAGGTTACGATGTTAAGAACCATGTTAATCGTCAGCCACTCAAGTCCAGTCACGTCGACTACAAGGTTTCGAGTTGAGGCGGTTACTCGGGTGTCTTCGGAGTTTATTATCGGGGGCATACTTAGAACAGTTCCTTCGCTGTCCATGAGGATTGGGTAGTTGTCGAATAGGGTGAGGATGTGTCCATACTCTATGCCTTTCGGATGTTTTTTAAAGATATCTTCGATCGAGAGTTTCCCTTGAAGGTCGAGGGGTGTGAACCTAAAGCTGCTATCCTCAGTCGTGTACTTGAGGGGAAATCTTACCTTATCAAGGTCGTAGACACCTATGGAGGCCTTCTTCCGGTTACGGCAGTAGGAAACATGAAGCTTCTCCTGGAGCTGCATCACGGATTTCAAGGCTTCATCCGTGAACTTTATGTCCTCTATCACGGCGATGACAATGTTAGGTCTTACCTCCTTCACCGATGCGTCTACTGAAGCCTTGTAACCGCTTTCGGCAACCATGTATCTGGGAATATCGGTCTTGGCTCCTATGAAGCCTGAGAAGGCTCTCGCCAGTCCCTCCGTAGAGAACATGTCTGGTCTGCTGGGGAAGACTTCGATGTCAAACTCCTCAGGTGACTCTCTTTCCCAGGCTGTGCCAAGCATGGGAAGGCGTTCCTTAAGGAAGCTTATAGGCAATTCCTTACCTACAAGGCTGTAGAAGTCCTTGAGGTTTACTGTAATGACGGGCATATTACTCACCTAACCAGGCTTTGGCTTCCCTGAGCTGTTGTAAGTCGTTTGAGTGAAGTTCCCTTATGTCTGTGATGCCGTAGTTAACCATGATCATCCGGCTGAGCCCAGGTCCCCAAGCCAAGACTGGGATGTCCCTTCCGAATAGGGGTTTCACAACCTCAGGTCTGAAGACACCTGCGCCTCCAAGCTCCATCCATTGCCTATAGACTGGGTGATAGACCTCGATCTCCACTGAAGGCTCGGTGTATGGGAAGTACGCTGGTCTAAACCTTGCTTCTTGGAAGCCGAGTTTGCTGAAGTATCTTTTCAGATAGCCGAGGAGATGCCTGAAGTTAACGGTTTCATCTACAACGATCCCGTCTGTTTGATAGAATTCGCAGAGGCTCTTCCAGCTTAAGGCTTCATTCCTGAATATTTTACCCACGGAGAAGAACTTCGCCGGAAGGTCTGTTTCCCTCAGAGAGGCTAACGTCCGCGCAGATAATGACGTTGTATGGGTTCTAAGGAGGCATTGCCGTGCCACACCTTCATCCCATCGATACCGCCAACCCGTCGAACCTGTAGTCCACCCATTCTCCTGGGTCGCAGCTACTCTTTCAACGATTTCCTTGGATGGGAGGTTTCCGAAGCTCGGTTTCTTCATGTAGAATGTATCCTGCATATCCCTAGCAGGGTGATCCTGTGGAACGTATAAAGCGTCAAAGTCCCAGAAGGATGTTTCAAGGATAGGTCCCTTCATCTCCTTGAAACCCATCTCAACCCAGATTCTGCGCATGTACTCTAAAGC
>CAYNFI010000004.1:0-67162 GCA_964396445.1 uncultured Candidatus Bathyarchaeia archaeon
CGTTGAAGTCGAGGAAGCTGAGGTCTATCTCCTAGACGGTGCTTACCTCGGCAGGGTCGGGCATCTCCGAAGCCTCAGTTGAGGAATATGCGTGGTTTTATAGGCTTCAACAGGTTTTCTATGCTTAACCGTAACGTTGTTAAGTTCCCTCCATCCATTACCATGCGTCACGCTAAACCAGGTTGTTTCCTTGACGGATGTTGATGTGGTGGTCGTGGGAGCTGGTCCTTCAGGGCTTTTAGCGGCGAGGGAAGCCGTTCGGCGCGGTGTCAGCGTGGCGGTTCTGGAGGAGCACGTTGAGGTTGGGCTGCCAAGCCACTGCGCAGGCCTCGTTAACGCGGAGGGTTTCAAGCTTCTCGGCGTAAACCCGGGTGAGGGTTTCGTTGTGAACAAGGTTTACGGTGCGCGTTTCCACTCCCCCTCGGGAATATGCTTCACTGTTAGACATGGGGAAGCCGCTGCCCTGGTTTTAGACAGGACACGGTTTGACTGTTTTCTCGCGGATGAGGTGGTGAAAGCCGGTGGGGATGTTAGGCTAGGGCACAGGGTGACGGGCGTAGCTGTTCAACGCGGCTGCGTCGAGGTGGAAACGGGTTGGGGAGGGTTGAGGTGTAAGGGCGTGGTCCTCGCCGAGGGTTTTACCTCTAACCTTGCCTCTAGGCTTGGTTTTGGGAAACTGGTGGAGAAGACGACTCTCCCCGCGTTTCAGTATGAAGTGGCTCTAAACGACCTCGACCCTGGACTCGTTGACGTCTACTTCGGTAGAACCATCGCGCCGGGTTTCTTCGCCTGGGTTGTTCCGCTGGATGGGGAAAGGGCTAGGGTCGGCCTCGCATGTAACGTGGGAAGCCCTAGGAGGCTTCTCGACGCCTTCATGGCTAAGCACCTTGGGAAACACCGTGTTCTCTCATGGAGTTCACGTCCCATCCTAGTTGGGGGACCTATCGCGGAAACTTACGCACCGCGTTTGGTGGTTGTCGGGGACGCCGCTGGTCAGGTGAAGCCTACCACGGGAGGTGGCATAGTTACAGGTGGTTCCTGCGGCGTCATAGCTGGGAGGATTATGGCTGAGGCGGTTACGGAATCCGACCTCTCCGGGAAGCGTCTGTCAAGTTATGAGCGGGGCTGGTGGAAGATGTGGGGGCGTGAGCTTAGGAGCCAGGGTTTAGCCAGGTACGCGGCTAACGTCCTCTCGGATGAAGCCGTTGATGAGCTCTTCAAGGTTGTGGTGGAGGAGGGGTTGACTGAGGATATTGAGGTGAGCGGGGACATCGATTTCCAAAGCCACGTAATCCGCATGCTCTTAAGGAAGCCGAGCGTTTACAGGGTGTTGCTTAAAGCCTTAGGCAGCACCTTGACAAAGCCGATTTTGTTTAAACCGAAGCCTCCAAAGTACAGGGTTTGAAAGGGTTTTGAGGTTCATGGTTTCTTAGAGGGTTAGATGGTAGGACTGTTTAGTGATAGGTTGATGAGGCTTATAGGGTGCTGTGCTCTATGATTTAGCAGGAGGAACATCATACGACGGTTAATGAAGAGCTTGTTGAGGCTAGGATTCGGGAGGTCAACGATGCTGTTCAAATACTCAGGGTCATCACGGACAAGGCTTTTGGTGAGTTAACGGTCTATGAGAGGCTTTCTGTAAGGTTCCTCCTGATCCAGCTTGTTGAGGCCGCTTCGGCATATGCATGAGTATTCTGAATGTTTTCAACGAGAGGCCTGAGGGTTTCCCCGAATGTTTTGGAAGGCTTGGGGTGAAGGGTGTTATACCGGAAGGGTTGGCTTCTAGGTTGGTTGCCGCGGCTAGGCTTAGGAACCTTCTCGTGCATAGGTATTGGGTGGTGGACGATGAGAAGGTGTATGAGAGCGTGAAGAGGGGGTTGGAGGGCTTTCTAAGCTTCACACTCCATGCTAGGGCGTTTCTGGAGGGGAAGAGGGTGTGAGTGGGTTTATAGACTTGGCTGGGCTGGAGTTTAAACGCCGTGAACTGGCGGCTGATGAGAGGGTTAGGCTTCTTGAGAAAGTGAAGGTGAGGCTTGAGGGCTTAGACGAGGTACTGTTCGCTTACGCATATGGAAGCTTTATAGGCGGAGTTTCCTTTAGAGACTTAGACATCGCTGTTTGGTTAGGGAACCCTGGGAAAGCCTTCTACTACACGGTTGATTTCTCAGCCACGCTGGGACTTGAGGTTGGGGTTCCAGTTGATGTACAGGTTTTAAACGAGGCGCCTCTGCCCTTTAAGTTCAACGTCTACACCCGAGGAAGGCTTCTGTTCTCAAAGGATGATCACCTAAGGCTGAGGCTTGTTGATGAGGCTTTGAGGGAGTACATGGACTTGAAGCTGCTGAGGGAGATCACGTTGAAACTCTCGGGGAACATGAAGCTTGAAGCCCAGGGTCTGTGAGGCTGGAAACCCCGATTCTCGGAAAGCACTTTGACGGACCTCGATTTCAGCTGTGAACAGGGTTCACGGCCGTGTTCTCGCGGTTGAATTTTTTTCCACGGAGTGGATAAGCCCGTTACAGGCTTCTTTTCCTGATCTGAGTATGTTTCCTAGGGCTGTTAGGTATTACCAGAAGTGTGTTTACATGGATGAAAAAGTGTTCAGAACCCAACACGGTTATAGAATTACGCCGTGGAAGCCTTGGGCAAGTTTATCATTCCCCGCTCCGCTCGTGGGGAGACGACGTTGACCGCTTCGTTGGGTCTTCAACAACCGTTGTGTGAAGGTGGTTAACATACTTTTGATACTTCTCTGAGGCTGTTCTTTTAGACTGCGGCTGTTAAGAGACCATGTGGCTTCGGTGAAAGGCTCCTCTGCGCTCTCTTGCGAAAGAGGGGGGAGGGGGGGAGTAGTCGAATAAGCCCGTTTCAGGCTCCGTTTCCCGATCTGAGACTGTTTACTATCTCCGTTCAAGATCCTTCAAAGGGGTAGCCTATGGAGACCAGAGGGAGATCCACGTAAGGGTTTAAAAATGACCGAGTAGGCTGATTTGATTAAGTTATGTTACCTAACCTATTTTATGCGGAGGTCTTGAACTAGGTTCATCCTTCTGCTGAAAGCCTTTGAAGGTTGGAATATAGTATTGATCTAGAACATTTGCTAGCAAATCGACCAGCTCCATAAAAAAATAATGGAAACCGTGAAAACCTATGGATAAATCCTTAGAATACACCGTTGAATATCGCAACGTAAAACACCCGAGACTCGAATACAAAACAGGCACTCTACTCCTCATACTGCCTAAAAGCTACAGAGACGAGAATCAGACACTTGAAAAATACAAGAAATGGATACAAAAGAAAGAACCTGTCATAAGAAAAGCGTTAGAGGAAGCGAAAGTTAAAAACCTTAACATTAATAGAACAGACAAGGAACTAAGAAGCCTAATCCACACCCTCGCTGAAAACTACCGAAAAGAAATCAACACCAAGATAAAAAGAATCTACTTCAGAAAAATGAGGACAAAGTGGGCGAGCTATAGCCAAAACGGAAACTTAACCGTCAACACCCTTTTAAAATATCTGCCACAGGATATAATCGAATACATCATCTTCCACGAAACAACCCATTCCATAGAGAGAAAACACAACGAAAAATTCTGGAACATCATAACCAATAAATTCCCAGACTACCCAACCAAAGAAAAAGACCTACTAACCTACTGGTTCATAATACAAAAAACAAATCGTGAGGCTATCTATCCTTAGAAATCGATATCGAAAAAGCCTATTCAGTGTCTTCAAGTTTCCCCAAACCACATAGTAAAAACATTTTCCCGTTTTTCACGGAGTGAATCGACATAGGTATTGAATGCTTACGAGTACCCCCTTCCCCCCTGAGGGGGATATACCCGTCTGTCTCTGTCCATCCCTTTCTTTTTCTCCATCTCCACGGGAAGGGTTGAGTAAACGCCGATGTGTCTCAACCGAAAACCCCGTAATACAGAGGTTCAACGTTATTCCAAGTCGTGTATCGGTCGTATGCCTCGGCCTTCGTCCAGGCGCCTTTGAAACCGTAGCACGACGTTTCTTCATCCACCGTGTTTCCTTACCGTCACGTATACTTTCGCTTCACCGGGACGTAGAGTAAGCTTCGCCGGCGTAGCGACCGCGTTCTCACAATCTGCTAGATAACGGCAACCTGGGACGTTAACGGACCTCGGTTCATCGCTGAGGTTTACTAAGCCTATAACCCTTCTTTCACCTACATCATAACTGAGCGTGTAAATGAAGGGGTCTCCCTCAAGTCCGCAGAGCTCGCTGAAAACCGTTGAAAGCCCTCTCCTAAGCTCTGCGAGGTCCGTGAACTCTGCGACCCACCTTTCTGAACTCCAAACAACTACCTTTTTCCCGCGGTTCAGCAGGACTTTCTCCCCAACCTTCTCGTATCCTTCCCCTACGAACTGCCCGTCTTTGAAGCACAGCCCAAGTGCCGCAAGCCAGTCCTCATCCACTCTTCTAAACTCCAGCGCTGCTCTATCCAGTAACAAGCCTTTGCCACGTTGCAGGAGAGATTTGAGTTCGTCGGCTGTTATCGCCAGGGATTCTGACCCAGCGATGCATACGACCGCTGATTCCTCGGGATATGGAGGAGCTGAGACTGTAGTCGGTATCCCGATTGCCATGGTCAGCGGGAAGGGGAAGAGTTCCCCGAACAGGCTGGTGTCCTTAGACCTGGATACACATACGCTACCAATAGGCGCTTTGGCTCTAGGTATCATTGAATGGAATAAACGAAGTCTCGCCTTATCCTGCGCTAAAGCGTCGAAGTAGTCGGGGATTGTATACAACTCCTCGGCTATTTGAACCTCGTCGACGCCGCTGAGAACCGATATGTAAGCCTTCTTAACAAGATTATGTGGTGAAAGTGAATTGGTGAAATTGAACCCAGGGGTAATAGCCGATGTCTCACTATGGATGTGAAGATTCTTTCCCCTGCAGAAGCTTAGGTGAAATTGGATGGAAAGAGCCTCGTTGACCTGCTCCCAAGATGGTTCGAAATCCTTATCCGCGAAGTGTTCCTCGCCTATCCTCACGCATCTAGGCTTGCCGAGCGCTTGAACCTGTGCATTCAGGTCTACGCCGTACCTGTCCTCGGCAAAGCGCATCCACATAACACCTAGAGCCACGTTTTCACTGATTTGATCAAGCCCCTCCCTAATTTCTCGCAAAAGTGAGGTTAACTGGCTACACCTAAACTGATGCCAATCCTGGAGGAGACTACTCCCCCGGTCATTAGCTTCTACAACATCCCGAAGCGCATTTCTATCCACGGTGTAGCCGTACTCAGCTTTGAACTGTGATATGCATCTGTCACAATAGCAGCCTTCAGCTTGTATGCCGCCGCGACTTCCAAGCCTGAAATCATCGTCTAGGAGAACTTTCCTGAAACCCATACCCGCCAGTTCCTTGATGACGAAGAGAATTTCCCTTCGCGTCTGCGGGTTACTTGGGCAGGCCATGTGTGGAATAGGCTCCCCATTGGCGTTAATGCGGTAGTTCCAATGCTCAGGAAGCTCTACATTTGCAACCATCGGTGGAAAAATGGTGCCTGGATGGCCAAGGGGCATGACGTTAGCCCATGTCCTGATGCCTTTGTTCTCCAATTCTTCCTTGATTCTCCTCAACTGCTCTGGTGTAGCGCTCCATCGACCCCAATACCAAGCTATCAACGCCAAATGAGTGATCCCCGCAGAACGGCATCTTTCCACTAATTCTTCTAAATATTGATGTGAAGTCAGTAGTCGTGGTTGGTACTCGTAGCGGCTAACCAACAGAGGTTCCTCAGTGACGGGCTGTCTAAGCCTCCTCGACCATTCCTTGGCGGTCGTTACAAGTTTGTTGCCTTCGTTGTCATAGTATTCCATACCTCCCGTTTCAGCATTTATTTCTCGCTGGGCAAAGTTGTTAAGATAGTAGAGCGTCGGCTCGGTTATGTGTAAATTGTTAAGCATCGGTTCAGTATACTTTATGTCCTCATATTGATTTCCACCGATGTGATGCTTAGCGCCTACGTGGTTATTCCAATCCACTCCCTCGGTTAGAAAACCATAGGGACCATGGTGATGCTTGGCTATGGCTCTCAGTACGGTGAGGGCTTTCAGCAGATATTCCCGCTTACCAGTGTCCTCATAAGCTTCAAGGTATGCCAGCGATACCTCAGCGTTCTCCCATAGATAGGCTGTGTCCCACGATTCCTCCATGTACAAGAGGCCTTTCGTGGCAAGGCTGTTCCTGTCCTCGCATATTTCAAATTCCTCAAGGCCGGCTAATGAATTCTCGTAAGCAAACCTCGTTACCTTTTTATCATCCAATACCTTTCCGGCGAGTCTTAAAGTGCGGAATGCCACCGCATACGATACGTTTTCACGTTTATCGAAGGTATCATGGTTTATACTGCCGTATAAACCCCCGTGCTCGATGAATGTTTTAACCCTTTCCCTGATAACAACCCTATAATCAGCTATCTTTCTTCGCGTTAATTCACACATCAACTGAACTGTGAAAAGACCGTCCCCGCTTTGGTCGAAGATTGGGTCGTTGCCCCCGTCTGGTTTTTTATCATATGACAAGCCCTCCGCCGTGCTTCTCCTAGGATACCAGCCGTTTGGGGCAAGCTTCACCTTGCCATCAATCCACATAGCCGTCTTAGCTGCAACTTCCCGCATTTTCCGCTTATTTGCTTCATCAGCCAATACGTCGCTGAATATTAGGAGCTGGTAAGCCATCTTCGCCATAGAACCGGTGCAAATCCAATCGTTGTTTTTCGCGTAATTTAGGTAGTACTCGCCGGTGATAACATTACGATATGGAGTGATGAATCCTGTTTCATAGTCGATGAATCCATCCTCTAGAACATGGTCGAGTATCAAGAGCGCCTTCTCAGACAATGTTAAGTCATCGATGAAGGAGGCGTAAAGATACAGCTCGTAAGCTCCGCCGATGGCATTAGCAGCCCAGCCTGGTCCCTCAAGGTCGCCGAAGCCATGCCAGCCTTGTCTATCACCTTTGACATCAACGAAGCTTGACTTTGACATCAAATGCTCCCTGTAGGCAGTGAGTGTACGTTTCACCATGAACTCAATTGAGTCTCTCATGCTGTCAAAAATGGTATAACAGGGATCAGCGGAAAGGTAGAAACTCGGGTTTTCATCCACCATACGAACCATCACACAGACATGTTCCCCGCCAAACTCTGTATAAAGTTTCCGCTTAACTCCCCATCAGACTCAACCCGCCAAACAGGCGTGACGAGGACCGGTTTTAGAGAACATCTCAAACTCGAGGTATTCGAGGTTAAGACGAAGGGGCTTCTATACCATACGCTCTCCAGACTTACGAGCCTATACGTAACTTTGAAGTCAGATCAATTAAACCTCATAATCTCCGATAAGATTGAGAGATATGAGGTGGAAAGCTTGGTAGCAATAATAATTTTAAGTGTCTTCTCCTTGGCAACCCAAAGGCTGAAAGTGTTAAAGTGGTTCTAGGTAAAGAACATTCATGAAAAATTGGGTTTTCATAAGGCTATTGTGCAACTGACGGAAAGGTGAAGTCAAAACTCGATACGACGTGCAGGTCTGGTGAATGGATATTAAGGTGAAGTGACCTGTTTTAGGCATTCACTCTAAAAGACGTAATGAGAAAGGTGCGGGATAATACGGGTATTATGAGTCAATCCTTGTTCTATAGATCACTTTACCATTCTTAGACGTTTAAAAAACCGTTTTTTTAAAAGATTCCAACTGCAAACAGTTGAAGGGCCTCTCTATCATGTCTGAGAGCTTACCCTCATTAGAGCATAAACCTTTCATAGGTTTTCATCGCCTCGCTTAGAACCATGTCCTTCAAATCTCTTTCAGGTTCATCGATCCGGTGGAGGGTTAGGTAGGGGTTGGCTTCAAGGGTTTTCACCTCTTCCGGGTAACGCCATCCGTAGAGGTGGAAGACCGCAACCCTATGCCCGTCCTCCCCGAGGCTTCTAAGCATGGGAGACGCCTCCTTGATGTTCTGCCAGCCCCCGTCGGTGATGACGACGATGAAGCATGGTCCCCCGGCTTCCTTAACCAGTTCCTTAAGCACAGGCGTAGGTATGATGGTTAAGGCGTTAAAATGCGTTGCTAACACGAGTTCCTTAACCTCAGCTTGGTCGCTCCAATCGGCGACGAGGTGGTTTGTGGAGAAGGAAACCGCTGCGGCGTCACCTCCAGCCCATAGGGCGCTTAGGTAAGCGATGTACGCGGCTGTTGAGGCTTCGTCGAAGGCGTTTGACATGCTCTGGCTTGAGTCGAGCACCGTGACAACTGAGGGAACGTAGCCTGAGACCGGTCCCTGCCCGTAGCCCATCAGGCTTTCATGCCACTTAAGCGTTGTCACCTCGGGGATGATAGGGCCTTCGTCGAGGCTTGTCTCAAGGTCGAGGGCTTCGATGTCATCCTCGACACTCCACTCATCGGGGTAGCTTAAAACCTTCCAAGTAGGCTTAATCCTCGGGCTTTCAGTGAGGTATTGGATAAGGGTCTCCGCCGCCCTGGCACGGTACCAGAAACGCTTCCAAAGGGCGTCCTTATCCAACAGCAAGGGCTTTACCCCATGCTTCCTCCCGAGGGCTGTGGGAAGCTCATAGGATTCACCCTTCAACTTTCCCTCCAAGGCTTCCCCGGGCTTCTCCCTGCCTAAACCTGAAACCTTCTCTTCACGGCTTCCCCCAGCCCCCATAGCCGCACCAGGCTTCGTCGCCCTCTCAACCAAAGCCCGCACCTTCCCTTTCTCAAAGCTTCCCTCAGTCAGCCTAGGCTTCACCCACTGTTCAAAGAAGCTACGCGCTTCCTCCCTGTCCTTAATCCCTCCGAGCACTTGGGCTACGAGCGTGGCGGAGTTTGGTGAGAAGTCCTCGCGGACTACAAGCCTCGCTCCGCCAAGCCGTCCACCGTACTTCCAGGTCGCTGAATCCTTAAGCAGCTTTGGGTTACGCGTCTTGAACGTTGAGAGGATGGAAGCGATGGTTTCCACCTTGACGCGCCAAGGCTTAGCTGAACGTATTGTTTCCGCTATAAGCCCGGCGTAGGTTGCGAACTCCTTAGGCACATGTCTACTCTTGATCTCAGGGTACATGGCTTTGTAAACGGCGTAGCCGAGCCTCCCCGCGCCCTTAGGGGAAGCCTTCCTAAACTCTTCCTCCACATGGTATGGAAGCCTATGGAAACGGTTCCTTAAGTAGACGCCGTCCGTTTGGAGGTCGCAGAACAGGTGGAGGGTGAAGTAGGCGAGGCTCCTGCTCCCCGTAACCCTGTAAGCCGCCTTCTGCAACTGGTAAGCCGTCTTCACGTCGTAGGGGCAGTAGTGGGCGTGGCTGAGGTCGTGGCGAAGCGCCCAGAGCAGGTGCGCCTCAGGGTTCAGGCTTCCCGAGAAGGCTTCAGGGTTAACGTACACAGCTCCCTTGGAGACAGGGGCTGGATACCTACGCCTAGGAGCCTTCCCCTCCCTTGAAACCTCGAGCCTGCATGGGGGGCAGTAGAGTTCCACACGTGCCTGGTCGAAGGCTTTAACGATATCCGCTTCCTTCAACGCCACGCTAAAACCGCCTCAAGCGTTCTCTACTTTAACCGCTAACACCAGTAGGCTTGAATGATGCAGCAGTCTCCTGTCATAGGACTCGAAGAGCATCGATAGCTGCGCCAGGATAGGAAGTAGGATGATTGAAACCACTGGTTTGAACCTTTCCCTCAGCCCGTATCCATCGTTAAATGAGAATTCCCCGGGCCAGATATGAAGGTCATTATAACACATCTTCATGAATTTGGAAGCGTTTCCAGAGGTGTAGTAGAAAAAATCCTGGACCATGAAACCGTGTGACAGTAGCTTCCCCTTCAGAGCATCCACGGTGTAGTGTCTTTTATGCCCTACGGTTTTATCGAAATCATCCCCGAACCATTCAGGGTAGAAGGGTGTGGGAACGGAGAGTACGAGTCTCCCACCGAGCTTCAACACCCTGTTCACGGCTTTCAGGGTAGACGCCTCTTCTTCAACGTGCTCCAGGACGTCTAACAGTAGAATCTGATCGGCAGAACCGTTCCTCACGGAAGCGAGGGTCTGGGCGTCATCCCTTCCCGTGGAAACGAGGTCGGAGACACCGAGAGCCTCTACGTTCCTCTTCAGCGACCGATACTGCTCCTCACTGTACGCCAGGGAGAGTATGGGTGAATTGAAACATTGGGAAAGCTCTATTGAAAACCATCCCTCACCGGCTCCGACATCCACCGTATGAGCGCATTTTCTGAAAACTTTTTTCGCGGCTGTTATCCTCAGGAAAGAGTGTAGGTCAGGCGATTGGCTGGTAAGCCTCATCAGTTTTAACGGGTTCGATAAACCTCTGATCAGAAGTTGATTCAACGCCTCCCAAGAGTTTAGGAACACGGTGAAGCCCGTCCATCAGCTCATACCGTAATGTTAAGGATACAGGTTATTTATAGCCCAACAGGGTTAACGTCAACCCCCCTCAGATGATAGGCAGACGTCTACGCTGAGGGGCTTCAACGCCATTCCATAACCGCCTCAAGGGTTTCCTCCCGTTTAACCTTCCCTTCCTGAAGCCACCTCACCTCAAGCTTCCTAAGCTCCTCGGCGAAAACGATGTCTTCCACAGCGATCTCCTTAGCGTGTTGGTACAGGCTTCGGTCAAACTGTTTTAACAGCTGGTTCATGATCGGCCACTGCCTCCTACTTTCACGGTCCATCATCTTCACCCGCTCCCGCTCCAGCAGCTCCCTAAGGTCTTCTACGAGGTTCCTCACCCTTACAACGGACATGCGGTGGGGGAGAACCCATAAAGCCATTTTAAGAACCGTATCCACATCGCATTTCCCCTCAAGCCACGCCGTAGCCTTCGCAAGCTCCGTTAGAACAACGCCGGCTCTCTCACTCGGCGGCTCCTTAACGTGCCCGCATACGTCTCTGATGAAATGGCATCCATCGCAGAGTACTGGGGGCTTCAGCTCCGACTGCTCCTTGTTCCGGATGCAGGCTTGGAAATCCCTGGTGAGGGTGTTGATTAAGCCGGCGAGGTCTGGGTTTAACTCAACCTCGTCTACTTCCCTCCGAGCCTCCTGGAGCTCATCGAAGGAAAGGACCTGGGGCATGGAGTCTACGAGGTTACCGCTGTGCCTGTCGAGGAGGGTTTGAAGCCTGAACTTCTCGCTTAGGGTTAGGGACTTGAGGAAGACGCAGACGTCGAAGCGGTCGTAGAAGGGTGGGGGATGGGCGAAGGTTGTAGGGTCCCCAGGGTTCTCGTTAGCGACTATGACGTAGTCCTCAACCCTAGCCCTCTGCCCGTAAGCCCAAACCTCACCGAACTGCATCATGTGGTGGATGTTCGCCGTTGTGTAAGGGTTAAGCCGATTAACCTCATCGAGTCCCTTACCCCTAGCCTTGGCGAAGGCAGCCCATAAAACCCTCTCAACGCCATCCTTTTCAAGGGATGGTATGTGAAGCCTACCGATGACCTCACCGCGTTTAACCTCGGAAGCCCCCGAGACCACGACGAGGTCTTCGCCGCATAGACCCTTCAAGACGAGGAGCATAAGCGTGGATTTCCCAACACCTCTAGGAGCCCTGATGAGGGAAGCCGCCCTCCTGTGAAGCTGGTTCAAGACGACGACGTCGAGGACTTCCTCGTTACCGACGAACCTCGCCTTAACCTCGTCCTTTAACTGCTTAACCTTAGCTTGGTAGCCGCCCATCGTAGATCACGCTGTGAAGAAATGGAGGTAGATGAGGAAGAGTGTAAGGGCTGAGAGGGTTAGCGCAACTACCTTAAGGACTTTATTGGCGATAGACGCGTTAACCAGCTTTTGGTCGAGCTCCGTGATCTGCCTCCTGAGAAGCTCAACCTCTGACTTGCTCAGGGTAACGGTTCCCACGGGCTCCTCCTCCCTGTAAACAACGTCTATAGACCCCGTTGGCACACCGTCTCCCCCCACTTCCAAGGGCTGCCCAGGCTCATCCCAGGCAACATGTTCACCCGATACCTTAACAGGTGTCTTCTTCACCTGTGAGTCGAGGAACTCCTTGAAACGCTCCTCCATAGAACCTCTTCCTGCCAGTGTTCAATAATCTATAAAAGGTAAAATGCTAGAGTTAAACGTAATGTTTCCAGAAGATGGCTGAAAAACCTGCAACCATAATACCCGCAAACCCATAGATTCTTTCCTCTAAATTCCCAGCTCCACCTTCTGCCTCCCTTACCCAAAGTAGTCCAACATCTCCTAATACAGATTCTAACCAACGATGTAAAACAGCGTGAACTCAGAGAATCACGGTTGTCAACTTCATCCCTAAGTAATAGGAATTATTCTCATCGCGCATCCCCGGAGGGGGAAACGAGGAGGCAGAGGCTTGGTAAACCCGCATAGGTAACACCCATTAAGGATAATATTTTCACAGGTCGCAACGAAACCCCATGTTGACAACCTCTAGGCTTTTATAGATATGCTTATAAAGGCTCAAGGGACAGAATCAGTGTGTGTTGGGAGATGCAGGTTAAGAAACTGGTTTTCATCGCGAACAAGAAGGATGTGCCCCGTGGTGAGGCTAAGGTCTTCAGGTTTCCAACAGGTGACCGGCCAGCGCTGTTGATCCACCTCCAAACCGGGGAGTTCGTTGCCTACGACGGTTTATGCACCCATCTACAGGGCGAGTTATACTGGGATAAGAACCTGCAGAAGATCGCTTGCAGCTTCCACGATGGACTGTACCACCCTGAACACGGTGGACCCTACCGTGGACTTCCACAGAAATCCCTGCCGAGCATCAATCTTGAGATCGAAGATAACGGCGACATATACGCGGTAAAGGAGTAAGGCTTCAGCCAATCCCGTTCCTAAGGCTTCAAAGTGAAATTATAAGCTTTGAAACAGAGGACGCTGAAGCACTTAATCCCTGTTTCTGAAGGATTTATTCACGCTAACACATAACCTGTTTCAGAGATAAGCCAAAGACATGTGTGTAAGCGAGGCGTTTGTGGATTATGGTTCTCAACCTGGTTCTGCGGAGCGGATGCGTCGTGGATGGCGCTGGTAATCCATGGTTTAGAGCCGATGTAGGCATTAAAAACGGGAAGGTCGTTAAGGTAGGTCATCTAGACCCCCGTATCGCGGATAGAGTCATCGAAGTGGATGGACTGATGGTCTCACCGGGTTTCATCAACATACACAGTCACTCAGAGGGTACGTTGCTGATCAACCCTAAGGCTGAGAGCGTTGTAAGGCAGGGGATTACAACCGAGGTAACGGGCAACTGCGGCTTCAGCCTCGCACCGATCTGCGACGGTACAAAGGACCTACTCCTGGATAACACACCCTTCCCGATGCCTAGGCTGGACATCAACTGGCGTAGTTTCAGCGAGTACCTAGAGCGATTGAAGAAGCGTGGCGTAGCCGTTAACGTCGCATCACTTGTTGGACACGGTGCTGTAAGGATCGCCGTTATGGGTTTGGATAACCGAACACCAACCCCTAGGGAGCTCAACGCCATGAAGGGCTTGGTAGCCGAAGCCATGAAAGCTGGGGGCTTCGGCTTATCCTCTGGACTGGCTTATCCCCCGGGCTTCTACGCTGGGACACAGGAGTTGATAGAGCTCTGTAAGGTTGTGTCGCGGTACCATGGTTTCTACGCCTCACACATCAGGGGTGAGGGTGCTAATGGTTTTATACAAGGAGTTGTCGAAGCCGTAGAAATCGGTGAGAAAGCCCATGTTCCCGTACAGGTCTCACACATTGAAACCCATTATCCCGCATGGGGTAGGGGTGGAGAAGCCTTAAGATTGGTCGATGAGGCTCGGATGAGAGGCGTTGACGTGACATGCGATGTTCCCCCGTATATATTAGGGTACACCGCCCTCTACACGCTCCTCCCAGACTGGGTTCATGAAGGAGGCGCCGTTAAACTCTTGGAGAGGCTGAGGGGAATTGAGACCCGTGAGAAGATCGAGGAGGACGTGAGGGAGCAGCCGCCTAGAACATCGACGCAAGCCCTTGTGAAAGACGGTCACTGGGACAGAATCGTTGTTTCAACCTTCGAGGCGAAACCCGGGTTGGAGGGGATGAGCTTAGCTGAGGTCGCCCAACTGATGGGAAAGGATCCCTTCAACGCCGTATTCGACATGCTGTCGGAGGGTCCACCCTTCCCGAACGTGATGGCTTGGATACACCATGAAGAGGACATCCGGAAAGTGATGAGGCATAGTACATCCATGGTTGAAACAGACCTCTACGCACTCGCACCCTACGGCTGCCTAGCCGAGAAGCGGAGCCATCCCAGGGGTTACGGAACGTTCCCGATGGTCTTCAGGAAATACGTGCGGGGTGAAACACTGGAGGACATGCCCTTAGAGGTCGGGGATAAAATCCTCACGTTAGAGGAAGCCGTGAGGAAGATGACGTCGCTTCCAGCGCAGAGGCTTGGGTTAAGGGACCGAGGCCTCATCAGGGAAGGCATGTGGGCTGATGTGACGGTTTTCAACCCGAAGACAGTTAAAGACCGGGCTACGTACGAGAAACCCAACCTGTACCCGGAAGGCGTCGAATACGTGCTTGTCAACGGTCAGGTCGTCGTGGAGGAAGGTGAAAACACGGGCTTATTACCGGGAACCGTCCTAAGGCGAAGCTCCCCTTAGGCTTAATGACTTCCTCCGTTAAACTCGGCATCCACGGAACTGAACCACATTACATTTAAATATCTCGGTTCCCGTGTTTTCCCTAACTCTGAGCGATCCGCTTCTATTGAACTCGGTGACATCTATGGGTAAGGACGTGAGGCTTCAAGTCGCTGAGGTAAAGCAGCAACGTGACTTCGGCAGGGGTAAGGCGAGGATCAGCAGCAGAACCATGGAGGAACTCGGGGTCTCAACCGGCGACGTTATCGAGGTTAGAGGTAAGAGGACGACCTCAGCGGTTGTTTGGCCAGCCTACCCCGAGGATGCTGGGAAGACCATCATCAGAATCGACGGGATAACGCGGGGGAACGCCGACGTTTCGATCAACGAGTTTGTAACCGTGAAGAAAGTTGAGGCTAAAGACGCGCAGCATATTACGCTGGCCCCTGTGAACGTCGCCATACCGGGGATCGACGAGGGCTTCCACGACTTCGTGAGAACACGGATCCTTGAAACCCCCCTGGTTGAAGGGGACAGTATCCAGGTAACCATCTTCGGGAACCCCGTGTACTTCACGGTTATGAAGACGCGCCCACACGGTATCGTGAGGGTTTCACCGAACACGGCGCTGCAGATCCTAAGCGAGCCTATACCGGAGAAGAAAGGCATTGCTAAGGTCACGTACGAGGATGTAGGTGGGTTACAGGAGGAAATTCAGAGGGTTAGGGAAATGGTTGAACTCCCTCTGAGACACCCTGAACTCTTCCAGAGGCTGGGCATCGAGCCTCCTAAAGGCGTTCTCCTCCACGGTCCCCCAGGCTGTGGGAAGACGCGGTTAGCTCAGGCTGTGGCCAACGAGTCGGACGCCAACTTCTTCAACATCAATGGACCTGAGATCATGAGTAAATTCTACGGGGAATCCGAGGCCAGGCTTAGGGAAGTATTCCAGAAGGCTCAGGAAAGCTCTCCGAGCATCCTATTCATCGATGAACTCGACGCCATAGCTCCTAAGCGGGAGGAGGTAACGGGGGAGGTTGAGCGAAGGGTTGTAGCCCAGCTTCTAGCCCTCATGGACGGGCTTGAAAGCCGGGGAAACATCGTTGTCATAGGAGCGACTAACCGCCCCAACGCCCTCGACCCAGCCCTGAGGAGACCCGGGCGCTTCGACAGGGAGATCGAGATCGGTATACCTGATAAAAACGGGCGTTACGAGATCCTCCAGATCCATACGAGGGGTATGCCCTTAGCTGAAGACGTTAACTTGGTAAGGCTCGCGGAGATCAGCCATGGATACACGGGAGCCGACATCGCCGCCTTAAGCAGGGAAGCCTCCATGAGAGCGTTGAGAAGGTATCTTCCAGAGATCGACCTTGAAGCCGAACGGGTTCCATCAGAGGTTCTGGAGAAGATGGAGGTTAGGATGGAGGACTTCTGGAACGCCTACAGGGAGATCACACCCACAGCCATGCGGGAAGTTGAGGTTGAGGTTCCAACAGTTCACTGGGATGAAATCGGGGGATTAGAGGAGGTTAAGCAACAGTTAATGGAAGCCATTGAGTGGCCGCTGAAGAAACCTGAAGCCTTCAAGAGGATGGGGATAAAACCTCCTAAGGGGATCCTCCTCTACGGGCCGCCGGGCTGCGGGAAAACCCTCGTAGCCAGGGCTGTGGCTACGGAGAGCGAGGCGAACTTCATATCGATCAAGGGGCCTCAAGTATACAGCAAATGGGTTGGGGAATCTGAGAAAGCCATCAGGGAGGTTTTCAGGAAGGCAAGGCTTTCATCGCCGTCCATAGTGTTCTTCGACGAGTTGGACTCCATAATCCCAGCCAGGGGCTTCGGTTACGCGGATTCAGGGGTTACGGAACGAGTGATAAGCCAGCTTCTAACAGAGTTAGACGGCATTGAAACACTGCAGAACGTGGTTGTCATAGGAGCGACTAACCGCCCAGACATACTAGACCCAGCCGTTCTAAGACCTGGACGCTTGGATAGGTTGATCTACGTCAACGCGCCCGATGAGGAGACGCGGCTTCAAATCTTTAAACTGTACACGGCGAACATGCCCTTAAATATGGACGTTGACCTACAGTACATGGCGAAGATCACACGGGGTTATTCAGGCGCAGACATAGAAACCATGTGCCGAGAAGCCGCTATGAACAGTTTAAGGCGGAGCATCGAGGTGGATAAGGTAACCATGGAAGACTTCAAGGACATCCTCGCGAGGATAAGGCCTAGCATAACACCTGAGATGGAGACATGGTATCAAAACGTGGTTCAAGCCCGCCAAAAAGTCGGGAAACCCACCACACCCGTGGCTTAACGGTGGATGGAGGATATGTGGGAGAAGACGAGGACGCTGCCGCTTCACACCTTAACCGTGGAAGTCCTTTCAAAACATCAAGGCTCCATATCTGATGAAGATCTATTCGAGGAGTTGAAGAGGTTTCACGAGGACCTTTCCATGGAAGCCTTAAGGAAAACCCTCTTTAAACTCGAGGTTGAAGGCGTCGTTAGAGTTACGAGCCTAACGAAGAACAGGAAAAGAATTGAGTTAACCCGATAACAACAGAACACACGTCGTCCATTCGACCCAAGGTAGCGAGTGTGTTTGAAAACAGGTGTAGTCGAGCCTTACAGGTTACCGAAAGGCCCTAACCTATTCGTGGACTGGCGCTACGTCCGAGCTGGTGCCGTTCAGTGGGTTTCTAAGGATAATACCCCACTTTCCCTCTGGGGAGTAGAGGGGCAGGCTGGTACGCGCCCATCACCCATGGATGTACCTAAGGGTATCCGCATCGTCGTTCAAAAGGCTCAGAAAAGCGAGCCGTTTCTAACACGTACTAAGCCTTGGGAACACATGCTATACTGCTATTCCACGGTCATATACACTGAAGCATGTTACAGGCTTTGGTATGAGGTAAGCACCCCTGAACACGCGGACATACTGTGTTACGCGGAGTCAAAGGATGGAATGGTATGGGATAAGCCGTCCTTGGGAATTATGCAGTACCAAGGAATGGATGCGAACATCGTCTTCGGGGGAAGCCTCTGCCCGGAAACCGGGTTCCACGGAGGCGGAGTGTTCCCAGACCCCTCCGCTACATCCGGTGAACGCTATAAGATGGTCTTCTTGGGAAAAACCGGTGTATGCGGCGCAGTCTCACACGATGGACTGCACTGGAAACAGTTTGCAGAGCCTTTGTTGGCTTTAAGCAGTGATACGCAGAACACCGCGTACTACGATGACTCGTTGAAGCGGTATGTGGGGTTCTTCAGAATGTGGCGTCATGGAAGGCGTTGCGTAGGCAGAGCTGAGACAGACGTCTTTCACCGATGGCCTAACCCCACGCCGGTTTTATGCCCCAGCCCTAGTCAAGATGCCTCCGATGACTGGTACACCAACAGCAAATCCACGTATCCTGGCACAGTGGACTACCATTTCATGTTTCCCGCGCTCTACCACCGCGCCGTAGACAGTACGGAGCTCCACATGTTTTCAAGCCCAGACGGGATCGTGTGGATACAGGTGCCCGGAGGACCAGTTCTTTCACCCGGTCCACCAGGCTCTTGGGACAGTGGCTGTATCTTCGGCGGCGTCGGTTTAGTCCCACTTCCAAACGACCGAGTTGGCTTACCGTACACGGGATTTCCTGTTCCCCACAAGTACCCGCGGAGCCTCCCGATGGGATCCATAGCCTATGCTTTGTGGCCTAGGGAGCGTTTAACCGCTTTAGAGGCATCAGAAGAGGGGGAATTTACCACACCGCAGCTTATCTTCACAGGGCGGAAGCTGCTTTTAAACGTACAGACAAAGAGGGCTGGGCAGGTTCTGGCTGAAGCGGCGGACAGTCATGGTACGCCTCTACCTGGACGAAGCTTCGCCGAAGCCGACCCAGTGAACGGAGATGCCGCCGATTTCCCAGTGACTTGGAAGGGTGAAGCAGACCTGGGGCATACTGTAGGTCAACCAGTGGTTCTAAGATTCCGCCTAAGAGCGGCGAAGCTTTTTGCATTTGAATTCGTATAAGCCAATTCCGATTCAGGGTTTCTACGAAGTTCTTGTGAATGAAAAAGCTGAGGGGTTCATCTAAAGGCATTAAACTTCCACATAGCCCCCGTGGAAGAAAATGGAAGTACGTCGTTATTGATTGAATTCAGGGACTCCATCCATCACAGGGAAGGTACGCAGTATACAGAGTTATTCACCTTCATCCCCCTGACCTCAGAGTAATGTTTCACCCATAGACCTTGACCAACAGGTGTTGGGCTTTGGACGATGAACTCCGCGTACTCGAAGGAGTTGTACGCTAAGTAGGCGGGTCTCAGCCACTCTACGATTCTAGGATTTTGAGAACCTAGATCCGGGTAGAGAACTGGGCCGGTATCGACTTGGAACACCTCTCTATCCGGGTTGACATTTATCGTCTTTATCGGGTACTCAATCGTCGCCGTGACGTTACTGGCTTCATCTTTCACCGTGGTCCTCCCTACAAGCCGCCTGTTCTGAAGCGTTGCGTCAACGATGTCTTTCTCCTGGCTGAGAACAGTCGCATCCGGTGTCCTACTCAAACTGGTACGGACCTCGTGGAAATTATCCTTAACCCGTCCGGTTGTGAACTCATCCTCCCTATCATTTTCATACGTGGCGAATGTTCTGAAGAGCCTGTAATCCCTCTGGGAGAACACCCCAAACCAGTCGTAGCTCGGCTTCCTAAACAATTCCCCATCGACGTAGACGGTCTCTCCCTTACATGAAGCGATGAGGAAGAACTCCTCAGAGCCCTTCCCGTGAACGAGCCTACACGAGGCTTCTATCGCTATCCGTGCCGTATTTTCCCTCCTGAGCGTAACGAAAGTCACGTAGGAGTTTGAATAATCGTAGACCTCGGTCAACAACGTCGCTCACCTCCTTCCCATAAAATTCCCTTCCCGCTGAAATAAATGGGAGAAACGAGTTTCAGGGGATTATCCGTAAAACCAGTCTAACGGTATTATCTTAAGCTTTAGTGAGCGATGGTCACAGTAGTATGTGAGGAGAGCCTCATCGTCGACGAAGGTTATGCTCGTGTAGGCATAGGTTTGGGTCTCATCGGTTTCGAGGTTTTTAAAGTTCTCCCACGTCACGCCGTCGTCACTGGATATGGCGGAGGTTAAGGGAACCCTCCTTGGACCGGGCGTATGGTTCCAGACCATGAGGAGGTCGCCTGTGGTTGGGATATGCTTGATGGTCTGCGGAGACCGCGGCGAGACCACCCCCATCGACTCAGGCTTAGACCAGGTTTCACCTCCATCCGAGGAGTAAGCCTTATAGACGTAACCCAACCCTGTTCTCATCCACATCATAACCCTACCATCTCTAAGCTGGATTACACCCGGCTCCTCAGCCGTGGACTCGGGGAGAAGGGATACCGAATCTAAACCCTTGTACCATGTCCTACCGTTGTCATCCGAGTAGAAGCACAGCGCAACCAGCTTCGGCCACGCCCAACCATTAACGGTATGTGAAGCCGGGAGCAGTATCCTCCCATTCTGAAGCTGTACAGCTCTATCGTTATTCAGCGTAAAGTATCCTGGGTGGAACTTAGCTACGGGTACCATATCGCTCCATGTCTTTCCCTCATCAGTGGACTTCCTCATGTATGGATGACAGTCGTATTCTGAGTTCTTTACGCAGAAGAAAAGTGATATTTCACCGTTCCTAAGCCTCAGGAAATCTGTTTCCATAACGTTCTCAACGCCGACGTTCTCTTGTACGGTGAAGGGTTCACCCCAGGTTCGACCCTTAGTCTCCGAGATCCTCCCCGTGATCCTAGCCGGAGCCATATCATGACCGCCATAATGGTAGAACTCCGTGTAACCCAGTAGCAACCGCCCACCCCTCAACTCGATGATATCAGCCTCAGTGTTCCTCGGGTTCTTCTCCGATGCTGGGCAGACTATAAGCTCGTATATCCCACCTTGGTCAACTGAACCCATCTCTGGAAACTCCTCCCTTTAGGTTGATAACCTCATTATAACTTAGTCATTATAAAATTAACCTCTCCCGTTCCTCATTATAAAGCAGAAACCCGATAACCTAAGCTTTACTCGGTGAATGTAAAGCTTTTAAACGGTAAGATATGAGCAGGGATATCTTTGATGGTAAATGTTGAAGGCTGCGGTAGTAGGTGTAGGCAAGAGAGCGGCGGCTCACATACAGACCTTGAAGAAGCTTGAAGGCCTTTACAGCCTCATAGCTTTCTACGACTTGGATAGAAACCGGTTAAACACCGTGACTAAGGAGCTGAATGTGAGGGCTTACACTGACTTTAAAGCGATGTTGGAGGAGGCTAAGCCTGATGTAGCCCTTGTGGCTGTGGGGCCTGAAGGGCATAACGTGTTAACTAAACCCCTAATGGAAGCGGGCGTTCATGTTCTATCAGAGACCCCTATAGCCATGACGATGAGTTGCGCGAGGCAGATGATGGATGTAGCTAAGGAGAATAAAGTTGTTCTAGAGGTTGCGGAGAATGTGCCTAGATGGCCTAAGGAACGTTTAAAGCAGAGGCTTAAGTCAACAGGTGTTCTAGGAGGGTTGAAAAGCTTCTACCTCTCCTATACCTCAGGTTCCTACCACGGTATGGCAGCTATCAGAAGCCTCCTAGGCTCAGAAGCCTCAAACGTTAGCCTAGGTGAGTTCCCTGAACCTGACACCGTGTTAGAGAGGGCGTCCCTAGGGTTCCCAGGGGTTAAAGGCGTGTATGAGTCTAACCGCAGCAGGGGTAACTACTGGGAGATTCATGGAGAGAAAGCGTCCCTAAGAGGGGGAGAACTGGATTTGGAAGGGGTTAAACACCCTTTAAAGGTTGAGTACGCGGAGCGGGAAGGCGTCTCTATTTTGAGAAGGGTTGGAGTAGAACTTAAACCTCCATTGTACTGGGATAACCCTTTCAAAGCCTATTCCCTAAACAGCGAGGACGATGTGGCTAGAGCCGACGCGTGGATAAGCCTCTACAACGCCGTAGTGCACGGTGGAAAGCCTGATTATGGGGCTGAAAACGCTGTTAAAGACCTAGAGCTACTAATAGCGGTAAGAGAATCGGCTATGCGTGGAGGCGCTGAGATAAGGCTTCCACTATCTAAGGATACCTCGTATGAAGAAAACATTCACAGGCAGTTCACGCAAGTATACGGCGTAGATCCCTTGAACACGACGGTAAAGGATTTAAAGGTTCAGTACACCCTCCCAGATGCGCTTTCCCAACTTCTATACTATGGACGTGTCACTAAAAGCCCGACTTGAATCATCGGATAAACCCTGGTTACGGTGGAGACCACGTTTATCCAGCTTAAACGATCCTTGGAAAAAGTAATCCTCAATTAGCGTCACTCTTCGCCTGGAAATTCAGGGGTAAAAGTTCGTTGACATGTTGAACCGCTCTATCAGAGGGTCCTTCCAGTGTAACTCAAAGGCAAAACTAGGTCTTAGTAACCGCTCTCGGGTATGAACCTAAGACCTTCAGGAAGATGCATTTCGACGCTAAGTCTGTTAAGGCTTCCCGGCATTTTACGTCGTCTTTATGACCTTCGAAATCGAGGTAGAACACGTACTGCCAAGGCTGCCCTCGCGTAGGTCTTGACTCAACCTTGGTAAGGTTGATGTCTCGGGTAGAGAAGGCCTCTAAGGCTTTGAATAGGGCGCCTGGGACGTCGCGGACGGCGAAGATAATCGATGTTTTATCCCGGCCTGTAGTTTGGCAGTCAGTGTGTCCGAGGATGAAGAACCTTGTGAAATTATTCGGTTGGTCTTCGATGCCCTTGGCGAGAACCTCCATACCGTAGATCTTAGCCGATGTCATCGCGCCGATAGCCGCAGCGTTCTCCAATTCCTTCAACATCTCAACCGCCCGAGCTGTACTCGCGACCTCCCTCCTCTCGGCTTTAGGTAACGTACGTTCCAGGTATTCCCTGCATTGGGCAAGGGCTTGGCTGTGGGAAACAACCAGGCGGATGTCCTGTAGGCGGGTTCCCGGTTTGGCGATGAGGTTGTGGTGGATTCGACGTTCAACCTCCCCGCAGACCATCAGCCTTGTCTCAAGGAGTAGCCCAAGGGCTACGGTGTAGGAGCCTTCTAAGGAGTTCTCCACGGGGACGACGCCGAAGTCAGCGTCGCTTACGTCTACAAGCCTAGAAACGTCGTGTACGCTGGGGCAGGGTGTGAAATCAGCTCCAGCTGATTCAAAGTAGCTTCTAGCAGCCTCCTCGCTGAAGGTGCCCACGGGGCCGAGGTAGGCAACCTTCACCCTCCCTTTCTGCCCACGTTCACACATAGCCATAACCTCCTCGTATACGGCTTCAACATCGTCGGGGTTAAGCCCAAGCCCGGAGGCACGCTTCCTGACGTGGGCTAAGACCTGCCTCTCCCTCTCCACATCCTTAACACTTAGCCCAGCAGTCTTCTTAAGCTCACCGAGCTGAAGGGCTAGGTTCAACCTCTTCCTGAGAAGTTGAACTAGTTCCTCGTCGACGCTGTCAACCTCTTTCCTCAACCCCTCGATTTCCTCAACCCTTGTCATTTCAAAACCCTCGGTATGCAGCCGAGCCTTAAGGCATGGTCCGTTATAACGATGGCGGTGCAGGCTTCAACCACGGGAACAGCCCTAGGAACGATGCAGGGGTCGTGTCTCCCAGAAGCCTTCAAATTAGTTTCCCTCATCGTCTGAATGTCAACCGTGATCTGCATCCTAGCTATGGAGGCTGGTGGCTTAAAGGCAACCCTAAGGGTTATGGGCATCCCGGTTGCAAGACCTCCGAGAATGCCCCCTGCGTTGTTCGTTAAGGCTGTAACCCTTCCATCGCGGACCACGTAAGGGTCGTTGTTCTCAGAGCCCTTCATGGAAGCCGCTTTAAAGCCTGCCCCAAACTCCACACCCTTCACACCGGGTATGTTGAAGATAGCCTTAGCCAGGTCTGCGTCGAGGGAATCGAAAACGGGTTCGCCTAGACCGACGGGCACATTTAACGCGTTGCATTCAACAACGCCTCCTAAGCTATCCCCTTCCTGAAAAGCCTTAAGCACCGCCTCCTCCATCAAAGCAGCGGCGGCTGGGTCCGCGCATCTCACAGAGTTCTTGTACACCTGTCCCCGAGTCTCTTCGTAGGAAACGGTTCTCGAAAGTTTCACCGACCCGATTTGAACCGTGTGGGCTAAGACCTCCACGCCCAGCTTTCCCAGCAGCTTCTTTGCCAAAGCCCCAGCGGCGACGAAGGCTACGGTGATGCGGCCTGAGAAGCGTCCTCCACCTCTGTAGTCGTTGAAGCCTCCATACCTCATGTAAGCCGTGTAATCGGCGTGTCCAGGTCGCGGCTTCATCCTCAACTGTTCGTATGTGGTTGAATCCACATCCCTGTTCCATACGACCATGCATATCGGCGCCCCAGTTGTTAAACCCTTGAAAACACCAGAGGTGATCTCCACCTTATCAGGTTCAAGCCTCGCTGACGTTACTTTAACCAAGCCAGGTCTCCGTTTATCGAGCTCATGTTGGATATCTACCTCTGAGAGGGGAAGCCCTGCTGGGCACCCGTCTACTATAACTCCCACTTGGCGCCCATGGCTTTCCCCAAAGCATGTGACAACAAAGCTCTTCCCAATGGAGTTACCTGACAGAAACCATCGCCCCCAACGAACGCATATCCTTCACGAAGTTTGGATAAGACTTACTGATGCTTTCAACGCCGCGGATGGTTGTACAGCCCTCCGCCCCCAGCGCCGCTACGGCGCATGCCATGGCGACCCTGTGGTCGTTATGGGCTTCAAGGGAAGCCCCGTAGAGTTTCACTGGGCCCTCAACGACCAACAGGTCCTCAAAATCTAACACTTTAGCCCCCATCTTTCTCAACTCCGATGCGATAGTGTAAAGCCTATCAGATTCCTTAAACCTCAACCTTCCAGCCCCTTCGACAACCGTTTTCCCCCTCGCGTAGCATCCTAGAACGGCGTAAACTGGTGTAAGGTCCGGGGTCTGCTTCACATCTACTGTAAGCCCCTTTAAAGGCTGGTCGCATCCGAGGACCTCGACGTAATCTGGTCCAATCAAGAGTTTAACACCCATTGCTCCCAGGGATTCTAGGATAACCTTGTCCCCTTGACACGTATCCTTTGGAAGACCTGTAACTTGAACCTTGGAGTTTGTAACCGCAGCCGCGGCTAGGAGAAAGGCAGCGGATGAGTAGTCGCCTGGTACAAGGTGGTTGAACCTCCTGTAAACCTGCCCGTTTGGGATATGGAAGCTCCTGTAATCACCTGAAGCTCCAACCCTCACTCCGTGCTTACTGAGAACCTCAACGGTCATCTCCACGTAGGAGCTGGATTCAAGCTCCGTGGTCACATTGATTTCTGTGCTCTCACGTGCCTTAGGCAGTGCGAATAAAAGCCCTGAAATAAACTGTGAGCTTACGTCACCAACTATAGTAGCCTTCCCGCCTTTAATGCCCCCGCCGAAAACAACGATGGGGGGGCAGCCGTTACCCCTTGTAGAATAACAGTTAACACCGAGCTTTCTAAGGGCTTCGAGGAGGGGTTCCATAGGTCTCCTGCGGAGAGACCCGTTCCCCGAGAGCACCGACATGCCGTCGGCTAAGGCGCATACAGGTGTCAGGAACCTTATGGTTGAACCTGACCCCCCGCAGTCAACCACGTCTTCGGGAGTTCGCGGGTTAGTTAATCCCTTTACGACGGCTGATTCCTCATCCAAAGTTATGGAAGCACCCAGCATACGGCAGGCTTCAACCGTGGCCACCGTATCCTCGCATACAAGGGGATGCTGAACCACGCTTTCATCTCCAGAAAGTGAAGCGGCTATCAGCGCCCTATGCGTGTACGCCTTGGAAGGTGGGGCTTTAACCTTACCCTTTAAGGCTTCAGTTTTCTCCACGATGAGGCTGGGCATAGTGCACACCTAGGGGATAACGTGGGCTTTCCCCGTTTTAATCCCAGCTTCAATAACCTCACCTTCATAACGCCGCCATACATCCTTAACCTTCTCAACGTTTTCCTCTAGCACGACAGCGGCTACGGCCGGTCCCTTCCCTGAAAGCCCCGCGGCTACAGCGCCCTGAGCCAGGGCGTCTACGGCTATGCCTGGGTTATACCCGAGCGTGGATGCGTATATGAGCCCGTTCAGCTTCATCGCTGTCCAGTAGTTACCTGTAAGGGCTTCCCTGAAGGCCACATCTACTTCCCCAGCCATTAACCTCATCCGCTCAATATCAGCCTTAACCGTGTAGGCTTTACCTTGGGGCACAAGGATCAGGACCCTGAACCCTTCCTCCACCTTAAAGTGTTTCAGAACCTTCCTCGCCATGTTATCCGTTACGACGATGTTTCCTAGGTATGAGGCGCAAGCGTCGTCGAAGGCTCCCGTCACCGTAACCTTAGCTTCTAGAGCCACGTCAACCGCCATGTTAATGACGTCTAAATCCTCTAGGCTTCCGCCGACGGCTGATAAGGCGGCGAGGACGAGGGCGTTCGCGGCTACGCTGCTGCTCTTCAACCCCCTAGCTATGGGGATGTTAGAGCGCGTCTCCACATAGGCTCCATGGCTTCCCTCTAAGCCGAAGCGTTTCAACACCCTTTTAACTATCTTCTCTATGAGGCTTGTGTCTTCACCTGGGTCTGACAGGATCTTTCCCCGGATGATTCCAGGTTCATCTGTTAACTTTACCGCAGCCTCGGTCCAGAGGTCGATGCCCAGCGCAGCACCCTTTCCACCCGCGAGGGCGTTAACCACGGTAACAGCGCCGTAAGCCACTGCTTTCCCAACCCGACCCATTCCACCTCATCCTTCCTTTAGATACTTGGTCTAACCTCTTCCGCAGCTTTCATCATCGCATCAACGGGTGCCTTAACACCTGTCCAGATCTCGAAGGAGGCAGCGGCTTGGTATACGAGCATCTGTATACCATCGATGGTTTTAGCCCCTACGTTCCGCGCTTCCATCAGTAGCCTTGTTTTCACAGGGTTATAGACAAGCTCGAACACGGTGAGAGACCTTCTAAGAAGGTCTGCGTCTACGGGGATCTCCGCTCCCAGTGGATTCATGCCAACCGGGGTTGCGTTGATGAGGATGTCGGCGTCAGCTAACTCCCTTTCAACGTTTTCCCTTTCAAGACCCCCGCTTGATAACACTCCCTCCGCGTTCATCGCAGCCTCCTCAGCTAGGGCTCTGGCTTTTTCAACCGTTCTATTGAGTATGACGGTGTAGCAGGGGGTCTGCGCTAGTCTGTGAGCGATAGCCCTCGATGTGCCTCCCGCCCCTAGCATGACGACTTTACTATCCTCCAGTGTTTGACCGTTCTCCCTTAGAGCATTTAACGCGCCTACACCATCTGTGTTATAACCGATAAGCCTTCCATCAGCGTTCACCACCGTGTTGACGGCGCCGATTCTCCGCGTGGTTTCCTCCAATTCATCGAGGTATTGTATGATATCGGTTTTATGGGGCATGGTCACGTTTAAGCCCCTGAGCGCAAGCGCACGCGCACCCTTTACGGCGTCTCTGAGCCCTTCGCGTTTAACGGTTAACGCTACATAGACATAGTTGAGGCTGAGGACTTTGAAAGCGGCGTTGAGAATGTAAGGGCTTAGCGAGTGCTTAACAGGGTCACCTATGACCGCGTAGACCCCTGTATCCCCTGAAACCTTCAGGTTTCAACCCCCAGTTTCTCATAGATGCTCATCAAGTCACCTATCCATAGTTGACCCCGCGCCGTCTCAAATCCCTTCTTAACACTGGCGTAGGTGAAGTAGGCTCCGAGTAGCGGCGAAGCAACCCTTGAAAGAATCCCCGCGGAGCCCATGGCGAAGCACACGATCTTGCACTTTTGCCCCGCCTCACCTGTTAGGGTTAGGCAGGTAAGGTTATCCTTCGCCTCCCGCGCTGTGGTTACGACTTTGCAGACATAGGCTCCCGCCTCAATTTCCCGCCTCAAGAGGCCTCTGATGTCAGTTAGACTCGGGGTACTCTGGAAATTATGATGAGATACTATAGGTTTAACCCCTTGGGCCTTCAACTCATGTACTGTTCCACTTAGCCCTTCGGATGTTAGTTCAGCGTCCGCGTACTCGAAACCTGTTCCTGCAACTTTAACGAGCCGTTTCAAGCGTTCTCCTTCGCTTCCAGCCCACAGTCCACCCTGTGATGCTTGCCTATTCGTGGCGATGAGGGGTAGCTTCGTGGAAGCCGCTAGGTCCTCGACGCCGTTTAATCCCTTTAGGTAATCGATTCTAAGTTCTGCTAAAGCAGCTCCATAGGCTTCAGCCTTCTCGAGAAGTTTAAGGGCTTCGGCTATGCTCCGTGCGGGGATCGGTGTACATATCCTAGCCTTCACCTCTCGATCACCGTCTCTTCCTTTACTAGTGTTCCGAAGTGCCTCCCACCCTCCTCAACGTGGGCTAGGATCTCGTCGCCGGGTTTAAGCTCGGTAACGGATTTTGAGCCTTCCCGTGTTACAAAACGGATTGTCTCAGCGTTTTGAACGATCACCTTGCCAACTCTTTCTTGGCATAGGGCTTCGACTAGGATTAGGGGGCGCCACTCAACCTTCACCCTGCAAACGTTCGCCGCTCTCGACATTCCCTCTCGGTCAACTATGAGTACATCCTTTCCGGCGCCTAGCTCTGATAGATACCTTGTCTTCCCACCCGGTGTGAGGGTGTAATGCGACACGGGTCCGGCGTTAACCCTGAAGGGTCTAGGCTCCACATGCGGGTTTTCATAAACCTCGGCTTGGACGAGGAAGAGGCTGGATGACTGGCAGCCTACGAGCATGCCTTCGCCTTGCTTCATGAGGTCGCATGTGTCAACGCATACCCGTGCGCCGATGCCTAGGGGCGTCGATGCTATAACCTCCGCTGGTGTGATAGTCATCCTTTCAGCCGTCTTTTTCTCCTCAACCCTCGTTTTAACCGTCTTTAACACCTCGTTAACCTGCTGAAGCCCCTTCGACGTCGGGTTCTCAACGACTACGCCGTCAACGCCGATTTCTAGGGCTTCAAGTGTAAGCCGTGCTTTTCCAGCGTCTGGGATGAGTGCTAGGAGCCTGCTTTTTCCGTGAACGGAGGCGATGATGTTTTCAATGGGGATCACTTCCCAGTTTGGGCATCTTAGGATGATGTAGTCAGCCCCTGCTTCAGCTGCCCTAGCGACTGACGCTTCGTCATCCCGGGACTTCACGGTTACAGTTATGCACGTTGCGCCTCCTGTCTTCTTCGCTTCCTTGGCTTCCTTCAGGTCTTCGACGATCGTGATGTCCGCGTCCCTCGCTGAAGCTGTTTTAAAACCTAGACCTTTAACCGCAGTTACGTCAACGGGGTCAAGTATGCATGCTTGGCACAGCTTAGATGCGGCTTCGATAAGCCTGCCCTTTTCCTCCACGTTCAGTGAGGGGTTGATCCTAGCCCAAAGTTCCCTCACAGGCTTCACCCAACCTTTTCACCGCTAACAAGCTTGTACGCTTCTTCCACAGTCATTCCTCGATGGACAACTCCGGCGATTGCTTTACCCATACCAGTCGGAGTCTCGTGTTGGAATACGTTTCTCCCGATACTGACTCCGGCGCCTCCAGCACGCATGGAGTTGTAAACCATCTCTAGGATCTCCCCGTCTGTTTCAGCCTTAGGTCCTCCGGCGATGATGACGGGGACAGGGCATCCCCTCACCACTTCACGGAAGGAATCGATGCTTCCCGTGTAGTTTGTTTTTATGATGTCAGCTCCAAGCTCTACTCCAAGCCTTGCGGCGTGAGCTACGGCTTCAAAGTCATGCTCGCTCTTGATCCCTGGTCCCCTCGGGTACATCATAGCCAGTAAAGGCATGCCCCAAGCGTCACATTCGTCAGCCACATCACCTAGCTTTGTGAGCATGTCATGCTCCTTATCCGCACCTACGTTGATGTGAACTGAGACCGCGTCTGCGCCGAGCATGAGGGCTTCCTCAACCGAGGCAACTCTTACCTTCCAGTTTGCGTTGGGTCCGAGCTTAGTGCTGGCTGAGATGTGAACGATTAATCCCAGCCCCCGTGTGTCCACGTTCTTAGCGATGCCTTTATGGAGGACAACGGCGTCCACATCGCCCTCTACGAGCTTGTCGACGATGCTCTGCATGTCCACTAGGCCCTTCACAGGTCCTAGGCTTACACCGTGGTCCATCGGGGTTACCACGGTTTTTCCATCGACTCGGAAGATCCTTCCCATTCTCCTCCTTTTTCCTACATCCATTTGTCTCACCTCCTAAACGTAACCTGCTTTAACGAGGAATTCCGCCACAAGGGTGGCGCCTTTAGCCGCTCCCATCTTGGTGTTATGGGATACTAGAACGTACTTCACACCGTTTTCCAAGGCGTTGTCCTCCCTGATCCTTCCTACGACCGTTGCCATCCCCCCGTAGGTATCCCTGTCAAGCCTCGGCTGAGGTCTGAAGGGGTCGTCGTGGACAACGATCAACTCCTTCGGAGCCGATGGTAGGTTAAGCTCCCGGAGGACGCCGGCGAAGTTCCTCATAGCCGCCGCCACCTCCTCTACGCTGCAGCGTTTCCGCGTTGAGGCGAACACGGTTTCCGTGTGGCCTTCCCTTACATTCACCCTTGTGCAGGTGCAGCTTACCTTGAAACCCGCTGGTTTAATGGTTATATCTTCGTAGCTTCCGAGGATCTTCAGGGTTTCGGTTTGCACCTTCTCCTCCTCCATGGCGATGTAGGGGATGATGTTGTCTACGATGTCGAGGGCGAGAACCCCCGGTGAGCGACCGGCGCCTGAAACCGCCTGCATAGACGTCATAACGACTTTCTCCAACCCGAAGCTGTCATGGATGGGTTTAAGCGAAACCACCAGCCCCGTCGTCGTACAGTTTGGTATAGGTGTGATGAACCCATTCCAACCCCTATTCTTCCTTTGAACGTTAATAATCGACGCGTGTTCAAGGTTTACACCTGGGACTAGGACTGGGACGTCGTTTTCATACCTGAAGGCTGAGGCTGTGCTTATGACAGGTCTGCTCCTAGCCATAAGGGGTTCAAGCTCCTTAGCCTGCTCCGACTCGATAGCTGAGAAGATGATATCCACGTCTGAGAACTTGACCTCAGCCGCGTCTTCCACGGTCATCTCAAGTGATGACGCTGGCGGCGCCTCCTCGCAGAACCATCGTAGGGCTCCGGTTTTCTCGTCTTTCAGGGCTTCCAGGTACGTTTTCCCAGCTGACCGCTTTGATGCAGCTAGGGCTGCCACCTCAAACCATGGATGCCGATCTAGGGCTACCATGAACTGTTGTCCCACAACCCCTGTAGCTCCGATAACCAGCGTTTTCAACATCGTGTTTCACCTCTTACCTTCCCTTAACGCCTCCTGTACAAGCTTTATAACTCTCTCCCTCTCAACCCAGTCCACGAAAACAAGGATGCTTGAAGTGATGGTTAGGATTCCGGCGATGTTGATGGCGTTTTCATGCAGGGGCCCTGCGATACTACCGATGACACCTGGGGTTTCCTCTAAACCAACACCTCTAACCTTGATGAAGGCAAGGTTCCTCCTCGCGGCGAGGGCTAAGGTTTCGCTGTGATGCTCGAGGACTACGGTGTGGAGGGCTTCAAGTAGCCTTGACGCGTTCTCTTCTGGGAGGTAGAGTATGAGGGAATCAGCGTTCGTCGACATTCCCAGGTTTGAGGCTCCCACCTTCCTAACTTCCTCTACAACGCGGCTTAGAACCTTCGGCGAGTCTGCTAGGGCTTTGCCCACGATGGTGACGGCTACAACGGGTCGCTCGTAGGCTACGTCTACGGCAAGCTCCTTTGGGAGACCGCCGTGGATGATGGTTCCCTCAGAGTCAAGCCTTCCAGCGTTGTAGTCGATAACCTTCACGTCTATGGATGGGTCCTTGTACTTCAAAGCCTTTTTATGGATAAACTTAACATCGGAATCAGCGAGGCCGGCTAAGGCTTCAACCCCTATCTCCCTGAGCACCCTTGGCTTACTCACCACCTTTGGGTCGGCGGTCATGATGCCCTCAACGCTTGTCACGAGGACGATCTGGTCGGCTTTAAGCGCCTTACCTAGGATGAACGCTGTGGTATCGCTTCCACCCCTGCCAAGAGTGGTTATGCTCCCATCCTTTGTCTTACCTATGAACCCAGGGATCACGGGGACCACGCCTCGCTCCATGACAGGTTGAACGTGTCTCTGAACGAGTTCCTCGCATAGTGGAACCGCGGGTTTGGCGTTGTTGAACGCTTCATCGGTGATTATCGGCCACTCATCGTCGGCTGGGTCGAAGTATCGGGTTTCAACACCGCATTCCCTTAAACCGGCTGTGAATACCCGCGCGCTCGTCCTTTCACCCATGGACAGGATGTCGTCGAGTTCTTTCACGGATACATCGCTGCCACATGCCTGCTTAGCCGTTTCGATGAGGTTGTCCGTTGTTTTACCTATGGCTGAGACAACCACCGCAACCTTCGTGCCATTCTTAACCTCATCGGATACGGCCTTAATGGCTTTCAGTATCCTAGCTCCATCGCCTAAACTGGCGCCACCAAATTTCACAACGAGACAACGATTCTTCTCCTTCACCTTAAACCACCCCGAAGAGGACCGGAACCTTGAAGCCTAAGCGCTTAACCAGCTCGGTCCCCTTAGGGACCGAAATAATAGAAGTAGAAGTAGCCGAACATACGCATCGTTCTTTGACGTGTTAAGCTTCGGCTCATGGACAGGTCCTCTGGCTGCCTCAATAGTAGCTCGGCTACACCTTATAAGCTTTATGCGGGTTATGGCATTATTGGGCTAACAGTTTTTATTAATAGACCTTATGTCTTATCCGGTGTGATGCGGTCTATGCTCCGGGGATATGTAGGTAAGCTTTTACGCGTTGAACTAACAAGCGATGAGTTCAGGGTTGAGCAGCTTCAGGAGGATTTAGCGCGGAATTACCTTGGAGGTAGCGGGATAGCAGCTCGGATCCTGTACGATAATCTGGACCCTATGGTTGAGCCATTAAGCCCTGAAAACATACTCGTCTTTATGACAGGTCCTTTAACAGGTACTATAGCGCCTTCCTGTGGACGGTACACGGTTTGCACAAAGTCCCCGCTGACTGGGATATGGGCTGAGTCTCACTCAGCTGGTTTCTGGGGTCCTGAGCTGAAGTTCGCAGGCTTCGACGGCGTTGTATTCAATGGAAGAGCGGAGGGCCCTGTCTATCTCTGGGTTCACGATGGGGAAGCTGAGCTTCGGTCTGCGAAGCATCTCTGGGGCTTAGATACTTATGAAACTGAGCTGGCGTTGAGGAAGGAGCTAAACGATGAAAGGGTAAAGGTTACCTGCATCGGACCCGCAGGGGAGAGACTAGTACGGGTCGCATCAGTTCTCAACGATATGGGACGTGCGGCGGGGAGGTGTGGCACAGGCGCCGTCATGGGTTCGAAGCATTTGAAAGCCATCGCAGTTAGAGGGACCAAGGTTAACATCATCGAGGCGGCTGAGGAGGTTATGCTTAGAAGCTTCTTGAAGAAGATCTATGTGACGATCCGCTCCCACCCCACGGTTCAAACCTTCGCCTCCTATGGCACAGATGGGCTTATGGAGATGATGCATGAGTACGGGGACGTACCGGTCAAGTATTTCCAACGTGGGGAGTGGGCTGACGGTATACCGAGGATCAGCGGGGAAGCCATGGCGAAGACTATTCTAAAACGGTCTTACGCCTGCTTCAGATGCCCAATCGCCTGCGGAAGAATCGTGGCTGTGAAGGAGGGCCCATACGCTACAGGTGAGGGTATGGGCCCAGAGTATGAAACCTGCGCCTCCCTAGGCGCTTTATGCCTCAACGACAGCATCGAAGCCATTGCTAAGGCTAATGAACTCTGCAACCGCTACGGGGTCGACACCATATCCACGGGCAACCTCATCGCCTTCACCATGGAATGTTATGAAAAGAACCTTCTGACGAAGGAAGACCTAGACGGCGTTGACCTAACCTGGGGGAACGAAAAAGCGGTTATGGGGATGATCACACGGATCGCTATGCGGGAAGGCTTCGGAAACGTTTTAGCCGAGGGTGTGCGGAGGGCTTCTCAGCGGGTCGGTAAGGGTTCAGAGGGCTTCGCTATGCATGTGAAGGGCTTAGAAGTTCCTATGCACGACCCGAGAGCCTTCAAGGGGCTTGGGCTTCAATACGCCACCTCTCATAGGGGTGCATGCCACCTCCGCGGCGAAGTCTTCTTCATCGAGCAGGGGGAGCGTATCCCAGACCTAGGCATCCATGAAAGGGTTTACAGGTTCACAACCGAGGGGAAGCCTTGGATCGTTATGACGATGCAGAACTGGCACGATGTTCTCGACGCCCTCATCCTCTGCAAGTTCACGTATCTCCCACCGGCTTCCGTAGCCGCTGTCTACTCTATGGTTACAGGCTGGAAGACTTACCACCTAGAGCTTTTGAAGTCTGGGGAGAGGGTGTACAACCTGAAACGTGTGTTCAGCCTCAGATGCGGGGTTACAGGGCGGGAAGACACGTTGCCTCGTAGGCTGCTTCAAGAACCCTTGGCTGAAGGAGGGTCTAAAGGGGAGGTTGTTGAACTCGGTAAGATGCTACCTGAATACTACAGGCTTAGAGGGTGGAGTGAGGAAGGCATCCCAACGGTTGAGAAACTTAAGGAACTTAACCTCCACGACGTAGTCATGGATGTTCAGAGGCTAGGCTGAGGTTAGGATAGAAGTGTCCTATGGCTTTCTCGGAGCATCTCTTGAACCGGCAATGTGTAAGGGCATCGTGGTTCACATTCGCCGCATCGCGTGCAACGGTCAGCCTTCACAGACAGTCTTTGATACTCGTTTTTACCCCAATTCCTCAAACCGTAGGTTCTTGAGCATTCGAAAAGCCTTAGGATCGTAGGGATTTCTAGGAGCTCTGGGCAAGGCATGCATAATTTGCATACGTTAAGGGTGCCAGTGCTTCTGCAATAAGGTTCTCTAGGCCTTGCCTCCAGCTCTTCACGTTCACTGGTTGTAAGCTCCTTAAACCCCTCCGCGGTCTTAACGGCGGCTTCAACTTCATCTTGGTTGAGGAATCCCGGGATTACTGTGGCAACGTCGTGTGCCAGCAGGTATCGGAGGGCGGTACAAGCGATCTCATTTTTATCAACGCCGAAAAGGGCTTTAAACTCAGGGCATTGCTCGATGGACCCCATGGCGCCGAAAGGCTTCATTACCACCACACCGATGTTTTCTTTTCGCGCCAAGGGGATGAGTTCATCGGCTGCGTGACGCGTTACGATGTTCAGGGGAACTTGGACTACGTCAAACTCGCCTGTACGGATGGCTTGGATTAACACACTCGGATAATGACTTGTTATACCTATGAAGTCCAAGTTCCCTTTGGCTTTAGCTTCCTTGAGGGTTTCAAAAACTCCATCGGGCCCTAAGACCCTTCCCAAGTCTTCATCACTGTCGACTACGTGAACCTGCACGATGTCAATCCGGTTGGTTTTAAGATAATGGAGGCTGTGCTTCACTAGGGTTTCAGCTTCACCCCTCGTCCTTAGATGAACCTTTGTGGCGAGAACGCATCGATCCCGCACCGTTTCTAGGGCTAGCCCCATCTTCTCCTCGCTGTCACCGTAGCTTCTGGCCGTGTCGAAGTAGTTGATGCCTAGGTCGAAGGCTCCCCTTACGACCTTAACGGCTGAATCCTTGCCTAGGCTCATGATACCTGCGCCGCCGAAGCCTACCACAGAGGCTTCGAGACCTGTTCGTCCGAGACGCCGCTTCTTCAATACCTATTCTCCCTCTTCACGACCTATAGACGCGTCTATGTCGTGTTCTTAAAGTTTTATGGATGGTCGCCTGAGCATCTGTTTTCCGCTGTGAAAAATGCTTCTGCGAGGCTGAGGAAAAGCTTTTACCCCGTTTGGGCTATTAACCCCTTGGTGGGAGGGAGCTGACGCAGCTTCGCTTCTTCGGTGGGGTTGAGGGAGCCATCGGCGGTAACCAGGTTCTCCTCGAGGATGGTACAGCGAAGGTTTTCATCGATTTCGGGATGAACTACGCCCTTTGGAAGGACTACTTTGAATTCATCTTCGCTGAGCCCAAGGGTTTCAGCGACCTAAGACAGGTTGGCTTGATACCAAGCTTAGAGGATTTAACGGATGTAGACGCGTGCTTCATCAGCCACGCCCACGGTGACCACTGGCGCTTCATATCGGCTCTACCTGAAGGCACGCCGGTTTACTTAGGTGAATGTACGTTGAAGCTTGTGAAAGCCTGGGTTGAGACGCGGAGGAGGAGAAAAGGCGTTGACAGTTATGGGCATCTCTCCTTTAAAACTTTTCACAGCGGGGATAGGATGAGGGTTGGGGGATTGGAGGTTGAAGCCTACAGCGTAGACCACAGCGTCCCTGGTGCTTACGGCTTCATCTTCAACACGTCTTCAGGACCCATTGTTTACACGGGGGATTTCAGGCTTCACGGTACTTATAAACCGGAAGTCTCAGTTCTCGACATCACCGTCGACTGCGGAGTAAGAGCGCTTATCTGTGAAGGAACAAACGTGGGTCAAGTTGTTTCCCCTACGTCTGAGCGTGACGTTGAGGAGCGTGTAACGGCGCTCCTTCAAAGATGTGAATGTCTCGCCATCGCCGACATGTCTCCAGCTGATGTTGATAGGATAAAGACCTTCTATAAGGCTTCGTTATCCGCGGGGAGGCGCCTCGTTGCCACTGAGCGCATAGTCACGGTCCTTCAGAAACTCAGCGATGATACGAGGCTTAAACCTCCAAGGGTTGGCGACGAGGTTCTCGAATACTCATGCGTTGAGGATGAAATTAGGAAGCATCCTTCAGGCTTCATCCTATGTACATCATTCTACAGCGACCGGGAAGTCCGAGAGCTTAAACCCCCGCCTGGAAGCGTATACATCCTAAGCTGCTCAGAGCCCTTCGAGGAGGAGCGTGTTATAGCCTTCCAGAGGCTTCAGAACTGGCTTCACCTATGCGGAGCCCCAACCTACCACATCCACTCCTCGGGGCACGTCTACCCAATCGACCTAAGGGCTTTCGTGAGTAGCTTGAAACCCAAGGAAGTATTCCCAATGCACACAGCTTTCCCCAACGCTTTAAAGGTCTTCATAGAAGACCTAACCCCGGTTACCGTACCCAAGAGGGCGGAAACCTATATCCTTACTTAACGGCATCCTGAGGGGAACACGATGAGGGCTAAAGAGCCTGTAAAAATCCTTTTCAAGGTTAATCCATGTGTAGATAAAGCTGGGAAAACAGCGGTGACCTGTTCCTTTCAGTACATACGTGGTCAACCATCATGGTGGCTTCATAGGGGTCAATGATACAAGACGGATAATGCAGGCTCCTCTGAAGACGATCTGAGGAGAGAATATTGTGTGAAAAATGAACTTATCTCCAGGAATCCTAACCAATAAGGAGCCTATGTTAAAAGCATTGTTGACCTAGGTCGAGTTAACCACCTGATTTTCCGCAAACAGCATCTAACAGAAGCTTCAGGGATGAATGGTTTCATTGAAACAGTAATCGAGATATACTTAATGTCTCGGGAAATTGAGTAGTTCTCGGCGGATAGTAAGGTTCATATCAGGAGATGTGATTCTATGGTTCCCCTGACGTAGGGGAACGCTGGAGGATTTTTATCACCGTTTAAGGTTACTAAAGGAGTGTGGTAGAATGTATAGTCGTCAAACTAAGTTGTATCCAACTGTCGGCTGCTGCGGCCTCGACTGTGGGCTATGCCCAAGATACTATACGGTTGGCAGTTCGAAGTGTCCTGGGTGCTTTGGACCAGATTTCCTCAATAAACACCCATCCTGTTCCTTCATCACCTGTTGTGTGAAGAAAAAGAACCTTGAAGTCTGTGCTGAATGCAATGATTTCCCATGCCTAAAATTCGGGGGCTTCGATGCCGGCGACTCCTTCTTAACCCATCGGAAATCCATCGTTAATCTAGATTTCATAAAGGAAAACGGTGTAGAAGAATTCGTGAAACAGCAGAAAAGACGGATTGAACTACTTGGAAAGATGCTGAAGCAATTCGATGAGGGAAGGTCAAGAAGCTTCTACTGTCTCGCTGCAGCTTTGCTTTCTATTAAAGACTTGGAGAAGTCGTTGGAGTACAGCGAGCAGAGAATGGAAGCGGATAAGGTTGGTTTAAAGGACGTTAAGACCAGGTCTAAAATCCTCCGGGGGTACCTCAGCGACTTTGCAGCCAAGCAGCGAATCGAACTTAGACTGAGGAAAAGGTGATACTCAATGAGGGGGAGTAGGTATATAATCTATTGTTGAAAACCTTACAGTGGTGGTCAGAGTTGAGAACAGAGGAACAGAGATTGAACAAATGATAAATTTCTACTTTCGGTTTAGAAGAGGTTTTACATAGGGCAGGATGCTTTGTAGGTCATCGCTGCGGATGACGGCATCAGCTTCCTTTTCAAGTTCAGGGCTTCGCGGGTTGAAGGCGATTCTAAACCCGGCTTCTCTGAAAAGGTATATGTCTGCCAAGTCGTCTCCAACTGCTAGGCATTGAGACACCTCGCATCCAAGGCTTCTCAAGAGCTTCTTCAGAACCTCTCCCTTCCCTTCGAAGGCAACGTTGATGATAACCTCACCTGTCACCCTTCCATCCTTCACGATGAGCTCATTTGCGATAGCGTAGTCTAATCCAAGGTCCCTCAAAGCCTTATCCGCTATTAGGGATAAGCCTGCGCTGACCACGGCGACCTTGACGCCATGGCTTTGCAGGAAGCTCACCGTCTCCGCTGCACCGCGTGTGTATGAAATGGAAGAAACGATTCTCTCCATCTCCTCTAGGGTCTTCCCCCTCCATAACCCAGCGTCAAGGCGAGCCCACTCCTTGTAGCTGACTTGACCTCTGAAGAACATGGCAGCGTATAAAGAGCCCCTGTCCCACGTACCTAAGGCTTCATGGATGTAACGCCAAACGCTGCCCACTTTTGTAAGAGTTCCATCGAGGTCGAATACCACGAGCTTAATCCGTTTCATGCTTGGCATAGCGCGTTATCCCCAACACGTTTTAAGAAAACGGGGTTGAAGTCTCTTGGGTCTCGCCGTTCTCCTTTCTCACCAGTATACAGGGGTAGAGGAAGTGGTTGTATAACCAATCTTGCGCCACTAGCCCTCTCAGAACACTTGCGTAGAAGCCTAAGAAGATGTCCCAAGCGTACTCGCTTATGAGGGTTCTATCTGCCCCTAGGATGACCTTATAAGCTGCAGACATCTATGCCACCCATTAGCAGGCTGAGAGTATTAGCAAATATCAACTCATATATACGGGTTTTTATGGAGTTAGGGAAGGGTTGAGCTATGTATGTGTTGTGGGCGCCTTGGAGGATGGAGTACATTCTAAAGGAGGCTGGGGGCTGTATCTTCTGCCAGAAACCCCGTGAAGCCAGGGATGTGGAGAACTACATCCTTCACAGGGGTAGTACATGCTTTGTTATGCTGAACAGGTTTCCGTACAACAATGGGCATTTGATGGTTGTGCCTTACAAGCATGTTCCAAGCCTCGAGGACTTGGATGATGGGGAAGCCCTTGAACTCATGAAGACCATAGCGTTTTCAATACGCTGTTTACAGGAAGCCACGAAACCCCATGGCTTCAACGTTGGCTTAAACATTGGTAAGGTAGCAGGAGCGGGCTTCGAGGGTCACGTCCACGTCCACGTCGTTCCAAGGTGGGAGGGTGATACGAACTTTATGCCCGTATTCGCCGATACTAAAGTTGTTTCAGAAGCCCTCCAGACGACCTTTAACAGGCTTAAGGATACGTGGACGAGGTTGGGTTTAGGGTCTAGGGATGAAGACGAGGGCTGAGATCACTGTGCCATAATGGTCCATGGGGATGTTAAGGATGTCGACCTGATACCTTATCTGCCCGAGCGTGATCCCCCTGTTCTTAGCCATCTCCGTAACCTTCCAGTTCAGGATCTCCTTCAAAGCTCTCCCCTCCATGTATCCATGCGCCTCAGCCACGATTCCATAACGTCCCTCCTTTTCCCAAGCCCAGGCGATCCCAGCTCCGATGGTTTCACCTTCGTTTCCATCCATCCGCGCGATGACGGCATGGGTTATGGCTCCTATGGGTATACGCCTCCTCCGAACCTGCCTCACGCCTGGTGGTAGGATTGAGCTTACAATGCAGAGGTTGCACTGCCCTATACCCGCCTTGATCAAAGCTAAGTCGAAGGCGTTAAGCTGTGAAACATGGGCTACGGCTTTGCCGCTTGTTACGAAGAACTCCTTCGGGACCACGTTTACTACACAACCCCATTTTTCATCGATTAGCAATACCACTAGTATTAATATCTTTTCCTCCTATCTTAATTTCGCATAGAAGACGCTTATGGTGTCGTTATAGTGCAGTAGAATTTTTCAGTAATACCTAGGATGGAGATACATTCTCTAGCTTATCCTTAAGATAATCTAGGTCTCCTTATACGTTAGTTAAGTTACGTAGGTACGGAAAAGGATGCCAGAGTCTTTTCCTAGAAGTTATTGCCCAAGGATTGACAAGAAAACCGCGTATAAAAACAACAAGATCAACCCTTCCCTCCTACCTAACCTTCCTCTTCCTGTTAGGAAATACCATAAAACCATGTTTGTGAGGAGTGAAAATGTCACCAAGTCTGAGTAAACCCTCATATCCATTGTAAAGGTTGTAACTATTAGGAAGGCTCCTAGGATTAATGATATGTTTGTGAATCCACTCCCGACCACTGTTCCAAGGGCTAAACCAGGTTGACCTTTGCTAAAAGCGCGATAGGAGACTGCCAGCTCAGGGAGACTTGTACCCAAGGCCACTATCGTCGCGCCAATCAAACCCTTGGAAACCCCAAAGGCTACAGCTATCCAGCCATAACCGAGACTGCCAGCTCAGGGAGGGAGGTAGAGGTGGCTAAGAGGGTGAAACCAACCGCGGTCTTCCCTATTCTGGTGACCTCCGATATCTTAACCGTATGGGTGATGGTCAATTCGCTGCTCTTATCTAGGACTACCATAGAAACGATTAGGATAACTACATTGATTACCAAGGAATACCACGTGTCTGCCGGCAGTTCCTGCAAGTTATTCACCCCGTTGTTCTCTTAGTTAACTGACTATGAGATAAATAGTAAAAACCTTTCCCTATGGATTGGTTTTGTTCGACCATAGGAAATCAATGGATTTTAAACTATCCAGTTTCCAGCCACTTACAAGTTTGTCAATGTCTTTATTTTAACATAAAAAAAAGTTGTAATACTGATACCCATCTCCTAGAAATACATAAAGGTGTAGGCTATGTATTTCGTGTTGAAAAACCTTGGATTTTTCACCTAAGCTTTCACTGTTCCCTTATCAAAACCCCTATATGAGTCAAAAGTGGGGATTTCGGTTAGGAAATGGACCTAATCATCCAAGCCTTTGTACTCCTTGTTTCAGTGCTAGTCCTCGCTAAATCCAGCCACATTGTTATTCACAACGCCGTTAGTTTGGCGCGGTTCACAAGGCTCGACGAGTTGGTTATCGGCTTCCTCATAATCTCGGTTACCACATCTCTACCTGAACTAGCTGTCTCCATATCCTCTGTGTTAAAGGGTAACATAGGAGTATCTGTTGGTAACCTCCTCGGCTCCAACATCACCGATATTTGCCTCATCGTCGGCATCGTCGCCCTGTTAAAACCCATGAAGGTCTCTAAGTGGACGTTCAGAGACCTCTCAGCTATACTGTTCCTAACATCTGTGGTCCCCATCTTCCTACTTTTTATCAAGGAAGCGGGACAACTCATCGGTGTCGTATTACTAGCACTCTTCGTCTTCTTCTGCGGTTATTCCTTGAAGCAGAACATTGTGAGGAGACATCGGAGACATAGAAAAGCGAATACGTCTAAAATTCCCCATGTGGATAAGGTACCCATTCTATTAACAACGGCCTTTCTCCTCGCAGGAATCGGAGGTGTTGTCATAAGCTCAAGCTTCGCCGTGGACTCAGCTTTGAACGTGGCTTCAATCATAGGTATAGCTCCTACTGTTATCGGAGCAGCAGTCGTAGCAGTGGGCACATCCCTACCGGAGTTGTCAGTTAACTTAGCGGCTTTAAGGACTAAGCATTATAATTTGGCCCTAGGCGACGCTATAGGCGCTTGCATGACGAACGCAAGTTTAAACCTCGGCATCGTTCTCTTAGTCGCCCCGGTTACTGTGAACATAAGCGTCTTCTCAACCCTCATATTTTTCCTCCTCCTCGCCAACCTCTTCATGTGGTATTTCCTAGAGCTCAGGAAGCTCACACACCGTGAGGGATTATTACTACTTATCATCTACAATATTTTCCTCGCCACAACCTTCGAGGCTCAAGTAGTGCTATTCAAGTAAGTAATAGTATAACAGCGACGCGTTCAATACCCTTGCACTCTCACATACAACGAAGAGTTATAGTAAAACCATGAACTCAAGATGTCAAATGCAGAGGTTTACTGCATTTCCGAAGTACAGGTTTTTCTGAGAAGGTCTCTCTGACAATCTTCAAAATCATTCTTTACCTCATTCTCCGGCGAAAACCTTGTTTCAATTTTTTAGGATCATCAAAGGAAAATATCCGCACCTAATAAGGTGTGAACATCCACGGTTTTTACAAACTAATCCGAATAAAAGATTATACTAACCCTAGTAATCAGGTATGCCTTAAAAGCTTACTCACATAATTCCCGCGGGTTATTTTCCACATGATAGTGGCACTCGAACCTACGCATGCTGCTTTAAAATACTCGAAGATTATTTTAACCCATTACCTAGTTCGAGTACTTCACGAATCGAGTTCACATACAGTTCCAATGAAACATATGCTGTAGGACGTTACGTTCGTAATACCAAGGTTCATTTTTCATACTTCTGTCATGATAGTCGGGAGTTCGCAGTCACAATGGTTAGAGATGGGGTAGGTGAAAGTCTTCCAAACCAGATAATTGGTGTGACTTGGCATGCGACCCCTACACAGGAAACCCTAGCCTTATTACAAACATCTGAAAAGGGTCTGAAGGCTACAGAGACTGAGTATAGGCTTCGACAACACGGAGCAAATGAGCTCAACCAGACCAAACGCGTCTCAGCTCTACAGACGTTTCTCAGCCAGTTTAAGAGCATTCTCGTCCTTATACTCCTCGCGGCGACAATCATCTCAGCGCTTATAGGTGAGGTAACAGATGCTCTTGTAATTACCTTAATAATTTTGGCTAACGCCCTCCTTGGGTTCGTACAGGAGAGGCGTGCTGAGAAAGCACTTGAGGCAATGAAGAATTTAACTGCGTCCAAGGCTCGCGTGATGCGTGATGGTGAAACAACTGAGATTCCCGCCCGAGAGGTTGTTCAAGGGGATATCTTGCTTCTGGAGGCAGGGGATAGAGTAGCTGCCGATGCGAGGCTACTGCACACTGCAAGCTTAGAGATGGACGAGTCCTCCTTGACGGGGGAATCCACCCCTGTCCGTAAATTGGCGCGTGACTTTAACCCTGAAACATCACTTGCGGACCGGGGGAATATGGTCTACATGAGCACCAGTGTGATGAGTGGTCGGGGAAGAGCTGTGGTCGTTGCCACAGCCATGGGAACCGAGCTCGGGAAGATAGCTAAGCTCGTCCAAGCCGAAGAGCAGACTGAAACCCCCTTACAGCAAAAGCTGAATCGATTTGGGAAACAGATCGGCTTACTCGTCGTAGCCATTATAATCATCATCTTCGCAGCCAAGATGTTGGAGGGTCTAAACCCAGTTGAGGTCTCCATGGTCGCGATCAGCTTAGCCGTCGCAGCGGTCCCCGAGGGGTTACCGGCGATCGTAACCGTTACCCTAGCCTTGGGCGTAGCTAGGATGGCATTAAAAAACGCTGTAGTGAGGCGGCTTTCATCTGTGGAGACGTTGGGCTCAGTTACAGTCATCTGCTCTGACAAGACTGGTACATTGACGAGAAACGAGATGACAGTCAAGCAGCTATATGTAGGTAGGGACTTGGTCGAGGTCACAGGGGAAGGCTATAGACCGGAGGGACAACTACTCCGAGACGAGATGTCTGTTGACAGTCTACACGATACAGGGATATCAAGGTTAATGCAGACAGTAGCACTCTGCAACGACGCGGATTTAGTTCAGGAAGGTGAGTTCTGGAGGATTAGAAGTGATCCCACCGAGGGTGCGCTCCTTGTCGCAGCCGCGAAATCCGGGATAATGTTTGATGAACTTAGGGAATCCTCACCACGTATTGACGAAGTGCCCTTCTCTTCTGAGCGGAAAAGGATGACGACGATCAACAAGGCGCCGGACGAAGGCGTCTTCGCCTACATGAAGGGAGCCCCCGAGGTTGTTTTAGAATGTTGTAATAGCATCTTCAATAACGGAGGGGAGCGCGACCTGAGCAAGGAAGAAAAGCTGAAGATTTTGGATTTGAATCAAGAGATGGCTAGTCATGGGTTAAGGCTGCTCGGCGCGGCTTACAAACAGTTACCTAGTGTAGCTCAATACGATCCAGTTGATGTCGAGAGGAACATGGTCTTCGTTGGCCTAGTTGGGATGATCGATGCACCAAGGGAGGAGGCTAAAAGGGCGATCATGACCTGTAAGGAGGCGGGGATTAAAGTCGTGATGATTACCGGCGATCACAAGTCGACAGCCGTCGCCGTCGCCCAGGAACTCGGCCTCATCGAAGGCTCGGGAATAGTTCTTACCGGCGCGGAGGTAGATCGATTGAACGATACCGAGCTTGATGAGGTTATAGAGGACGTAGTCATCTATGCCAGGGTTTCGCCAGAACACAAGACTAGGATTGTGAGGGCACTTAAGAAGAAGGGCCACATCGTCGCAATGACTGGAGATGGGGTGAACGATGCGCCGGCACTTAAGAACGCTGACATGGGTATCGCGATGGGTATCACAGGCACTGAGGTCTCGAAGGAGGCCTCAGACATGGTCCTCGCAGACGATAATTTCGCAACAATAGTGACGGCGGTCGAGGAGGGGAGACGGATCTACGATAACATAGCTGGGTTCATTCGTTTCCTTCTCGCCGTAAACTTCGCCGAAGTCGCCCTTATACCCCTAGCTACCGTTCTCGGAATACCCTTTCCCCTCCTCCCTGTTCAAATCCTCTTCGTTAATGTTGTTACTGATGGGTTGCCAGCCGCAGCTCTAGGGTTCGACCCACCAGACCCTGATGTAATGCAACAAAGACCGAGGAACCCTAAGGAGGGGCTCCTGAGCAGATGCAAGCTCTTCATCCTAGCCTCTACCCTCCTTATGCTAATAGGTGCTATGGCATCGTTCTACTGGGGCCTGATAACTGCGAATGAAGTTGTCGCGCGCACGATGACGTTCACACAAATAGTCTTCTTTGAACTCATCGTTATCTTTAACTGCCGATCTGAGACAAGATCAGTCTTCCGGCTGAATCCGACTTCAAATAGATGGTTACTAGCTGCTGTCGCCTCTTCCGCTCTCATCCAACTGCTAGTAGTCTACATGCCCTTCTTTCAGAACCTCCTCGGAACAACCCCTCTTGATACAACGCAATGGATCGTGGTTTTACTGACATCAAGTCTGGCGTTCTTAGCACTCCCGGAATTTTTCATCAAGCGAGCAGAGAACGCTTTTAAGTCAAGAACATACAACTGACCATATTGAGACGTTCTTTACCAAGCAATACAAAATTCCGTAGCACACATACACAGCCACAAAATATAAACAGAGGAATAGTTATGGTAGGCTAATACCCTCACCGATCAAATCATATCTTAACTAAGCCAGTCAAGGGACAGTCTCAAGAAGCTTGGGAAGCGGAGGACTTAGTTACGTTTCGCAGCAAGTTTCCAGCGAAGTACCAGAGGTACGCTGTTAAGAGAAGCATGGTAAACAGATGAATAATTAATTTGACCTTATTATGCTCTTCACAATCTGTCCTATTCTGTAATGCAGGAAGCTTCACTGTGTCAAGCAATCGGCTGATTCGGAGTTCCCTTTGTATAATTCAAATCTACACTTTCAACATTTTATAGGGTACTCAACAACAATTAGACATTATAGTTTTTATTGAACGCTGTGTAAGTCTATCCTTCAGCAGTGGAGTGGCTAACTTGGTATGAGAAGTGGTAGAAAGCATTCTGTGACTATAAGGGAAATGACCATCGATGACCTACCCGCCGTCTATCATCTAGGGGAAAGACTTTTCACAAGTGCAACTTTTCCCCTCCTCTACCGCACATGGGATGAATACGAGGTTACACATTATTTTAACACGGAACCCGAGCTTTGTTTAGTCGCAGAGGTTGAAGGGAGAATAGTCGGCTTCGCCATCGGTACAACGGTTGAGAAGCCTGGTACAGCGTGGAAATACGGTTATCTCCTTTGGCTCGGCGTGAAGAGGAGCTACCAAAGGACGGGGATGGGAAGAAGATTATACTCGGAGATGGAGAAGAGAATGCTTAAACAAGGTGTAAGAATGGTTATCGTCGACACGGAAGGCGATAATCTTAAAGCGATTAGTTTCTTTAAGAAGGCCGGTTTCTCAGAAGCTCGAACCTATATATGGATGACCAAAACCCCTTCGAAGGAGAAGGAGTGAGGCTGTGTAGGCTCTAGATTGAATCAACTAGTTGATGCCAATCCTGTTTCAGCCGCGGTCTTGGATACCACAGCTCCTTCTTCTCCACAAGGGCTCTAAAGAGAAAGGGCAGAGCTATTGTCGCATCCATGTACACTGTGGCGTGGAAAGCTTCCGCGGTTAGCTTACCCCAAGACTGTGCTTCCTCAAGGGTGCATCCTGATAAACCACCCCATTTAGGATCATCGGTTGTTATCTGCACCGCGTAGACATGTCCCTGGACATTAGACCCGACTACTTCGGCCATAGGCTCTAGTTGTTGGATGTAATTCTTTGGAACCCCTCCCCCAATATAGATCGTCGCAGTTTTCCCAGATGCCTCCTTGATCCGAAGGATCTCTAAGTTATCCTCAATAGGGTCTATCAGGAAATACTTTTTTCCCTCCTTTAGCTTCTTGGCCCTATGTGCGGTGAGAGCGATCCCTATTGAGCTGTCGTTGAGGGCTGGGCAAAAGATAGGCACGTTCTCCTCAGCTGCTGTCGCGAGAATCGATTCTTTATCCTGTAACTGCTTTCCAAGAAGGTAGAGAAACTCCCTGCTTGAGTATGGACGTGGCATCAGGGTTTCAGCGAAGTTTACGATGGATAGGTCAGTTTGTATAAACTCATTATCATGAGCGTAGGTGTCGTAGATCCTGTCCACACGCATCTCCCTTAACTCCACATCGCTGACTTGCTTGTTTTCAACGTAATGGTGGAAACCTAGGGCTTCATGTAAATCGTGTAGAAGGTTTGCTCCCGTCGAAACGAGGACATCCACGATATGTAACTTAACCATGTCCCGTACAACCTTTCTCATACCTCCGGGAACCATTGCCCCAGCTAAACCCATGAAGACAACTGGTCTAGTAGGGTCTGTTAACATTTTTAACAAGACATCGAGGCATCGGGAAAGGTTTCTACTCTGAAAAGACGTGTATTTGAAGGATTCTATTAACTCACTGACACCTGAATGGGATAAACCGTCGAAATGCCTGACAGGCGTCCCTAAAACGCTACTCGCCTTAATTTCCGCTGTAGAAGAGTCGACAGAAGGTTCTACCTTACCAGAAACCTTCTTGGGGCATCTTTTCAACTTAGAGTTTCGTTTCGGGCTCATTCCTACAGATAAGTTACTTTATGTTCGAAATATTATTATTAATAAAACGCATTTAAACCTTTCTCCGCATAATTGAAATGACGGATCCTAGCGTAGATTCGTAAACACCACAGGAACCCCTAATTCACAAAAACGTCCAACCATAATTCAAGCTTTTTTTAGGATTGAAACTGGAACTTGGTACTTCATAGCTTATGTACGACGAAAAACACCTATACTACAAATACGAACAGTTTTTCTCCAACGCAAACTAAGGCTCATGTATCGATTTCTCATTTCTTTTTAAAAACCATTACCTGTTACCTCACAGTTAAAAACTATAAAAAATAGTTTACCTTAAGTTAATGGGCTGCACTTATATTCCTGAATCCATTCCGTGAACATTAAAAGTGATCATTAAAACAAGGAATACACAACTATGAGTGGGGCAAAAACTGAAGCAACTAGGGCCATGACAGTGATCATGGTGTTGAGGGAAGGACCAGCAGTGTCCTTGAACGGGTCTCCAACAGTATCACCTATGACTGCTGCCTTATGAGCATCAGACCCCTTACCACCAAAGGCTCCAGCCTCTATGTATTTCTTAGCGTTATCCCACATTCCACCCGAATTAGCCATTAGCAATGCGAAGACTATTCCTGTGATGATGCTACCTCCTAGGAAACCTCCGAGAGCTTGAACGCCGAGTATGAACCCAACCGATAAAGGAGCGATCATAGCTGCCACAGATGGTATTACGAGTTCCTTCAAGGCACCCTTAGTCGCCATATCAACGCATCTTTTATAATCAGGCTTACCTTCGCCTTGGAGTAGACCCGGTATCTCCCTGAACTGCCTTCTAACCTCTTCAACCATCTTAAAAGCGTTCTTTCCCACAGCTAGTATCAACAAGGCTGAAAGCACTGGGGGCATCATCGCGCCGAGGAAAATTCCAGCTATAACCTTCGGGTCCATAAGGTTGACCACTTCGATTTCAACTAACACCGCGTAGGCGGCGAACAAGGCGAGAACCTGTAAAGCCGCAGCGCCAATGGCGAAACCCTTAGATATGGCTTTCGCAGTGTTACCTGCTGCGTCCAACTTGTCAGCCACTTCAATCACTTCTTCACCTAAGCCGGACTGCTCAGCTATACCCTTCGCGTTATCCACTATCGGACCATAAGCGTCAGCGGAGATGATCATTCCAAGCGTAGATAACATCCCGACTGCGGCTATCGTTACGCCATATATTGGACTAAGTCCATACATCGCTGCGATATACCAAGAAGCTAGTGTCGCAACGACTATGCCGATCACAGGAGGTATGATGCTGATTATTCCATATGAAAAACCTGATAGAATATTTATCGCTGCGCCTGTTTTTGCGGCTTCAGCGGTCTTTCTTACCGGTAGTTTATCTATCGAAGTGAAAAAGTCAGTGGTCATCCCTATTAATAACCCAGCTACTAACCCTGCAATCGTTGCAAAGAATATTCCAAGACCATGATTTCCAATCCCTAAGGAATATATAATTACGAAATTTAAGATCGCGAATATGACGCATGTTGCATAGGTTCCCCTGTTGAGCGCCGCGCCGGGGTTTCCCCTTTTCCCTACCTTCGTAAAAAGCATTCCAATCACTGAAGATATTATCCCCGCTGCCTCAATCAGAAGAGGAAGAATGACGTATGTTCCCCCTAGGGTTGAACCGATTATCATCGCTGCGATGATACCGGCTATGTAAGAATCGATGAGGTCCGCGCCCATACCCGCCACATCACCGACATTGTCACCGACATTATCTGCGATCACAGCGGGATTCCTGGGATCGTCCTCTGGAATACCAAGTTCTACTTTACCCACCAAATCAGCGCTTATATCAGCTGTTTTTGTGTATATGCCTCCACCCGCCTTCGCAAATAACGCTAAGGCACTCGCTCCAAAACTGAAGCCTAGAATAACCTCTAGTTTTCCAGGTCCAAAAAAGTAGAAAAGAACGCTGATCCCGAGTAAAGCAATTCCGACCGTGGATAAACCCATTATCGCCCCTCCGTAGAAGCCTGTGGAAAAAGCCTTGTTCAACCCTTTTCTAGCAGCGTTAGCCGTCCGAACGTTCGACCTTACCGCTGCGTTCATCCCGAAAAAGCTTGCTATACTAGTACAGAAAGAGCCTAAAAGATAGGATAAAGCCATTTCGTAACCGAAAAAGGTTCCTAATAAAGCGGCTACGACAAAGACGAAAACAGATAACGTCATATACTGCCTTTTTAGATAGGTATTAGCACCTTCCATAATAGCCTCGGAAATTTCCTTCATTCTGGGAGTACCGATCTCCTGTTTTCTTATGTAATAGAACAAGCAAATCGCGGAAAAAATTGAAATTATACTCGAGATCGGAGCGATCAGCAATAAATCCATTTGCCCATCATTTCCTCATCGCATATAACATAATACGCGTGTAGCGTCTACGCTCGCTTATCTCTCCCTCTTCAAGCATTGCGACCACTTTACTTTGCCCATCAACTTATTAAAGACTTCGAATAAGATTGTTAAGCCGATGGTTTAAGCTCTTTCAGATAGGGAAAGCGCGTTTATTCACTCTGGGGGTCTCAGTTGGAGGTTTCAGAAACTGATGTGAAGAGGTTTTTCCCCTACCCAGAATTCCGACCTTATCAACTCGATACGATACGCTTCACCTATAACGTTATGAAAAGTGGGAGGATCGGGCTTCTCTCAGCGCCCTGCGGCGTCGGTAAAAGCATCTCTGTCCTATCCGCCTTCTTCACAGCGCGGTATGCGGGCTTCGGGCAGCGGCTTCTAGCCTTAACGCGGACGCGGAACCAGCTGGAGATCTACAGTCGAGAATTGAAGCGGATTAAGGAACACTCTGACCTAAGGTTTACGGCTTCGATGTTTAAGAGCAAGCAGGACATGTGTCCCTTGGTCCGTGAGGGTAAGGAGCTTAAGGACATAGCTTACGGAGACTTTCTCCGTTACTGTAGAAGCCTTAAAACAGGCGCGTTCGGGCAAACCTGTGAGCACTACGAACGGACTTTTCAAGGTTGGAAACCATGTTGGAGAACGCTTCAAACGGTATATAGGATTACTAAAGACGGTCCGTTTCTACCCGATGAAGTGTACACTGTATGCGTTGAATCAGGGTTGTGCCCATACGAGGTGACGAAGTTCCTAGCGAAGCAAGCAGATGTCATCATCGGCAACTACAACTACCTCCTTGTACAGCCCATAAGGGCTTCAATCCTAGGAAAAGCCGGAGTAAGGCTTGAGAAGGTTAATTGCATACTCGATGAAGCCCATTCACTTCCAAGGTACGCGGCTGGAATCCTCTCCGATGAGCTTTCAACCGTCTCCATTAAACGCGCCTTAGGCGAGGTTGAACAATACGGGGTTAGGGATTATGGGATCCTATCGGTTCTCAAGGAACTCGTCGAGGATTTGGGAAGCCGAGCTTATACGCGGTATGGTAAGGACGGAGCTTTGGTAATAAAGCGACAGAATGCAGTAAACACCTTTCTCAAGGATCTTGCGTTACAGGGTGAGGATGAGCTCCTAAAGCTCCTCTCAGACCTCTCAGATGAAGGTGAAATGGTTCGATGGAAGAGGGTTGAGGGAGGTAAGACTCCTGTCTCCTATCTCTCTAGATGTGCTTCCTTCCTAACGGAGTGGGTGGGTATCGGCGAGTTAGGTTACATCCGCTACGCGATTGCTGGGGATAAGGATAATGGTGAGGGTGTTCATAGCCGGATTGGGGTTAAATGCCTCGACCCATCCATCAGCGGAAACGTGATTAACAGCCTCCACGCCGCTGTTGTTATGTCAGGAACCCTCTGGGACATGGATTACTACACAGATGTCCTCGGGTTGAACAGAGAAAGGGTTGACTCAATCGAAGTACCCAGTCCCTTCCCGAAGAAGCACAGGTTAATAATTGTTGACAAGGCGGTGACAACACGTTATCCAATGAGGGGTACAGCTGAGTGGATAAAGATCGCGGCTCACATTGAAGGGATTTCTGAAGTCGTAAAAGGGAGCGCCGCTTTCTACTTCCCATCATACGAGGTTATGGAAGCCGTTTTGAAACATGTGAAAACACCCTACCCGATCCTCGTTGAGCGAAGGGATACAGATGTACGAGATGTTCTCACCTTCCTCAAATCAGGGAGTAAAGTACTCGTCTTCGGCGTGGCAACGGGGAAGATCAGCGAGGGCATCGACATGGCTGTTAGAGGACGAAGCCTCCTAACATGCGTGGCAATCGTAGGCTTACCGTACCCAAAGAAGACGGAAACTCAATACGCGTTATTAAAGTACTTCGAGGCGAAGTTCGGCGGGGAAGGCTTCACGTACGCGAATGAGGTTCCCTGCCTAACCGCCATAGCTCAGTCAGCTGGGAGGCTACTCCGCAGCCCTGAGGATAAAGGCGTCATTGTTCTCATGGATGGAAGGGTCACGGGAAGGCTGAGGGAGAAGCTTCCAAAGGAGTGGATGGACGATATGGTAGTGCACACGAATGTTGAAAAGCTTCTGATACGCATAAGAACTTTTCAAGAACAGTTCATGAACGCGGAGAAGCCTTAACACTAATGTGTTCTTAATGAAGCGTCCAATATGTCGAGGAACTCCTGCACTCTCTCTGTTGGCACCTCCACACCCACGGCTTTCGGATGTCCACCACCATGACCGCCAAGCTTCATAGCCAATTTCCTACACAGCTCGTTTAGGTTTATCAAGGGATCTCTGGTTCTAAGGCTTAGGTCTGCTCTCCCGTTTCTCAATGTGACACCGACTCCAACCTTTGCTCCTGTAATCGCTGAAGCGTAAATGGCGGCTTTCCCGCCGAAGCCTTTAACTGGAAGCTGGGTTACTACGGCGAGGTTACCCCTTCTCTCACTGAATTTTTTCACATACTCATAAACCCTATACTCGTCTTTCAATGTCTTCAAGGCTTCATTAACCACCTCCTCGACTTCACTCGGGCTCCGTCCCTCAGCGAGTTGTTCAACAACCATCCTCTGGAAATCATAGTCTCTTCTCCGCGTTAGGGCTTCAACAAGAAGCCCAGATTCTAGATACAATACCCTTTTATCCCATCGATTAAGCTCATCGGCAATGAGTGGCGAATGATCGGCGTAGTCGCCTACGGCTCCATAAACAGCGAGGAAGACTGATTCAGAGCCAGCCAAGTCTTGGAAGGCTTTATAGGTTAATTCTGAAGCGCTGACCCGCTCATCATGGATGAGTGTCACTCCATGGAAGTCCAAGGCAGTGGTAGAGAGAGGTAGCTGATGGTGGTCGATGTACATAACCCTCCCCCCGATAGAAACAAGCCTCCTAAACTCCATAAGAACAGCGTCCCTGTCTTCCTCGTTGATGGCTAAGTCGCAGACCACAAGGTTTAACCTAGCCTCCAATCGGCTTAGGTCTCTACGTAAGTCGGTTGGACGGGAAAATACGACATCGCTTTTCGGGATAGCCCTTTTCACGATAGCTCCCGCGCATACGCCATCACAGTCTATGGGTGAAAGCTAAGGCCTTCACTCTCCATGTGTGATGACGACAAAGTCACCCTCAACCAGCCAGTCAACCATGTGTATATCCCGAAGTCCCTTCTAAGTCCATTGCGATATTAACTTTCCCTACCTAAGAGAAGATCCATGTTCTTTGGATAAAATTTAAAAAGTTTCTACAACATGAAAACATCTTAAATAGGTGGAGTCAGAAATATAATAAAAGATGATTTTTATGACTTGGGGACAAGGCATAATCATAGTTACGACACCCACTGTGCCTGGTTACCGGGTCCGAAGGGTCTTAGGGGTTATTACAGGTCTAAGTCCGAGGACGAGGGGGGTTGGTGGTAAATTTGTAGCTGGGATACAGTCCATGTTCGGAGGCGAGGTTACCGCCTTCACCTCGGAGATCGAGAAGGCTAGGGTTGAGGCGTTGGAGCGATTGAAGGAGAAAGCTATGGCAATGGGTGCCAACGCCGTAGTCGGCGTGGATATTGAAACATCCGATGTTTTTCAGGGACTTGTTTTGATTTCCGCAACGGGCACAGCTGTTGTGGTGGAACCCGAGCAGTGAGCCTGCCTTTTTGAAAAAGCCGTAGAGTATATCGCATCCCAGGTACCCAAGCTTTTTCCATGAGCAAAGTTAAAATCTCCTTTACACATCTTCAACTCCATGCGAAGCTGATGATATGTCGAATAGAAAGCCTAACGCGCTAGGAGTTAAGGGAATTTTTACATTAACGGTTATCATCTTAACGCTCTTCACAATAATTGATGTAACTTCTCTGGGAAAAGCTGAAGCAGGGACTCAGACGAGTGCGGAGTACCAGTATTTCTTCACAGTCAACGAAGATGGTGACACAGATGTCGAAACAATTTTCATCCATGAGACACCAAGTCAAGGTTCGAGTTGGTTACTGGTTCCGAGTTATACGGAGTTTAGGAATCAGACAGCACGCGGCGTCATAGCCTCATATAAACTTCAACCGCTCACCTCAGAAGGTGTTGTTAACCCCTTCTGGCAGAACTACAGCTTTACCTATACCCCTGTAAACGGCGTCTTCAACCTCACCCTATGGTTCAGGTTTTCACACTATACCCAGATCATCGAGCCCGACGGCTTCTTTCTCTCCCCACAACTAGAGTACAACCCCTCTGCAAACGCTAGGTTGTTTTTAGTTCTACCTCAAAACACTGAGGTGAAGGGGTCTGATGTAAAGCTTCTAGACTACTTGTCAGGAAGTATAAACGCTCCAAGCGGCCTCCTTATTACGCGCCTAGCCGATAGAAGGCTTAGGATCACGGGGTTGGCTACGGCATCAAGCCGTCTAGCCGTTGCCTTCACCCTTCCCGGTAGGAAACCTGATTTAATAACGCCCCCGCCGAGCATAGGGAGGTTCTCCGCGTATACGGTGAAGAGGTATGAGGATCGGGCTTGGAGTATCCTCGCGCTCTTTAACGCCACATACCCCACCTTCACTGAAACCTTCGGTGTAGACATCGGAAACATGAGCTTTGAGTTCTTCGTTCCATCTATGAATGAGTTCCTTCAAGGCCTAGCTGGGTTTGTTCCCCTTTCGGGAAAGGATACACGCATCTTTCTGAACCCCTTCTTCTACAGGATGATGGAAGGGTACATCGAGATCGTAGCCCTCCACGAGTTAGTCCATCACTTCTTATTGGATGCTGGGATATCACCTTCAAGGCTTTGGGTTCACGAGGGTATGGCTGAATACTTCAGCACCGAGGTTGCGAAGATTGTTGGGTATGCAACGGCTGCTATGGAGAATGAGAACGCCTTGAAAACCATCGCTGAGGGGCTAGGTGGAAACCTCGGGTTTATACAGGAATGGACGGTAGGAGCGACACCTCGTGACGTTAAGAAGTACTATGCCGCGGCTTACGAGGTCTTCAAGGTTTTAGGAGACCGCTACGGTGGATTAAACTACTACAAAAGTTTCTTCAGCTTAATCAAGGGTTATATGAATAGGACTGATGACGCCATCATCGTTTCCACGCTCGGAAGGACTGCTAACGATGTACCAGCGGTTATCACCCAGTTTGGAACATGGGGTTTTACAAATATCATCGACCCCTTGGAGATGGAAAGCCGAATTGAACAGGCGCAGACCTTGATTTCAGAGCTTAACCCCGTTCTCCAACCCTATAAAATCCTTGCTCAGTGGACCTTAAGCCGTGCTGTAGAAGCGTACCGTAATGGAAGATACTATACGGCCTTAACCTACATTAACGACGCTGTTTTCCTCGCCGAGAACGCTTTCACCTTAACGGTTGCCACATTCATAGGCGTCGCCTTCATTGCTCTGGCTGTCTACGGGTTTAAGATAAAGCGTACTGCTCGGGTACCTGGTCCCAGGCTTGAGGAGGCAAGGTATTGCTTATACTGCGGTTCTAGGCTTCCGCCTGAAGCCGTTTACTGCCCTACATGTGGACTGAAGCAAAAGTGAGACAGGATGTTGCTAAGTGTAAAGCTTGGGGCATTCAAACCTCACAGGGCAAGTAAAGCAACGTGGTTTTCTGGCTTTACAGTAGCTTCGGCCTAGGCGGATGAGGAGTAGATGCGCTTCCATATACAAAGCTGGTGAATACAGGATCTGAAGTGTTCTACGCGTCTCCTCGTATCCTGCTTTTTGCGACGCGAAGCCCGTCCTCTTAGAAACTCTCCAGATATGCGTGTCAATAGGGAATGTCGGCATATGCATTGAGAAGAGGAGGAGAACATCGGCTGTCTTCGGTCCGACACCTGGAAGCCTCATCAGTCTCTGCCTCGCCTCATCCAATGGAAGCGTAAATAGGCTGTTTAAGCTGCCTTTAAACTCCTGAACGAGTGTCTGCGCAAGCCGCTTAAGCATACGCGCTTTGTTTCTGTAGAGACCGGCTACTTTTATAGCCTCACCCAGCTCCTCCTCATCGGCTAAAGCGATGGTTTCAGGAGTCACCCTAAACCTAACTGACAAGTTTTTAAAAGCCCTTCCAGAGTTCAAATCGTTTGTATGCTGGGAAAGCACGGTAGCAACTAGGGCCTCGAAAGGTTCTAAATCGCGGCGCGTAACCTCAACTTTACCGAACTCTTGAAAGAGGATGTTCAAGACCCTATGCGCTCTATCTTTCTCACTTACACCTACCATTCCCATAGCTTAACCACCCGATCTACAAACACGACAGTATCTTTCAAGGATGGCAGCATCATACATGCTGTAAGCAAACAACAGAGTTATACAGTGGAGTTTATACTTTAACTGAGACGCTTCCCCCCTTCATAATCCCCTCTAATATAAACCCTTCCCTCAACCTCACGAACTCACAACCCTCTCGTCCTTCCATTATGATTCCTCGAAGCGTAAGTGAGTTTCCCACATAAGTCTCTTTATCCACGGCAGTCCAAGGTTTACCCGCCTCTTCCATGGAGTCTAAATAAATCAGCGGCTTTCCTCTTGGCTTTACGTGCTTCGATAACCGATTCCCTACCGAAAAGCTTAGCGCCTAGGAGTAGGAAGGCTACGCTGAAGGCTAGGAGGTAGAGGATGTGGGGAATCCAAGTGGAAAAGGGCTTTGCATAGACAACGGCGTCGGCTATGAGGAGCTGTCCATGACTGAAGGGGATGAGCTGTACGACCAACTGGGCGATAGGCGGCCAATCTTCAAGCCTCGATGTGAGGGTTGGCATGAGGGCGAAGACGCTTAATGTGTACACAACTTGGTAATAAACCTCGGCGTCCCGTACACTCTTAGCTAGGCTTGAAACCACTATGCCCACGGATATGGCGGCGAGCACGGTGAGGGCTACGGCACCGAGTACAACAGCTGTCTTCTCAGGCGTGAGGGCGATCTGCCCTACTGCCACCCCTGCCTGGGATGAAAAAGCCCCTGTAAGCGACTCGTTGAAGTACAGGATTCCGATGAAGTTCATGAGAAGGTAGAGGGCTGTGAAGATGAGGGCTGAGACCAGCTTTCCGATGAGGATGGAAAGCCTCGTAACCGGCGTTACGAGGAGGGCTTCAAGGCTCTTCCTCTCCCTCTCCCCTGCGAAGCTCGTGGTGACAACGGGCATGGGTCCGACGAATGCCATAACCGTCAGGATGTAGGCTACGATGTTGAACCCGAAGGAGAAGGAGTATATAGCTTTCTGCCTAACCATCAACTGATACCGTGGTGACTCGATGACCGGCTCTAAGGTTGCAGCGATCACGCTGGCAACGGTTGACGCCCTTATGCTTGTTTGGTCAAGCCAGACATCGACATCGGCGTGTGCCGAGGACTCAAGGGACTTAGTGAAGTTAGGGCTTACATAGATGAAGAGGGATATCTTCCCCTCGCGGGCCAAGCGTTCACCGGCTTCAGCCTCCACATTCATTATCTTAATGTTCAAGGGTTGAGCTAGAGCCTGAATGGTTGATTGTATACGGTCACCTCCCCATCCCTGGTCCTCTATGGCCATGTAGACCTCTAAGGGAGTTTGAGCTCCAGCACCAGCACCACCTCCACCCGGTGTTGCCATGGAGAAGAAGCCCGCGTAGAAGAGCCCCATACCTATCCAAAGGATGAGGGGGAGTAGGATGAGGAGAGCCATGGTTTTCTTAGTTCTCAACTGCTCCTTTACTTCCTTCGAAGCCACTATGAGGTAGTCCATTTAGGACTCCTCCTCCCCTATGGTCAACCGTGCAAGGAGGGCTTCGAGGCTTGGCTCGTTAAACCTCTCCTTAAGCTCAGCTGAGCCTCCTATAGCCACAACCTTACCCCGGTCCATGATGGCAACCCTGTCGCACAGCCTCTCAGCCTCATCGAGGTCGTTTGTACATACAATAACTGTCCTCCCAGGCTCCTTGGCTACGCTTCTTATGAGGTCCCTCACTCTCCTCGCTGAGAAAATGTCTAAGCCGATCGTCGGCTCATCGAGTATGAGAAGCCTCGGTCTATGCACGATGGCCCTCGCGATCATAAGCCTCCGCTTCATACCCCCGGAATATGTGCCCGCCCGCTCAGCTGCCCTACCCCTTAAACCTACAACCTTTAACGCGTCATCGACGGCTTCCCGTAGCTTAGCTCCGCTAAGGTGGCATAGCTTCGCGAAGTACGCAACGTTCTCCCAGCCTGTAAGTTGCTCATAGACGTCTCCTTCTTGTGGGAGAAGTCCTATGAAGCTCCGAGTGTTTAAAGGCTCCTTAACGATGTCGAAGCCGAAGACTTTGGCTTTACCTGAGGTGGGTTTCAGAAGTGTACAGACCATCCTGATGGTGGTGGTTTTCCCCGCTCCGTTAGGTCCTAGGAGGCCGAAAACCTCACCTTCATAAACGAAGAGGTCTACGTTATCAACGGCCACGTTGTTCCCGAAAACCTTTGTTAACCCGTGAAACTCAACAGCCTCGCTTTCAGAAGTCAAGGTCTCCAACTCTGAAAAATTGGATTGGACACAGCGTCTAAAAAGGTTTCCTGTCCATGTTTTCCATAGATTATCCAGGTACTTGATGGGGTGGTGGATAAAGGCTGGAGTGAGGTTTAAGCTTCTATGAGATTGTTTTAGATTGGATTAAGCGCTGCTTTTATACGTGCGAATTGAATGGGGTGTGCCTTTTAGGAGGAATTTTGTTACCAATGGTAACATTTATATGGGAGGATGTTACGTAAGGTAACGGTGAAGCCCTGTGAGGCTTAGACTACACCCAGCTTCAACGAGATCAAGGGTTCAATCAACGCACATCATGGACTACGGCACGTTCAAAGAACGCTTCGGTTTACACAGCGGGGAAACAGAGCTGCACATGCTTGAGAAGTTCTACGCTGCGCACTTCCTAGCTGAACAAGGTTTTTCAAGGATGTACGTTGAAGCTACTCTGCAATGTGTTCCAAGGGTTAGACAGGATGAAACGCTATACGCGGATGTATGCGGTGAAGATAACGACGAATTCACCATCGTCTTCTGTGAAACAACTCCGCCTTCAACCACCTTGTACGAGGGCTTAAAACTTGTGAACGCGGCTGAGAACTCAAGGGCGTTTCTACTATACCCATTTAAGGTAAACGTTGACGTCTTAGCCGATAGGTTTCCAGAAGCCTTTGAATCAGGTAAGATCATGGTTGAGCAGTTCTGCTGGCTTGACAGTGGTTTGGAGGAAGCCTTCCGGGAAGCCTTAGAACTCATGGACCTCTTAGCGAATGAAACACGTGTGAGGATGCTCATGCCTCTGCTTGAGAGACCGTATCGGAAGGGATATTACAGGAGGGAGATCAACCCAAAGCTCGTGTACGAAAACATATCCTCCCTTCTTACACGCGGCTTAATCAACGAGCTTCCCGAGGATGAATACCAGCTAAGCTCGGTAGGTAGACGGATCCTATGTGAGTACATAACCTTCCTTGAGAGGGTGAAGCGGGTCTTGGAGGAGTCTGGGTAGGCGGAGGACTGAAAGGAAAAGGAGGTGTCTATGTGAATCAGTACGTTGAAGCACTTGACAGATGCGTCAACTTCGGGGACATACTCGAAGTTGTAAGGGAGTCTGTGAAGGAAACCTTAGGACTTTGGAGGGCGGGTCTCAGCCTCTACCTCGCCGAACTCCCGCTTAACGTCGGAGCCTTCCATGAAGTAGGCTCTAACATAATCGTAATGAACCGCCTACTCCTCGACATCGTGGCTAAAGCCGCGAGGTCTAAGAGGGAGCTGAACGCCTACGTATACTCGATCCTGCTCCATGAGTACCTCCACGCGCTAGGACATATCGAGGAGGGAGAGGTTCGGAGCCTAGTCTACAAGGTATCGAACGCCACGTTCGGTAAGGGGCATCCAGCCACCGAGATGGCCGTTAACGGTCCCTTGACGTATTTCCCCCAGGTATTAGTACCAGGGGGGCGCTCCGGTCAGGGAGGCTTTGAGGTGGTAAGGGACTTCGATAGGGCTAACCAATCGTATATCATGTAGGGGGGTTGAAGGGTTGAAAAGCATTAAATCCACGGTTTTACGCGTCGCCGAGGCCTACTCCAGGGATGTAGGCAGGGGAATAGCGAGGGTTGATTCAAGAGCAGCTGAGGATCTGGGGTTGACGTCAGGGGATGTCATCGAGGTCCTCGGGAAGAAAAAGACTGTTGCGATCTTTTGGCCGAGCCACTCAGAAGACTACGGCAGGGGGATCCTTAGGGTTGATGGATACATTAGGAACAATGCGGGTGTAAGGATCGATGATAAGGTTGTTCTGAGAAAGGTTGAGGCGAGGGTGGCTGAGAGGGTTACCTTAGCTCCTACAAAACCCCTGCGAATCATGGGCGGGGAAGGGTATCTCAGCCAGCTCCTTATGGGACGAGCCCTCACCCGCGGCGATGTGGTCCCAGTGGGGATTATGGGCAACAGAATCGACCTCGTCGTCACAGGCATCCAACCCGTCGCCGACGCTGTCATTGTATCCGATGAAACTGAGATCACCATCAACGAGCAGGTTGCTAAGATGGCTGAGGGGATGATTCCAAGAATTACTTACGAGGACATCGGGGGTTTAAGGAACGAGGTTCAAAAGGTTAGGGAGATGATTGAGCTGCCTTTAAGGCATCCTGAACTCTTTGAGAGACTCGGCGTTGAAGCACCCAAAGGTGTTCTACTTCACGGTCCCCCAGGCACAGGGAAAACCCTCCTGGCTAAGGCTGTAGCCAATGAGACGAACGCGCACTTCACCAGCCTCAGCGGACCGGAGGTCATGAGTAAATTCTACGGGGAGAGCGAGGAGCGTTTAAGGGAGATCTTCAAAGAGGCACAGGAGAACGCCCCGAGCATCATCTTCATAGACGAGCTTGACGCCATAGCTCCTAAGCGGGAGGAGGTAACGGGGGAGGTTGAGCGAAGGGTTGTAAGTCAGCTCCTCTCCCTCATGGATGGGTTGCAGTCCCGTGGGAAGGTCGTTGTGATAGGTGCGACCAACCGTCCTAACGCCTTAGACGCCGCCCTGAGGAGGCCTGGGCGCTTCGACAGGGAGATCGTGATAGGTGTACCGGATAGGCAAGGCCGCATGGAGATCCTGCAGATCCATACGCGGGGGATGCCACTAGCCGAGGATGTGAACTTAGAGAAACTGGCTGACGTAACCCATGGCTTTGTAGGCGCTGACTTAGAAGCCTTATGTAAGGAAGCGGCTATGCGGGCTTTAAGGCGGATCCTCCCAGAAGTCAACCTTGAAGCTGAAAGTATACCAGCGGATATTTTAAACAAGATCGTGGTGACTATGAACGATTTTCAAGAAGCCTTGAAGGACGTTGAACCCTCAGCTATGCGTGAGGTCCTCGTAGAGGTACCAAATATCAATTGGGAGGACATCGGGGGTTTGGAAAACGTAAAACAGGAGCTGAGGGAAGCCGTTGAATGGCCTATAAAGTACCCGGAGGTCTTCAGCTACGCTGATGCGCGTCCACCGAAGGGCATACTCCTCCACGGTCCCCCTGGAACAGGTAAAACCTTGCTGGCGAAGGCTGTGGCTAACGAAAGCGAAGCGAACTTCATCTCCATTAAAGGACCTGAACTCCTATCGAAGTGGGTCGGTGAATCTGAGAAGGCTGTGAGGGAAGTCTTCAGGAAGGCGAGGCAGGCAGCTCCCTGCATCATCTTCCTCGATGAGGTTGACTCGGTGGCACCTGTGAGGGGAAGCGGGATCGGAGACTCTCACGTAACTGAACGCGTGATCAGCCAGGTTCTCACTGAGCTTGATGGATTGGAGGAGTTGAGGAACGTGGTCGTCATCGCCGCCACCAACAGACCTGACATCGTTGACCCCGCCCTGCTCAGACCTGGGAGATTCGATAGTTTACTCTACGTCCCCCTCCCAGACCTTGACGCGAGGAAGGAGATCGTGAGGATCCATGTCAAGGGGAAGCCCCTAACCACGGATGTTGACCTTGACACGTTGGCGGAGAGGATGGAGGGATACACCGGCGCTGACATAGCCTCCGTATGCAACACGGCGGTTATGCTGGCGATAAGGGAGTACGTAGGACGATACAAGGAAGAAGAAGAGGCGAAGAAGAACGTTAAGGAGTTGAAGGTTTCCATGAAACACTTCGGTGAAGCCTTAAAAAAGGTAAAGTCGATATCGCAGCAAGAGCTTGAGATGTATAGAAAGGTTTCCGAAGACCTCTCTGAAGGACAGGTTGAAACTCCTATGCGGACAATGGGGAAAGAGGCCTCAAAGTCACCCCTTGACTCAAAACAACCATACGTCATGTAACAGCTTATACCGAATACCTCAAGACCCCCTCAACGTATACAGGCAAAACCCTGCTTTCCATGTATTCCGAAACGAATCCTCTTAAAGAGGGGTCTGTGACTAACCTAGACTAGACTTAAAGATGTATAGGTCATAGATTGTGTAAGCCTGTCTTAAAGGAGAACGTTGATAACCGCTAGGGTTCCATGACCTAGCACAATGGTTAATAGGGACTTCATCAATGACTTCAACAGAGGTGTCTATAAAATGGCGTATGGAGAGTCGCATGGTAGCGGCGAAAGCATTAAGGTGGAGAAGCTGGAGCCTAGTTCAAGGGAAGTGAACGTGTCGGTGAAGGTTGTTTCCAAGACAGCCGTAAGGGATACAATATCGCGAAGCGATGGTTCAACACACCGCGTCACCGATGCCTTGGTTGGAGATGAAACCGGATGTATCTACCTTACCCTTTGGGATGACAACATTGAGAGGGTTAAGGACGGCGATACAATTGCCATAAGGAACGGCTACATCTCGTTGTTCAGGGGCTCAATGCGTCTAAACATCGGTCGATACGGTAGCTTTGAGCCTACGGAAGCCACTATTGGCGAAGTCAAAACGGATAATAACCTTTCTGACAAGCAGTATGAGCAGCAGCCGCGTTACCCTACCTTCCGCCCCTCCTTTAGAGACGAGGGTTACCGTGGAGGCAGTGGAGGTAGAAGAGGTTACCGACCTAGACGAAGATATTAAGGGTTTAAGCCTAGGGGGGAACCAGCGTTTTCCTTAGGGCCTTCCTACTTTTATCCAATTAGATTCCCCTAGGATATTTCCCAATTTTTTTAAGTTACAAAGCATTTCAACAAAAAACAATCCTCTGTGGCTTTCAAAAAAGGCTAGAGTGACTGCTAAATCGAAGCACATAAACCGGCGTTAGGCTTCGATGCTAAATCTATCGGCGTGAATCCCGGTCTCAGGGTTTCCATCAGATCGCTGATGCTGACATTGTTCAGCCGCTTTTCACAGCTGAGGACTTGCCAATGATGATCTCTATGGTGGAGACATTGCTCATCCGGCCATCTTGGCTGGTAAGCTGCTCAGTGCCGATGTTGATGCCCCTAACTTCCAAGTCCTTTATGAATGACCGGCGGACCACCTCAACGGTGTCAACGGCCCTAGGTATAGCCATACCTCGAGCCTTCACCGTGACCTCGGTCATGCCTGCGTTGAATAGGGTCATACAGGCAACTACATAGTTCATCACTGGCTTGACCCCGATGTAAACCACGTTCTCAGGTCTCGATTCAGACATTGGGTTGCACCTCCTAAACGACTTCCAGACCTCTACGTCCTTCACTATCCTCTTTAGAGGTGTAAGATAATCACAGCTGAAACTTATATAGGTTTCCATCCATTGTATGGAATAGAGAAAGCGTGGCATGCAACAAACATCTTCTGCGAAACTGAATGTCCAGCTGTCATATACAGCCTTTTAACGGTCACAGTCTATTCATCGGCATTAAATGGTTCCATCGGATGATTTTCCGCTTAAGCTTCTTCCACAATCAAGATGACTTATAACCTAAGGTTCCACACACTTGCAGTGCAGGGTTGAGGTCATATATTTTTATCGAGGGGTGTTAATGAATCGATGATACGCCGACTAGGCTTTGAGGGTTTACAGATGACTGTAATCGACGATATGGAAGCCACGATTGAGCGCCTTAACTCCGAATTGTCTCCTCTTAGGGGTAAGCACCTTGAATTGACAAATGAAGCTAAGCGGCTTAGAGAAGAAAGAGATCGGCTGAACCTTGAACATCGCAGCCTCGTAGCTGAGTTAAAGAAGCTGAGAGCGAGAGTTAAGGAGGTTAACCAAGGTATCAGCGATCTGAGCGAGAAAATTACTCAGAAGAAGGAGAAGGTTAATGAAACCCTTAAAGTGCTTACGGGGCTCAGAGATGAGATTAACCTCGTAAGGAAACAGGTTAAAACCCCGTTTAACGCTGTAAGACAGGAGATGGATGATATAGAATGGGAGCTTCAGACATCCCCAACCGAGATGCAGAAGGAAAGGCGGCTTATGAAGAGGTTGAAGGCACTCTCTGTTGAGCGTGGTATCTATGAGAGGGCTGAAGACCTCAGGAAACGAATGGTTGAAACCAAGGTCGAGATTGAAAGTTTTAGGCTCTCAATGCGGGAAAACTGGGGAAGCCTTAGGAAGCTCCTTGAGGAAAGGAAACTCCTCCGTCATAGAGTATCCGCTGTTGAGACTCGCGCTTCAACAGTTAAGGATAAAGCCGATGATCTTCACAGTCGATATATCAAGAAAAGGGAGGAAGTTAATGCATTAACGCGACAGATGGGTTGTTTAACCTTAGAAGTACTGGCTTTACGGGAGAAGATAGCTGAAAGGGAAGAGGTTATCAGAAAAGGTAAAATAAAGGATTTAGCTTACGATATACGTGAAAGGATGAAACGCGGGGAGAAAATAACCTTCCAAGAGCTGCAGGTGTTGTCGGAGGCGGAAGGTTCTTCCTAGGTTATGTGTTGGGGGATGAACGGGGAGAGGATAAGCAAGGAACCTAAAAACATCCTCATCCTATGTGTTGACAGGGACGACGACGTAGGCGTAAAAACAGGGATACCCACGCCTCTCATAGGAAGAGAGGCTGTGTACAACGCGGCTATGCAGTTGATCGTTAAGGACCCCGAAGAAGCCGATGCAAACACCATGTTTGAAAGCCTCAGGGTGCTCAACGCACTCCGCTCGATGGCTGGGGATGAACGCTACGAGGTCGCCGCTGTCGCCGGCTCCCCTTTGGGTGAAATGGAGGCGGATAGGAAGATCGCTAAGGAAGTTCAGGAAGCCTTGGAAAGTAGCTCGTCTGAAGCCGTAATCCTAATCTCAGACGGTTACATCGACCAGATGGTTTCCCCGATTATACAATCCTACGCTCCAATCATTTCCGTGAGAAGGTTCGCCGTTAAGCACAGTGAAGCCCTTGAAACGAGTTGGTTCATTCTTTCCAGGTACTTGAAAACCCTACTCAACGACCCGAAGTACAGTAAGTGGACCCTCGGCATACCTGGGATAATGATGCTGATGCTGACGGTTTTCTACGCCTTAAGCTTTTTTTACCCAACCATTCCCTTCGCTACCTACGCTGGGGTAGTAGTGTTTGTTGTGCTCGGCTTAGTCCTCGTCGTAAAGGGTTTCGGTGTGGATAAAGCCGTAAGCTTCATGGTTTCAGAGGTTTCCGCGCGTCCATCAGTGCTTATAAGCGCCTTCGGAACTATAGCCGGAATCGTTGTCTGCGCCCTAGGTGTTCAAAGGGCGTTCTCCATGGTGTCGAGCACCGTTCCAAAAGAGTACATCACAGACCTCATGAGCTTTCTAACCCACATCAACATCGTGTCAGCCGCCTTTATCGATGGAGCCATCGATTACATAATGGTAGGCGTATCGGTTATACTCGTAGGGAGAGCCTTATACTACTTCTTCATCAGAAACGAGAAGATGTGGCCTAACTCTTTGGGTGTCGTAGCCGCCCTCCTCGTAGGTGAAACCCTTAGGAGGGCGACAGGTATACTCAGGGAGATACCGGTAAACGTGCTCGAACCCTCAACTATCAACTTCTTCCTATGGGTTGGGTTTGGGATTCTCCTCATGGTCTTAAGCATCCTCATCGTCCATAGGTTGCGGATAAGGTTCTCATCCTATTTCAGGAAGCCTGGTCAAGTTGAAGCCTAAAACACTCTACGGCATCGTAGGCGGAACCGGCTTTGAATCCCTCCTGGAACATCCTCGTGAAGAAAAAGTTGAAACCCCCTACGGAGATAACCCCAAGGTCTTCCTCGGTGAAATACAAGGCCTCAACGTGGTCTTCATCCCTAGACACGGGGTGAAACACGAGTTACCACCCCATAAAATCAACTACAGAGCGAATCTCTGGGCACTCCATGTTAAAGGTGTTGAAAGGATTGTCGCCACAAACGCTGTTGGTACCATAAACCCTCTCTTCCAAGCCGGGGACCTCGTTGTCCCACATGACCTCATAGACTTCACGAAGTCAAGGCTGTCAACGTATCATGAAGTCCCCCCAGTCACCCACATCGACTTCACTGAACCTTACTGTAGAGAGATTAGAGAAGCCTTAATCAAGGCTGTGAGGGAGGTTGCTGAGAAGGTGTGGGAACACGGCGTTTACGTATGCACGGAGGGACCGCGCTATGAGACGCCGGCTGAGATTAAGATGTACCGTACGCTTGGAGGGGACCTTGTAGGCATGACAGGTTGTCCTGAAGCCGTTCTGGCGAGGGAGCTCGGTATCTGTTACGCAACTTTGTGCCTTGTATCAAACCTCGCCGCCGGGATGCAGGAGCGATTGACGACAACGGAGGTATTGAAAGTGACGGCGGGGAAAAGACGCCTCATATCTGAGGTTATCAGCAGAGTTTTGGAACGCATACCTCAGGATCGAAGGTGTAGATGCCGTGAAGCCTTGATAGAGGCCGGTGTGTAAAGCACTAAGTCTAAGGTTGTTCAGGAAACTTGTATGTGAGCTGCTCGTAACCATCATCAACGATGAGGACCATGTCTTCCCATCTGAAACCCCAGTAACCAGGCATGTATACACCGGGCTCCACGGTGACAACGTTTCCCTCTTGGAGAATCTCTTGGCTTTCCAGGCTTAGCCGAGGAGGCTCATGGATCTCCAAGCCGACGCCGTGTCCAAGGGCGTGGATAAACCTATCCTCTAAGCCTTTTTTTTCCAAGACCTTTCTTGCCAGCGTGTAGGCTTCCTTACATGCAAGCCCAGCCTTTAGAGAGGTTAAAGCCTTAAGCTGGGCTTCCTGAACACTACGTAGAATCGATGCCTGCCTATCAGAAGGCTTTCCCACAATGAATGTACGTGTTAAGTCAGACGTGTAGCCTCCGATAGCCGCCCCTAAGTCTACAACCACCACATCACCTTCTTGGGCGATTCTATCCGAGGCTTCGGCGTG